>JAHEKN010000289.1:9372-59573 GCA_024638305.1 Gemmatimonadota bacterium | reverse complement strand
CAAGGTCCGGATGGCGGTGGCGGAGGCCGAGGCGGCCATCGCCAGTCTGCCCGCGGGCGCCTCCATCGAGCAGATCGCCGAAGCCCTCGGCCGACAGGTGCAGATGTCGGAGCCGTTCACGCGCAACGACTTCGTCCCGGGGATGGGTCGTCACAATGCCGCGATCGGAGCGGCCTTCGGCCTCCCGCAGGGGAGGCGCAGTGGCCTCGTCACGACGGCGCAGGATGCCTTCATCCTCGAGGTCGTGGAGCGCATCTCCGCCGACTCGGCCTCATGGCTGGAGCAGAAGGAGCAGCAGCGGCTGCTCGCCATCAACCAAATCGGTCAGCGGAGGTTCGCCGATTGGCTCGAAGGGCTTCGCCAGAACGCGCGGATCGTGGATCAGCGGGACGAGGTATTGCAGCAGACCGAGGACCAGGTCCCGATGGGCGGCGTGTTCGGGGTCGGACGCTAGCAACCAACAGCGCGCGCGACGGGTAGGCGCGCCCTGCCCCGACTACCCGGGGGTATCCGGGGGTACCCGGGCGGCGGGTCCCTACGCGGAGGGCGTCAGCCGCTTCGGCTCGCCACCGTCTTCGGACTCGCTTTCCACGTCCTGGGTCGCGTCCGACTGTACGGGAGGGGTCGGAGGCGGCAGGTCGGGCACCTTGAGCTCGCGCTCGATCTCCCGGATCGAGCCCTTGAATTCGCGAATGCCCTTGCCGAGCGACGAGCCGATCTCCGGAAGCCGCTTGGCGCCGAATACGAGCAGGATGATCAGGAAGATCAGCATGATCTCCCACATCCCCAGGCCACCGATTCCCATGGTACTCCTCCTGGTCAGGGCCCCAGCGTCGAAGCCGGCGCGAGGGGCACGGTCAGAGCCAGGAACGGGCCACCAGTGCCACGATCCCGATCCCGACCAGGGTCAACACGTTGAGAGTAATCCAGATCGGGCCGATCGTGAAGCCCACGGCCACCAGGTCGACCGAGAACGTCTCGATCGACGCCGCCACGGAGGTGGTCAGGAAGCTGCGAGCGGCGCTCTCCGGCAGGAAGAGCTCCGAGAGCTTGGTGAGCAGACCCCCGAGGAACATTCCCAGAACGAGCGTCCACGCCACACGGGAGAGCGACCGTAGCCTCGGGTCGCTGACACCGACGAGACCGCCAGCCACTCAGGAAACCTCGGAAAGTAGGGTCACGGACGACTCAGTTCGCGCGATGGATGGCGTAGGAGATCGATTCGCGCAAAACCTCTACGGCTTCGCCGCCATCGAGTTCCTCCAGGGCGTGCTCGGCGAGCTCGCCGTACTCCGACGCGCGCCGGCGCGCGTAGTCCAACCCGCCACGATCCTCGACGATCTCGACCACCTTCTGAATCTGCCGATCCTCGGGCTCGGGGCTGCCGAACAGGGCCCGGATCTCACCAATCTCGCCAGGACTCGCCCGCTTCATGGCATCGACGAGCGGAAGGGTCACCTTATGCTCCCGCAGATCGTGGCCCGTCGGCTTCCCCGTGATCGCCTGCGAGCTCGTGTAGTCCAGGAGGTCGTCTGCAATCTGGAAGGCCATGCCCAGGTGGTGGCCGAACCGGCGGAGTGAACCGCGATAATCCGGGACGCCGGCCAGTGCGCCCATCTCGCAGGCCGCCGCCATGAGCGACGCCGTCTTCGCGGCGATGAGCTCGGTGTAGTCCTCTTCCGTGAAGTCGAGGGCGTCGTAGGACGTCAACTGACGCATCTCGCCGATGCTCATCTCGTTGGCGGCAGTGGCCAGGGCACGCACGGCCTCGAGGTTGCCCAGCTTGGCCAGCTCGGTCACCGCGCGGCTGTAGAGATAGTCACCCATGATGATGGCCACCTGGTGCGTCCACACCGAGTTGACCGTCGGGAGGCCCCGACGGAGGACCGAATGGTCGACGGCATCGTCGTGGACCAGTGTGGCCAGGTGGACCAACTCGACCACGGCGGCCAGGGTGACGGCGTTGTCGCTCGGCTGATCGCCGACCTCGTTGGCGAGCAGCAGCAGGGTTGGCCGGAGGAGCTTGCCCCGCATGAGCAGGAGGTGCTCGTTGACGTCCTGGAGCATCCCGAAGTCGGAGACGACGATCCGCTCGAGCTCCTCCGCTACTTGGGAGAGCCTACCTCGGACGGGGCCCTGGATCGCCGCGAGTTGCGCAGCCGCCTCCCGGAGGAGGGTCCCTGGATTGACCGTCGGCTGCACGCGGGGGCCTGCCTCTCATTGGAGTTCATCGGAGCGATCGCAGTCGCTCGGTCACGTCCTCGAAGTTGATGTCGAGCGCGAAGACTTTCTCGTAGTACTCCACGGCATCGTCGCTGTTGCCGAGCTCTTCGTGCGCCCGACCCAGATAGTAGTAGATGCCCAGAAGCTCGTCTTCAACGTCGAACGGCATTTCGGTCGCGCGTGAGAGCGTCCGAATCGCCACCTCGGGTTGACCCTTCTCCATGAAAGTTTGACCTAAAAGCTCGTATGTCGCCAGGTTTTGCCCGTCGGCCCGGAGCGCCTGCTGGAACTCGCTGATGGCCTCGTCCAGCAGCCCCATCTCCTTGTAGGCCGTTCCCAGGTCGTAATGCGCCTGGACGTCGTCCACGTCCACGTGCTCCGCGACCTTGGCCCGGAACTGCTTCAACATGTCCTGGAAATCGAACTCTTCGTCCCCGGTGGGGTCCCCGGTCTCGACCGTCCAGCGCGTGGTCTTCTCGGTCTTCTCGAGGATCATCGAGCCCAGGTCGACGTAGGATTCCTCGGGAGCTTCCGCCGTCTCGCCCGAGTCCACGACGCCGAGCGCGACGCGCGCCCGCCGGTTGGCCGGGTCGATTTCCAGGACCTTCTCGTACACGGCGTCCGACTTCTCCGGCTCGCCGGTGCGCCGCAGGCAATCGCCCAGCTCGAGGAACGCCGACACCAATAGCGTTCGATCGTCGCCGCGGTGGGCGTACTCGACCAGCCGCTGGTGCTGGGCGACGCTATCGGGGTCGATGAGCAGCAACTCGCGCACGTTGCGCATCGCGCTGTGGAAGTCGCGGCCGGCCGCAAAGGCGTGGTGTGCCCGCTCGAAGGCCTCGGCGGCATCCGACTGATCGCCCCGTGCCACCACCAGGCGCCCGAGATGCTCCCAGGCCGAGCCGGCGTCGGGGTGCGCGTCCACGTACTCGCGGAGGTCGCCCTCGTCCATCGAGTCGAACTGGACGCTTTCCAGCTCGAACTCGTGCGCCCACGTGGTGTCCCCACCATCCCGGGCCTCATCCTGCGCGCCCTCGGCCTCTTCATCGAGGGCGGACTCGTCCGCGCCCACCCACTCGTCAACGCCGACTTCCGCCGCCCCGAACTCGAGCGCCTCAAAGTCGGTGGTCTCCACCGCGACCGCGCCCTCGTCCGCCAGAGGAGCGCCTTCGCCCTCCTCGAAGTCCGCCGGATCGTCGTTCAGCTCGGAGTCCCAACTCGGTGTTGAAGTGTCGGCGCCGGCCACCCCGACGTCTTCCGCCATGGACGTGTCCACGTCATCTGCGGTCGTCCAGTCGAAGGCTTCGGCCTCGGCGGTGGCAGCGGCCTCGCTATCGGCAGCGGCCACGGCAGCCTGTTCGGCGGCCTCTTCGGCGGCCTCTTCGGCGGCGGCATCGGCAGCAGCCTTGGCGGCGTCGAGCTCGTCGAAGTTGATGAACGCGGCCTCCAGGCTTCCCGCGAGCAACACGTCGGCTTCGTCGTCGTCTGCTGGCGCATCGGCCTCGGGGGCGTCGAGCGCGATCGTGTCGATCTCGCGAGCGTCGTCCTCGTCATCCCACGTGGTTTCGGCGTCGAGCACCACGGCGTCGTCATCGAGCACGAAAGAGTCGACGGGCAGCTCGGGCTCCTCCGCGGCAAGCGCGGGTGCGTCGGAGTGGGGCTCGGCATCGACCGTCTCTTCCCAGGAGTGACCGGGCGATGCGCCGTCGTCGTCGGCCTGCAGGTCGAGGTCGCCTAAGACTCCATCGTCGGACTCGTCCAGCACGAGGGGTTCCGCGTCCGAGGGCGCCGACTCGGTTTCCGGTGGGTCGATGTGCGAGTCTGACCCGGGGAACGGGAGCGTCTCCTCCGCCGGATCGAGCTCCGAGTCAGTCCCGTCGGCGTAGTCGAGCTCCGGCATCGCGGCGGATGTGGGCTCGAAGTCGTCGAGCTGGAGCACGTCGTCGAATGTGGCCGCATCCGGCTCCTGGATGGCGGCTTCCACGGGTTCGGTGTGCTCCTCCGCGTCGTCCTCCAGGCCCTCGGAGCCGAAGTCACCATCGAAGTCGATCCCGTCAACGGCCGGCTCGGGGGTGTGGTCGATGGCGGCTTCAGGATCGCCGTAACTGAGCTCGACATCCCCGTACGACGTCTCGGCCGAGGTCGGCGCGCTCGACGCGGTCGGCGCTGTCGGCGCTGTCGGCGCGGACACCTCGGTCAGCACCGCATCGGGATCGATCTCGAGGATCCGCTCGCCAATCGCCGCCGCGGCATCCACATCGCCGCGGCCGACCAACGTCTGTCGGGCCCGGAGCAATTGATCGAGGGCGTCCCGCGTACGCTCGTGCGCCTTGAACTGCTCGGCCAGCGCCAGCCGCGTGTCCACGTCGTCGGGCGCCAGCTCGGCGAACTCCGAGAGCGCCCGGAATGCCTCCTCCATGTTGCCGGCATGCTGCATTTGCTCGGCATACTTGAGGAAGTTGTCGCGGGCGTCGGTGAGGAAACCCTGGGCTGCACGGATCTGCCCGATGCGCAGGTAGACCTCGGACCGATCGGGGATGTTGCGCAGGATCTTCTTGAGGATCGCGATGGCGTTGTTGGGTAGCTCGGACTCCAGGTACAGCTCCACTGCCCGCTCGTAGTGCCCGATGGCACCGAGCTTGTCGTTCAGTCGGGTGGAGAGGTCGCCGGCGCGGTTGTACAGGCCCAGATCGGGCTGGTCCTCGTCCCGCTGGCGCGCGATGGCCTCCTGATACGCCTCGAGCGCTTTGGCCCAGTCTTCTTTCTGCTCGTGATTCCGAGCCTGTTCCTTCAGTGCTTCGATGCTCATGCGACCTGTATCCGTCCGTTCGCGGTGGCCGACCCTCGCACGCTCACCCGTGCGGGTCGGACGTTCGGGTCTGGTCTCTCAGGCGTGGGGGCCGGACGCCTCCATCGAAGCGACAACGCGAGCCAGACGGGCCGACAGGAGCCTGCCCGGCTCCAAATGGAGCAGCGCGAGCCTGTCGGCCGCCGCTGGAAGCACGAGCTCGTCGGGCGCCATGCCGATCACTTCGGTCTCGGTCACCCGTCCCCCCCTTGCCGCCACCAAACGCTCGATCTCGCGGAACACTCGGAACGGAGACGTGCGCTCCAGATCCTCGAGGTTCATGGAAATCTGCATCCGTTCCCGCCGCGGAAGCACGAGTCCGAGGGCCCTCAGCCCCTGAAATCCGCCGCCGCGCTCACGAATTGCCGCCGCGATCTCCTTGAGATCCCGGTTCTCGAGACCTTCGACATACACGTTCCAGGCCAAAAGCCCGGGACGGGCCCCCACGCAGGTCACACCGGCCGTGGGGTGGGCCCCCGGGTGACTCCAATCCGGCGGGACGCGGTTCGGCTCTCGCCCCTCGGGATAGCCTTCACGGAGGGCCTCGAACCCCCCCCGACGCAGCTCGGCCAGCCCACGCTCCGGGTCCGAGGCTGCCCACCCGTAGAGGTAGGACGGGATCCCCAAACCGGCCAATTGGTCGGCGGCCCGCAGGGCGAGCTCGACGGCGTCGCCGGGGTCGGCCCCGAAGAGCGGAACGAACGGCAGCACATCGAGCGCTCCGACGCGGGGGTGAACCCCGTCGTGCCCCGTCAGATCGATACGATCCATCGCCACTCGCGCCGCGGCCAACGCCGCCTTCAGGACGACGTCGGCCTCGCCCACGTAGGTGAGTACGGCCCGGTGGTGGTCGGGGTCGGCCGACCAATCCAGCAGCTCGCCTCCCTCGGCCGTCATTGCGTCCACGAGGGCCGTTAGAACGGCGGGGTCACGTCCTTCGCTGAAGTTCGGAACCGTCTGGAAGAGCGACCGCATTGCGGGAAGGTATCCGCCCCCCGTGGCGGTCAACAGCGTGCACAACGTGCGACGAGGGGGCACCCGCCGACGGGCACCCCCTCGATCCTACCTGACCTCGCTGACCCCACCAGCGCCGCGTCGGCCGCTCGGCCGCTCGGCCGCTCGTCGCTGGTCCGGGACCGGGAAGCCGTCAGCGCAACTGAATCGGCCGCGACACGGGCTCCAGGTTGGGGTTCCCCGCTTGCAGCTGGTAGGCCCAATCGAAGATCATGATCCCGTTGCCGTCCTGATCGGCACCCAGCAGCTGGACGCGGATCGCGGCATAGTGGACCTGCCCGTCGTCGCCGACGACTCGCATGGGATACGTGGTCTGATCGAACACGCCCACGTCCTGCGACGTGTAGCCCGTGGTCGGCGCGATGTCGAGCGAGGCACACCCGGGGTCGGCCGCCACGCCGCACTTGAGAGAGGTGGTCACGAACCCCTGCGCGTGGATCTCGGTGCCAGGACCGGGAACCAGCCACCAGCCGGCCGCGTCCGCTTCCAGCCGGAAATGCCGATCGACGTCGTCACCGTCCAGGAGCGGATCGACGTCGTCGAACTCCTGGAAACGGAAGCCAGAGACGCCGGGTTGGTCCTGATAGACGTAGATCCACTCACCATGGAAGTCCGGGCGGGGCGTCCCGGAAGCTCCGGCGCTGAATGCGCTCTCGTGCCCGTTCTCGTCGACGGCAGTGACCCGATACGTCGCCGTGGTCCCGTTCGGGATCAGAAGATCGAGAAACCCTTCCGAGTCCGTCTCACCGAGCAGGAAGAGGTCCTGTCCCTCCTCGAGGTAGACGCGGTAGAACGAGAAACCGTTACCCGAGCGCGCGTTGGCGTCCCACGCCAGGTACACGGCCTTGTCCAGTGCGATGGCCAGCACCCCGGTGGGTACCGCAGGCGCGGCCGCACCGGGTACGTCGACCACGACGGAGTTCTGGCTGGCCGTCTCGAGACCCGAGCTCGGATCCACCGCGGACACGTAGTACTCGTAGGAAACGCCGGAGACGATGTTGACGTCCGTATAGGAGCACTGCCCGCCCGAGCAATTGGTGACCTCGGCGATCAGGAAGTACTCGGGATCGCTCAGGCGCTTGCCGTAGACGCGGAACGACTCCCCGTTCCAGCCGGAGGAGAGCTCCCACGTGATGTGCACCGCCTGACCGAAATAGCTCGCCTGCAGGTTCACGGGAGGCGCGGGATCCCCACCCACGAAGAACCCGTCGTCTTGACAGCCCACGCCTCCCGTGACCATCGCCAGCATCGTCACACCCGCCATCCACCGCATCGCTGCCTCCGTTCCAATCGTGACGCTCGCTGAGTCCCGACGGGTGCAGGGGACGTACCGTGACGTATTTGGTTGATATGTAAAGACTTACGATTTGGCACCGGCTGAAGACTGTCCTCTCCGTGGGACAGGGAGCCGGCGGCCAGGAGGTCAGCGCCACGCGTCCCGCGAGGACCTCCGGCGTGGGCCTAGCGGAACAGGCTGCTCTGCTCGTCCAGCCCGCGCTGCTCGTAGTCGAGCTTCAGGTCCCGGTTGTCCCGCAGCGCCACCTCGAAGCGGAACGTCCAGTTCCCGGTGAGGGTCTGGCGGAAGTCGAAGTTGGCCTCCCAGCGGTGCAGGTCGCGCGTCAGGCGAACGACGTGATCCAGGAAACCACCGACGTTGACGTCGTACGAGGTGCGCCAGGACACGGTCCAGAGTTCCGTGGGCTGGAACCGCACGTTGGCCGTGAGAAGCTGATTGGAATCGACGCCCTCGCCGCGTGGACGCTGGAGCGAGTACGTGAGGTTGGCGCTCCAGCCACCTCCCCGCGTCCGCGGGCGCCCGTCGTTGAAGGGGTCACGCCGAACCGCGCCGAACGGGTCGTCCGCCCGCGGGATGATGGCGGCCTCCCCCGGGTCGAGGTCCTCGTCGGTCGGAGTCTCCGGCTCGGCCTCGGGATCGGACGCTCGCGCCGGGGCTCCCGTCAGCCGGGTCAGCCAACGGATCACGGTCGAGTTGGCCCCCAGTGAGAACCCCAGGTTGAGGCGCGCAAGATGGGGGGCGAACCGCTTCGACGTGGCCGCGCCGATGCCCTCGCCGCTCTCCCCACCCGCGCTCACGGTCTCGAAGAGATCGTGCTCCATCGTGACGTTCAGGCCACGGAGATAGTCGGAGGTTATCTGGTTGGAGAGCCGCGTCGTCTGGAAGCCGTCCTCCCAGCGCCCGGTCGAGTCCGCCACGAAATCGTACTGCACCGCGCTGGTGCTGATGCCGAGCAACGTCACCGTGCGGCTCTGCGGAGCGCGTGCAGGCCCACCTTCCTGGCCCGCCGGTGCGCCGCGCCTACCGAGCGGCACCAGGGGCGCGGGCGGAGCGATGGCCGTCGAGTCGGCGGCAGCGGAGTCGGCGGCTGCCGTCGCGGCGGCCGAGTCCTCCGGTGCCCGCAGCTTGGCCTCGAACGTGTTGTTGATCGTGATGCCCACGGTGTTCGTTGCCTGGATGAGCCGCGTGCCCCGGAACACCTGCTGCTGCAACTCGGTCGGGATCACCTCAGGGCTCCACGCGTACACGAACTGCGGCGAGATCTTGTGCCGGACCTGCTCGAAGTTCCCGAATCCGGGCCAGAAGCCGTAGATGTCCATCTTGGCCGTGGCGCCCATGTTGAGGCGCTGCGGTCCCGCCACGTAGGAGCTGGCAGCGTCGATCGTGTCCGAGCGGATCAGGCTGCCGTTGAGCGAGAGCTGCGGGGTGATCGTGAGGGAGCCGATCAGGTTCTGCTGGTAGTCCACGGAGGCGGACCAGGTCACCTGCGATTGGGCGATGTCCCGGATCCCCTCGGGCGGCGGCCCGAGGGTGTCGTACTGGAGGAACGACAGGGGGACGTCGAAGGTCGAGCTCTCCGTGAGGTTCATCGACTGGCCCAGGGACAGCGCACCGACGGTGAACGAGGACCGTACCGACGCGGTGGTCGTGCCGCGGTCGGCGGCTCCGAAGGAGAACGGATCGCCCACCACCTGCGCCTGGTCGGTCAGACGGCGGCTGTACTGGCCACCGCCGGACCACGTGATGTTGTTGTACCAGCGAGCGCTGGTGCCGGCCGCGCGGAAAAACGTGATGGGAGAGAGCGACAGCGATGCCGTGGGAAGCGTCAGCTCCACCCGGTCGTTGGAGAGCTCCTGCGAGCGGTTGGCACCCACGTTGACCGAGCCCCAATCGAATCGGCGGCTGATCCCGCCGTCCGAGCGTATGGACTGTGTGAGCTCGCGAGGGTCGAACGAGTTGTCGCGCACGAAGTCCGAGCTCGACGCGTACGCGGCCGTGATCCCGAGATGGGTGCGCTCGTCCATGTCCCAATCGTGGCGGGTGTTGAAGGCCAGCTCCCGGCCACCGCCCGTGGGCCAGTACTGCCGATAGTTGATGCTCCCCTGCAGGAACTGCCGGGACCAGTTGTAGCCGAGCGTCCCGTTGAGCCCGAGGAAGCGATCGCTCCACCAGTCCAACGCGAGCGACATGTCCGAGTAGTCGCTCATCGCCCAGTAGAAGCCGAGGTTCGACACGCGACGGCTGTATCCGCTGGACGTGCGAACGATGTCGTTGATGCTGAACCGCGGCGTGAGCAGACCGCTCGAGCGGCCGTCGCTCATGCCCTGGGCGATGAAGGGTAGCCACAGCACCGGAACGTCGGCGAAGCGCAGGGTGACGTTGCGGGCGATGAACCACTCGTCGTTGATGAACTTCACCTGGCCCGTACGGAAGTGGTAGTGCGGCTCCTCGAGCTCGCAGGACGTCAGGATCGCGTGCACCCCCCAGGCCTCTCGAGGCGTGATGGAGTTGAGGTCCGCAGTCACGCGCCAGTTGGCGCCCTGGGAGTAGGTCGTCACCGCCCCCAGGGCCGTGCCCCGGTCCTGGTTGATGTCGTAGATGAGGCTCCGCGTGGCCACCGGGTCGCCGCCCGGTCGGGTGAACTCGGCTTGCCCTTGGGACCGGACCCGCCCCCGCGGCTCGTCGTAATGGATGGCGGAGTCCGCCGAGAGCTCGAATCCCTCCTGAATGACCCTGGCCCGACGCGACTCCGAGCCGAGCAGATGGAGCTGCCGGTCGATCGCCTCGAACCGCGCCCCCGCTCCCTCATAGCGGGTCACCCGGAATTCCGGTAGCGCCAGGAGCTCCCGAGCGATGGAATCGGACCCGGCGGACGCGCTGGGCGCTGCGGCGGTTCGCCGGGCCGTGTCGGGCAGCAGGAGCGTGGAGTCCATGCCCGGTGGCCGTGCCAGCCGGCGCATCCGGTCCAGGACCTGCGCCCGCGCTGAATCGGAGACCGCCTGCCCGGCCAACCCCGCGGGCGCGACCGCGCTGGTCGCGGCCGCCAAGGCCATCAGCGCGAGCGTCGCTCCGAGCGCGCTGCGACGCGCCTGGCGACGCCCGCCCCCGGTCACCCCCCGACCTCCACGGCCCCGGGGGGCGGCTCCGCGGGCGGCTGGATCCGATTGGCCTCCCGGCGACGGTAGATCACCTGGGACAACAGGATGCTCACCTCGTAGAGGAAGATGAGCGGCACCATCATCAGCACCGTGACCGTGATCACATCGCCCGGAGACAGGAAGCTCGCCAGGATCGTTATGAGCACGATGGCATGGCGACGCTTGTCCCGCAGGAACGTGGGGGTGACCAGGCCGAGGGCGCTCAGGATCATGATCACCACCGGAAGCTCGAACACCACCCCGAAGCCGATCAACAGCTTGGTGACGAACCCCATGTAGCGGTTGACCTCGAGGTTGGCCGCCAGGAACTCGGTCTGGAATCCGAGCAGGAACGGGATGGTGACCGGCAGGGCTATGAAGTACGCCATGGCCACGCCCGCGGCGAAGAGGAGCAGCCCGAAGTAGAGGCTGGGCACGATGACCTTCTTCTCCTGCGGCTCCAGAGCGGGCGACAGGAAGCTCCAGACCTGGTACACCAGGATCGGGAACACCAGGATGAGGCCGACCACGAGCCCCAGCTTGAGCGTGACGAAGAACCCGTCGGTGGGGGACAGCATGAGCAGCTTGCCCTCGGGCAGGTGCTCCACGATCGGGTCGATCAGGATCTGCATTACGCCGAGCTTGTGGACGATCACGAAGCCCAGGAGGGCGCCCAGGAAGACGGCAATGACCGACCAGAGGATGCGCCAACGCAATTCCTCGAGGTGGTCCAGAAAGGGCATTTCACCCTTCGGGCTGTGAGTCCTCCTCATTACCGTCCAGAGCCAAATCCAGGAGGGGCAGCTCGACCTGGTCCCGAGAAAGCTGCTCGCGGCGTTGGCGGGCCCGCACGTCCGCCACGAAGTCTTGGAACTCATCCAGGTCGCGGAAGTTCCGGTACACGGAGGCATAGCGTACGTAGGCCACGCGATCACGCGCCTTGAGGCGGTTCATGACCATCTCGCTGAGTCGGGAGCTCGCCACCTCGACGCCGGCGCTCCGGGAAACCTCCTCCTCGATCTCCTCCACCAGGCCGTCGATCTCCTCGGCCGAGAAGGGGCGCTTGGCGCACGCGGCCGTCAGGCTGCGCAGCAGCTTGGCCCGATCGAACTCCTCTGTCTCACCCCCGCGCTTGAGCACCTGGATGGGGCGCTCTTCGACGAACTCGTAGGTGGTGAAGCGCCGGTCGCAGATCTCACACTCCCGGCGCCGCCGTACGGCGCGCCCCCCTCTCGACGTGCGCGTATCCACGACCCGGTTGCGGGTGCCGTCGCATTTGGGGCAGCGCACGTGCGAGTACCCGGGAGTCTCTGGGGCGCGCTAGCCGATCTCGGCGAGCCGCTCGCGGGCCTGCGTGGCCGCGCCCGAGTCGGGATAGGTATTCACGACCCGTTGGTAGTAGCGGCGCGCCGCGGCCAGGTTGTCTCGGCCCTGCTCGATCACTCCAGCTCGGACCAGTGCATCCGGAACCCGGGAAGACGTCGGGAACCGTGCCGGGATCTTGAGGAATTCGTCCAGCGCCGCCTCTTCTCCCTCGATGGACTGGAGCACGTCCGCCAAATAGAAATGGGCGTCCGGCGCGAGCTCGTGCGTCGCGTACCGCTGGAGGAACGTCTCGAAGCCGCGTCGGGCCGCCGACATCGAGCCTCGGTTGTAGACCTGGAGGGCGGCGTCGAAGTCGTCCTCCGCCTGGTCGAGGTCCGGAACCGGCTGGCCGCCCGGTGTGCCCACCGGCTCGTTCAGCCGATCTCTGCGCGACTCCACCTGGTCACGCAGCTGGGCGAGTGTCCGCTGGTTCTGACCCGAGAGCTCCTGCACCTGGATCATCTGCTCCTCGATGTTGAGGAGCTGTCGCATGAGCTCGGCGCGCGAGTCGAAACTCTGCCGTGTCTGCGACTGGATGGACGCATCGAGCTGCTGGATCAGATTCTGAATCCTCACCAGGGCCGTGTCCTGCCGCGCGGTCTGTGCACGCATCTCCGCACGCAGGTCGCGGAGATCCTGCTTCGTGGCACAGGCGCTGGCCGCCAAGGCGGCCCACACCACCAGTCCCAGCGCCCCTCCCCGGACCACTCGCCGACCGTGCCGGCCCATGCCCCGGGAAGGGGCCCTGCAGGTACTCACCGGATCGTGTTCTCCCCGGCCGTGACCTGGAACTCGGCTCGCCGGTTCCTCGCGTAAGCGGCTTCGGTGGTCCCCTGCTCGAGCGGACGCTCCTCACCGAACGACGTGGTACTGAACCGTGATGCCGGAATGCCGAACGTCACGAAGAACTGGCGCACGCTCTCGGCCCGGCGGCTCCCGAGCGCCAGGTTGTACTCCGTCGAGCCCCGATCGTCTGCGTGGCCGGCAATCCGGAGCTGCACCGCGGGAAACGCCCGCAGCACCTCGAGCTTGGCGCGCAGCACGCGCTCGGCGTCCGAAGTGATCTCCGACCTGTCGTAGTCGAAGAAGACCATCTCTACCAGACTCGCCCTGGCCCTGCGCATATCCTCTTCACGCTCGCGCACAGCCCGGATGGAGTCCGCGATCCGCTGCCGCTCGGCATCGATCGAGTCCTGGTTCACGGGCTGCTGAGCGGGTGGCGGTTCCGGCTCTGGGGGTGGCGGGGGCGGGTCGCTACCGCAGGCTGCAAAGCCCAGCGCGCCTGCCGCCAACATGCACACCGCGATTCGGCGATCGATCATCCCGGTATCCTGAAGGTTGGGGTGTGGTCGTGGCGCTCGCGCAACCACGACAGGTGGGTTCCGGAGCGCCCCTGCTCCACGACGGGTGGGGTCCGCTCCATAAGCCATGTAATCTAACGCGATCCGGCGCGCAACGCCTCCTGCGTCGTGGCTTCCAGCGAAGGGGACCAGGCAGGCACGTCCGCGCGCACGCTCGGGACCACCAATCGGGTCGCGCCAGTCACGGCATCCACGACCATCAGCCCGAACCCGTAGCTCCGCTCGCCCACGAACACGATGTGCCGTCCGTCGGGTGCCCAGCTCGGGTCCTCGTTGTTCCCCTCGGACGTGAGCTGAACCAGGCGGCGCCCGCGGTCGGCGACCTCGGAAACCAGGATCTGGTAGCGTCCCCGTCCGATCCGCCCATGGAAGACCACACGGTCGGTGACCGGCGACCACTCCGGGGACGTGTAGTACCCGCCGCTCCGGAACTCGTACGGAGACAGGAGATCCGGTTCCCCACCCCCGGCGGGCATCAGGTGGATCTGAGGCGAGGCGGTGCCCGCGAGGCGGTTGGACATGAACGCGATGTTGCGTCCGTCCGGCGAGTACGTCGGTGAGATGTCGTCCGAGCGGCGGCTGCCCGTCAGCTTGGACAGGCAGCAGTTGCGGCTCAAGTTGTACGTGTAGATCCCCGGGTTGTTGCCCCCGACCGCCGAGAACGCGATCACCTGTCCGTCCGGGTGATAGGACGGCGTCATGTGGAGCCCGTCCACTCCGGGCTCGATCCGCCGCTCGCGCCCGGTCGTGAGATCCAGCTCGAACAGACGGGGATCGCCGTCGCCACGGAAGGACGTGTAGATCATGCGGCGCCCGTCCGGCGACCAGTCGGGCGACAGCGTGATCGATCCCGCACCGGTCAGCCGGCGGAGATTCTCTCCGTCGGAGTCGACCACCCAGATTTCCTTGGCCCTCCCCTCGCGCGCGAACGCGATGCGGCTCGCAGCCATGCCCGGCTCTCCCGTGACCCAGCGCACGACCGCGTCGGACGCGATGTGGACCGCCATGCGGAAGTTGGCGTCGTCGGGGTTCGGAATCTGGAAGCGCCCACGCTGCATGAGCTGCCCGTAGGTCACGTCGTGGACCTCGAGGTCGAGCACGAAGCGCGTGCCTGCCCCCTCCACCTGTCCCGTGACGAGATAGACCGCGCCGAGCGCGTCCCAGATGCCGTAGTTGACGCCGCTGTCCGCCATCGAGGCGGGGAGGGAATCGATCACCGCGAATCGGTCCGAGTAGCGCAGGTCCCGCCCGATGATGGCCTCGACCTGGGAAGCGATCGCGTCGCCGCCGAAGCGTCCCGCGAATGGCTTCACGGCCAACCCCTGCCGGCCCGAGCCGGCCTCGTATACGAGACCCAGCCGCACGCCGGGGAAGCGTGCCTCCACGTCCTGCGCGGACACGGTCCCCGGCAGTTGCCCGAGGACGACCATGGCCAGCGACAGCACGGCGGTCGCCGCGGGACGGGGAGCTCGACTGCGGGACGGCGGCGCGGCGGCTCTGGACGGCGACGTGCGTGTCATCGGCCCCTGGGCTCGAACGAAAACAGCACCGGAAGTGTCTCGTACTGGAAGTCGTTGGGCAACGGGCCGAGGCGACCCCGACCGGCACATTCGATCGCCTCGATGGCGTTGATCTCGAATGCCAGGCTGCCGGACGATTCTACCACGTCGATGTCGGAAACGGTCCCGTCCCGGTGGATCGTGAAGCGGAACGTGCCGCGGTGGGCCTCTCGGCTCCCGCGAAAGCAGCGGCTGATCTCCCGGATGATGCGGTTCCAGTACTCGGGGTAGTCGCGGATCAGGCCCTCGAGGCGGGTCTCGATCCCCTCACCCGTGTCGCGCTGCTCGGTCGTTTCCTCGGTCGTGGTGGGCGTCCGCTCCTCCCTGGGGGCCTCGGCGGGACGGGGCTCCGTGCGGGGACGCTCGGGCGGGGGCGGGGGCGTTTCCTGCTCGACCGGTAGCGGCTCTTCCTCGGGCTCGGGGTCCGGCATGTCGACCTCGAGCTCCTCGGGCGGCGCGCTCTCCACCACCTCCTGAGCCTGTACCGCGGGCGGGGACATGATCTGGATCATGACCGTCTCGTACTCGATCGGCGGCGACCGAAACGCCGTGGCCGCCCAGGCGATCACGAACAGGGAGATATGGACGGACGCCGATTGCAGTACCGCGCGGCGGTCCGGCCCCCCCGCTCGTCGGTGAAACATGTCAGCGGCTCCGGCGCCGCTGCTCGAGCACCAGGCTGATGCTCACGTCGCCGAGGCCCTGGACGCCGGCGATGGCGCGAGCGACGAGCCCGTAGGCGGCCAGGGAATCGCCTCGGACGAACACCGTGCTTGCGCGCCGGGCCTCCACGACCCGGGCCAGCAGGGTCTCGAAATCCGCGCCCGTCACTTCTTGATCGCCGATGTACGTGGTGCCGTCCGCCTCGATGGAGACGATCACGGGCTCCTGGTCGGCGGTCAGGGGCGCGATGTCCGCGTTGGGCACCGCGACCTCGATGCCGCCCTGCATGATCGGCGCGGTGATGATGAAGATCACGAGGAGCGTGAAGGCCACGTCCACCAGGCTGGTGACGTTGATTTCGGCCCTGAGGGGCAGCCCCCGCCGCGACTTGTCTCGAACGGTCCGCACGGTCTCCTAACGCCTCGGGTGCCAGCGTCGAGGCCGAGGCCCGAGCACCTCAGACCTTCCCTTCGCGCGCCAGCGTTCCTATGAACTCGGAGGAAAAGCCGTCGAGCTCTCCGACGAACAGGTCGAGCCGTGACGCGAAATGGTTGTACCCGATGACCGCGGGAATGGCCACGAAAAGCCCCACCACCGTCGTGATCAGAGCCTGGGCCACGCCGGGTGCGACCGCCCCGATGTTCGCCGATCCCGCCGCCGCGATCCCCAGGAACGCGTTCATGATGCCGATCACCGTCCCCATGAGACCGAGCAGCGGTGAGATCGACCCGATGATCGCCAGCCAGGGGAGGCCTTCGGCCAGGGTGTCGCGCTCCTCCGCTTCCTCCTTCTCCATGACCATGCGAAGCGCCTCGAGGTGCGTCAGCGAAAGGCCCTGTCCGGTTCTCTCGCCGTGGAGCACCCCCGGCTGGATCTCGCCGAAGAAGTTCATGCCCGAGCGGAAGACGCGCCCGAAGGGCGAGTCCGGGAGACCAACCAGGGCCCGGTAGACCTCGTCGAGGGTACGGGCCTGTGAGACGGTCTCGAAAAAGCGCGCCCCCTGGCGATGGACGGTCTGGAACTGGCGGGCCTTCCAGAAGATCAGGATCCAGGAGGCGAACGACATGACGGCCAGGACGAGCAAGACAACGCTCGTCGGCAAGTCCGCCCCCAGGATCATGTCCAGCGCGGTCTCGGGCGGACGCCCCTGGGCCAACAGGGCGGTCGCGAGAATCACGTCGTCCCCCGCGTCGCGGCGATGTGCTCGAAGGTCGCGCGCAGGCCGTCGGTCAGCGCGAACTTGGGCGCCCAGCCGCGCGCCGTCAGCGTCGAATTGTCGAGCGTGGAGTGCCGAAGCTCGCCGACGCGCTCAGACCGGTACTCGCGTCCCGGTCGCACGCCGGCAATCTCCTCCAGGTTGTCGGCCAGACGGTTCACGGTGGTCCCCACCCCGGTCCCCACGTTGAACGCCACCTCGTCCATGTCCGAGTTGTCCCCCAGAGATAGATCGGACGCGCGCATGTTCGCGCTCACCACATCCTTCACGTACACGTAGTCCCGCGTCTGTTCCCCGTCCCCGAAGATGATCAGGGGCTCCTCGTCCAGGAGACGCTGGGAGAAGATAGCGATGACGCCGGCCTCACCGTGCGGGTCCTGGCGAGGGCCGTAGACATTGGAGTAGCGGAGTGACACGTACTCGAGCCCGTGCACCTTGCGGTAGTAGTTGAGGTAGAGCTCGCCGGCCATCTTGGTGACGCCGTAGGGCGAGCGCGGGTCCTTGGGCTCGCGCTCTCCGGTAGGCCGGTGCTCCGGCTCGCCGTAGACGACCCCGCCCGACGAGACGAAGATCATCCGGGACGTCCCCACGGCCCGGCAGCACTCCGCCACGTTGACCAGACCGAGCACGTTGGTGCGCGCATCCGCCTGGGGGTCGGCCACCGACGCTCGGACGTCGATCTGCGCCGCGTGGTGGTTCACGAGATCGAAGCGAACGTCGCGGAAGAGCTCGGCGAGAGCGGCATCGCCAATGCCCATCTCGACGAGCTCCGCACCGGCCGGGACATTCGACCGCTTGCCGCTGGACAGGTCGTCCACGATCCAGACCTCAGAACCGCGTGCCAAGTAGGCCTCCGCCACGTGCGAGCCGATGAAGCCCGCTCCCCCAGTCACCAACACACGCCGATTGGACGATCCCACGCACTTCCCTTCCGATATGCGGAGGGCGGGAGTTGCCGGCTTTCGGCCTCTCCCGCCCCGCCCCGCGAAAGCGACACGGGAAAGTTACACCCCGTGCGCAGATGTCAACGGTACGTCCTGGTGGGTGCCGCGGAAGTCTGCAATGCCGTGCACAGTGGCGGGCATCCAGACTGGGCTTCGTTGGAGCTAGCGCATCTGTGCCACCAAGCGCACGGCGAGCAACTCGGCGGTCAGCGATCCCCTCACGTCGGTGATGCGGGCAGCGGAGTGGCTGTCGTGAACGCCGACCACCTGTAGCCGGCCCAGGATCGGGCTGTCGGCTTCCACCCGTCCTCCCCGACGAACCCCCGCGTGCACGGTGAACTCGTCCCCGACCGAAACGCCGCTCTCTCGGCCGAGATCGATGAACGCTACTGCCCCGAGGGACTTCACCAGGTGCGCCTCCTGGAAGGTCAGCACGCGGCCCGTCAGGTCGCGGCCGGTCGCCTCGGCGGTGGCGCCACCCACGAGGGGGTACCCGGCGAGCGGAGAGAGCAGGTCGCCCTTCTGAACCCGCGCATATTCATCGGAGAGGACGGCGACCGCCCCGTCAGCGGTGACCCGGGTCACGGTGACGATGCCGGTTGGCCGCGCCACGTGTCCGATGTATTCGATCTCGGGCCCCACCCGGAAGGTGGTGAACCGATCACCGACATTCGCACCGGCTCCGTCGAAGCGCAGCTCGAGCTCGTCGTAGGGTAGCGCGGCCCAGCGATCGGACGCTCGCCCGCGGGCATCGGTGGCGAACCCTGCCACGCGCCCGACGTGTCCGAAGTGGCCGTCCACGGGGATCAGCCATCCGGCGGCGTAGAACACGTCCCGGGGGACGGCCGTGCGGAGGACCGCCGCGTCCGCCACTCGCGAGCTGGAGGTGCGGACCACCCCCGTGGTGCCGCCGCGCGCTCCGTCGTCGTAGAAGATGGACCGGGCCCCGTAGGGCGACGTCGCTCGCTCGCTAGCCTGCGACCGTTCCCCGAGGGCCGTCTGCCGAGGGGGCGTCGCCACCGCGGCCGGCACCGCCGCGTCCGGTCGGCGCGGGACGGTCGTGACCTGAATCCCCTGGACGGCCGCGGCGCTCTCGTTCGTTCGGCCGGAGGGCTCGGTCGCGCTCCCCTCGGCGATCGCGGTGGGGGCCGCGGTGGGGGTCGCGGCGGGAATCGTCAGCACCAGCCCCGGCTCGATCCAATTGGGGTTGGCGACACGCTCCTTGTTCGCCTCGAGGATGGCGCGCCACTCGAAGGGATTTCCGAAGTAGGCTCGCGAGATGGACCAAAGGGTCTCCCCGGGTTGGACCCGGTGCTCCCGCGTGGTCGCCTCTTGCGACGCGTCCGCCGTGGCCGCCTGGCCCTGGGCCGGACGGGGGGCCAGCAACAGCAAGCAGAGAACCCAGGTTGCGCGGCGCATGGCTGCCGCCTCCGTTGAGGTTGTGCGTTCGAAGAGCCGGCGTAGCGGGGGTGCTACGGGGCGAACGCGTCCGAGTCGGAGGCCGCAGGGTCCATGCCAGATTGGCCGAGCGCGCCCCGGAGCGCCGTCCACCCTTCGCGGACCGGCGCACCCAACCAGGCGGCGACGACGACGTAGATCACCACGAATCCCAGGGTCACCGCAGTGACCACGAGGAGCCGGCCGCCGAGCCCGTGGGTCATGGGCTCCCCGATCCGTCCCAGCACCGCCAAAGCGAGCGCCGCCGCCGGCACCACCGCCAGCGCCACCCTCCCGACGCCCCGCCAAAGCCCGGCTCCGTGGTCCCCTCCTCGGAGTCCCAACTCCGCCGGCCAGGTCGCGATCACCAGGACGAGCACGGACACGTTCATCGCCACCTGGGCCCCGACCAGCCCGACGAGACCGAAGGCCCAGACGAGCGGGATCAGGAGCAAGGCGCGGCCGGCGTGTCCGATCACGTTGACGCCATTCACTCGTTCGCTGGCTCCGATGGCGTAGGCGCCCGCGAACAGCAACTGGTTGACCCCCTGCACCAGGAAGCCCGCGGTGAAGATCGCGAGCGCCAGAGCGGTGGCACCCTGCATCCCGTCCTCGGCGAATCGCCCCCGCCCAAACAAGATCGCGACGATCCAGGGCGCCAGAATGGCGACCAGAGTCGCAAGCGGCGCCGTTACGGCCACCAGCTGCAGGACCCTCCTGCGGAGGAGCTCGCCGGCCGTCTGGACGCCTCCGGACTCGTGCGCCCGGGCCAGATGGGGGAGCGTGACGGTGGATGCGGGATCGTTGATGGCCCCGTGCATGACGTCGTGCACCATGCGGCCATAGAGCACCGCCGAGAACATCCCGACAGGGAGGATCGAGGCGCCGACACGAAACGCCCACTCCCCGAAGAACGTGGCTGCGGTGCTCTGGCTGAAGCGCGCCCAGTCCCGCAGGGCGCCCCGCACCCGACCGCTACGGAGTGCGGCCAGTGTGGATCCCCGGAGGAGCGCGGGCCGGACGACCAGCAGCAGGATGGCGCCCGCACCGGCCGAACCCAGACCGATCCAGGCCACGTCGCTGATCGTAGCCCTCTCCCCGAGGAGCCAGAGCAGCGCGAACGCCGAGACGGCGGGCACGACCTTCTGGGTGAAGACGGCCAGCCCGAACTCCGAGCGGTGCTCGAGGGCGATGCGGGCAAGGGTCACGAACCCGGCAAACAGCAGCGCCGGCGCTCGGATACGCAGGAGCGCCGCCGTCAGAGCCGATGACTCGTCTCCGAACCCGGGAGCGAGGACGCGGACGAGCAAGGGGGCGCTGACCGTGACGACCAGCGCGACGACGGACAGGGACAGAAGCGAGGCCTTGAGCATCCCACCCAGCAGGGCACGACCCGCCACCGGTTCCTCCGCGAGCGCGCGACCGTACACCGGGAGGGCGATCGACTTGAGCTGGCCCAGCATCAGGAACTTGGAGACGAACGCGAAGATGCTCACGCTCATGAAGAACGCGTCCGTTTCCGAGCCGGCCCCGAAGAAGAAACTCAGGAGCGACTGGAACAGCAGGCCGAACACGGCCGCCGCGATCATCCCCAGAGCAAGGAGGGCGACGCCGCGGACCGCTGCGCTCCCCTCCCCGTTGCCCGGCGCGGCCGGGGAGTTCAACCCGCCTGGGCCTGCGCCTGGGCCTGCGAGCGCGCCCGGCTCGGTCGACCCTGGCGCAGGTCCAACCACTCTTCCGCCGAGATGATGTCCAGGTTGGCCACCTCGACCGTCAGGTCCAGCGTCTTGCAGGTGCGCGTCAACCTCCGAATCGTCTCCTCCGACCCGTCCGGCACCGTCAGGATCACGTGCTCGGCTCCATACAGTCGGGCAACGCCGGCCAACCGGGTGACGGGCCCGAGCACTCGCACGCCGCCGATGAGGCTCCGGTGAGCACGGGGATCATCGTCCACGAACCCGATCACGTGATAGCTGCGGTCCGACCGTCCCCGCAGGCTGCGGTACACGGTCAGCATGCCCTCGGCCGACCCGGCGATCAGCGTGCGCTTGCCTTCCCGCGACCAGCGATCGAGCAGGGTGACCTCGCCAAGGGCGCGCACGCCAAGCCGGGTGATGCCGAAGAACATGAGGGCCAGCACGCCCTCGATGATCATCACCCCTCTCGGGAACGACGGGGGCCTGAGGAGGAACAGCACCATGGTGAAGAGGGCCGAGCCCAGCACGACGGCCGCCATGAGACGCATGGCGTCCCTGGCGACCCCGAAGTGCCAGCGGGTCTCGTAGATCCCCAGCACCAAAGCAATGCCGACGCGCAGCGGGATCAAGTAGGGCAGCACCCGCCCGATGTTGATGAGCTGGCTCTCCGGAATGTTGCCGTCGAAGCGGAGATAGAACGCCAGATAGAGCCCGGCCACCACCAGAACGACGTCGCCGGCCATGGCCACGATACGAATGACCCAGCGGTGCCAAGGCGAGCCGCCGGCGTCGTCCCGCCGCTCTACGTCGAACTCGTCGTAGTACTCCTGGACCCGCCCTTGATAAAGGAACGCCCCCAGGTACATCAGCACGATCAAGAAGAGCGACGCGCCGATCGCATAGGCCAGCGGCGCCAACGTCAGGACCAGCAGCCCCAGCGTGCCGGCGATGGCGGAGAACACGTACACCGCCACCAGCGCCCGACCGCGCGACAGGCCGTGTGCCAGCAAGCGGTAGTTGATGTGGTCGGCCTTGCCCCGGCTGAGCGGTACGCCGGATAGCTTGCGCGTGACCGTGACGAACGTCGTGTTGAAGATGGGAACGGCCAGCAGGAGCGTCGGCGCCAGGATGGTGAAGGCCAGGTTCGTGAGGCCGCGCCAGCTCTCGCCAATGGCCAGTCCAGCCAGCATGAATCCCAGGAACATGGATCCCGAGTCCCCGAGGAAGATCCGGGCGGGCGGGAGGTTGAACGGCAGGAAGCCCGCGCAGGCCGCCGCCACGATCCACGAAACCAGGGCCGCCTCGGGGCGTCCGGTGGCCGCCCCGAACAGGCCGACGAACGTGGCCGCCACGGCGACCACGCCGGGCAACATCCCGTCCATGTTGTCCATCAGGTTGAAGGCGTTGCACACGCCGACGAACCAGAGCACGGTGAGCGGGATCGCCACCCAGCCGAGGCCGCTGCCCAGGGGGAAGGTCACCCCGGCGATCACCATGGCCGAAGCGGCGCCCAGCTGGATCAGCAGCTTCGTGCCGGGCTGGAGCAGCCGGACGTCGTCCCACACGCCGGCCAGGAACAGGACCGTGGCGCCCAGGAAGATCACACCGACCGAGCTAACGTCGTGTCCGGTGCCGCCCAGGGTCATCACGGCGCCCCCGACCACGAGCCACAGAGCGATCCCGCCGCCGAGCGGAACGGGTTCCGGGTGGTTGGGGTCGGGCGCCGACACCAGCCCAATGCGGGGGAGGATGCCGACGGCGAGCTTGGTCAGCCCGAAGGTGGCGAGGGCCGCCGCCCCGCAGTAGAGGATGGCTTCGAGGGTCACGGACATCGACAGGGCCGGTCGCAGAGCGGTCCCGACGTCCCGCCGGCCCGTGTCACGCGGTGGAGACCGGCACGGCGACGGTCGACGTGGCGGATTTCGGCACGGCATCCGGCGCGACGATCCGGATGTTGTCGCGGTACCAGGCCGCGGTCTTCAGAATCGCCTCGTCCAGCTCCACCTGCGGCCGGAATCCGAGAAGCTCCGCGGCCTTCCGCATCCTCGGGACCCGCACGTCGATATCGGAGAAGTCGATCTCCTGGAACTGGATCTTGGACGGCGAATCCAGGAGTCGGATCACCCGCTTGGCCAGCTCGTAGATCGTCAGCGTGTTCCGCGGGTTTCCGATGTTGAAGGTCTCGCCCGCCGCCGCCGGCACGGACATGACCTTCAGCAGGCCGTCCACGAAGTCGTCGATGTAGCACCACGACCGGATCTGCGTCCCGTCCCCGTGGACCTCGAGATCGTCACCCCGCAGCGCGGCCAGGATGAAGCGCAGCATCGCGTGATCACCCAGCCGGAGCGGCCCGAACACGTTGAAGGGCCGGACGATGGCCGTGGGCATTCCGAGCTCCCGATGGTACGTGTGCACCAGGTGCTCGCCCGCGAGCTTGGCAATCGAGTACGTCCAGCGTGCCTCGCTGACCGGTCCGATGGACGCGGCCGTCTCCTCTCCCGCCCGGAAGGAGTTCATTCCGAAGACCTCGGACGTCGAGAAGTAGACCACCCGGCCCAGATCTCGGCGATGCTCGAGCGCCCGCAGGAGATTCGAGGTGCCGATGAAGTTGATCTCGATCGTGTCCCGGCCCCGCTGCAGGACGTTCTTCACGCCCACGACGGCCGCCAGATGCACCACGATGTCGACCCCCTCGACGGCCTCGCTGATGCGATCCTTGTCCAGGATGTCGCCCTCGAGCAGCGTGACGTTGGGATGCCCCCAGGCGCGGCTGAAGCTCAGGCTGGACCCCTCGAACCCCAGGTCCAGAACCCGCACGCGATTGTGGTCGATGAGTCGCTCGGCCAGCGCGGCACCGATGAATCCGGCCCCGCCGGTGATGAGGACGCTCTTATCCTGGATCATTGAGTTTTCCGATTCGTGTCTAGTTCTTCAGAATGTCGCGTACGGCCCCGATGACCTCGTCCTGATCTCCCTCGGACAGCCCGGGGAAGATGGGCAGGGACAGCGCCGTGCGCTCGAACTCGAGCGCATTGGGAAACTCCGTGTCCGGGCCAGGCTCAGAGCTCGCGAAGACTCCCTGACGGTGCAACGCGGGATAATAGAGCCGTGAGCCGATCCCTCGGCGTGCCAACTCCGTCCGTAGCGTATCTCGTGCCACAGCCGCGCACTCGAGCACCCTCATCGTGTAGAGCTGGTAGTTCCCATCCTCTCCGGTCCGCTCCCGCGGCACCTCGATGCACGGCAGATCGGCCAGCCCCTCGTTGTAACGAGCGCCCAGCCGCCGGCGGCTGGCCACCGCCCGCTCCAGTCGGTCCAACTGCGCGAGACCGATGGCGCCCATCGCCTCCGGCATGCGGAAGTTGAATCCGAGCTCCCGCCACTCGAACTTGCCGTGATCACCGAAATTCCGAAACCGACGACAGTGCTCGGCGATGCCGGGATCGTCGGTCACGATCATCCCGCCCTCGCCCGTCGTCATGGGCTTGGACGGCGTGAACGAGAAGATCCCGATGTCCCCGAGCGTGCCCGTGAACGGGCCGCCCTCGTAGCGAGCCAGGTGCGACTCGGCCGCATCTTCGAGCACGGCCACCCCGCGCGCGCGCGCATGTTCCAGGATGGCGGCCATCTCGGCGCTGTGTCCGGCGTAATGTACCGGGACGATCGCCTTCGTGCGCTCGCCGATGGCGTCCCCCAGCCGGTCCGGGTCCATCCCGTAGTACTCGAGCTCGATGTCGACGAACACGGGCCGGGCGCCCAGGAACAGGGCCGCCGACGCCGTCGACACGAACGTCATGTCGGGACAGAGAACCTCGTCGCCCGGCCCCACTCCCAACGCGGCCATCGCCACCAGCAGCGCACTCGAGCCCGAGTTCACGGCGACCGCGTGCTCCGCGCCGATCATGGCGGCGAAGCGCTCCTCGAAGAGCGCGACGCGCTCCCCCTGGATCAGCCAGCCGGATCCCACGACCTCGGCGGCGCCGCGGGCTTCCTCCTGGTCGATCCAGGGACGGGCCAACGGGATGCGGACGCCGCGCGCGCCCTCGATGTCCGGACCGGGCCGGAGGGTGTTGCTCATTCGCTCTCCAAGACTCGTGACGGAACGCCGACGGCGGTCACGCCGGGGGGTACGTCCCGGATCACGACGGCGCCGGCTCCGATCGTGGCGCCGGCCCCGATGCGGACGCCGGGGATCACCACTGCGCCCGTGCCCAGGTGGGCGCGCTCCTCCACCACGACGCGACCGGCAAGGTCCACGCCCGGAGAAAGGTAGGCGAAATCCCCGATCTCGACGTCGTGCGCGACCGTGCATCCGGGATTGACGACCACGTGACGTCCCAAGCGGACGCTCACCGTGAAGGTGGCGCGTGCCATGACCAGGCTGCCTTCACCGATGACGACCCAGGGCGTGAGGACGGCGGTGGGGTGCACCACCGTCGCCCACCGTACCGACGGCGACAGTCGCTCGGCGAGCGCCTGGCGGTCGTCCGGCATCCCCACCGTCAGGAGCGCCTCCAGGTCGTCCGGCGCGTCCCGCAACCAGTCGAGGCCTCCGACCACGGGGACGCCCAGAATCTCCCTTCCCCAGAGCTCCTCGCGGTCGTCCACGAATCCCACCACGCGCCAGCCAGGGTCCTGCGCCTGGAGGGCGTGGAAGACCGACATGCTGTCCCTCCCGAGCGCGCCGGCACCGACCAGCACCACCCGTCGTCCGCCCGTCGCGGCGCGCAGGTCCGTCATGCGGCCCGCGCCGCGTCCAGGCACGCTGCCCGGCAGGCGTCCCGGTAGAGTCCGAAGCGGGTCTCCCAGTCGGGGAGGGCGCGGACCCGCTCGAATCCCGCCTGACGGACCCCGGCGCGCATCCCGGGACCGTCGAGCACCTCCTGGAGTCGGGCGGCCAGAGCCGTCGGGTCGAGCGGGTCAGCGTAGAGCGCGGCGGCCCCGCAGATGTCGCGGGCGAAGTCGAGATCGCTGGTGACCAGCGGCACGCCGAAGTGCATGGCCTCCACATAGGTGGCGGAGAAGGACTCGAGCAGAGAGGGCAGCAGCACGGCGGCCGAGCCCCGGTAGAGATCCGCCAGCTCCGCGTGCGGCACGCGACCGATCAGGCGGAGCGGAACGCCCGACTGCCGGCGGGCCGCGTATGCGTCCCGGAAGGGGCCCATGTACGGTCCGTCCCGCTCGAGGGTGAGGACGATCTCCACGTCATGGACACCGAGGTCCTCGAGGGCATCGGCCACGGCGGGAACGACCTCGAAGTTCTTGGAGGGCTTGGGCTCGCCGATGACGAGCACGACCCGCCGGCCCGGGGGCGGCTCCTCCGGTGCAGCCGGCTCTCCTGCCAGGAACTCGGACGGGCCGTTCGGCACCAGGCGAAACCGCGACCGCGGCACCCCCCACGTGTGCCCCAGTCTCCGAGCCATGGTCTCCGTCTGCACGCAGACGACCGTGGCCCGCCGGCCCGCCACGCGAGCGTACGCCTGCCTGGCCGACTCGTACGCGCGAAACCTCAGACCGGACTGCCCCCACATGGCCGAGTCGGGATAGGCGACCGTCGAGTCGTGCCAGCCGATCACCGCCGGCAGCCGCGTGCGGACGGGTCCCGCCCCCATGGGCGTGAAGATCACGTCCGCGCCCCACGCCTTCGCGAGCCGCGGCAAGCGCACGTTCTCGGTGGCCAGGCGCGCGGTGAAGCCCCCCACGTCCCACACGTCCAGGGTGGCCCAGTCGACGCCCGACCCGGGCGGCTCCAGACCCTGCTCGGGCCGCGCGACCGCCCTCCAGGCGTCGCCTTCGCCGCGCGTGCGGACCAGCCGCCAGAGGTTCATCACGTTCTGCAGTCCGCCTCCGGCCCGGGAGACGGGGAGGAAGTTCACGAGCACCCTCATCCGTCCGGCCTCCCCGGGCGACACCTTGAACCCCCGCAGGCGACGATCACGGGGCGGGTTGGAGCTCTGCGGGACGCGAGGGCGCGCTGCGCTGCGCCGGCGTCGCTCGCCGGCCGGCCAGGAGCTCGACACACGCCACGACGAGCGCGAAGTAAAGGAGGTTGTTCCCGAAAAACCGATGCGTTCGGAACGTCAACGCCACGGCCAGGACGAAGTCGATGTAGACGATCAGCCAGAAGAGGCTGGGCGCGACGCGGAATCGCCGGTAGACCAGCGCGGTGAGCGCACCATAGATCAGCGGAATCACCAGGATCCCGCCCCAGCCGAAGTCGAAGTAGAGGAAGCCGAGGAAGGTCGGCGTGTTGTGGGTCCCGTAGAGCGCGTTGATTTGCTCGTCGACGCTCCGGGCGGCCGGGTTGATGGTCTTGGGAAGATCGTAGCTCGTGAGCCCGAGGTGCAGCGGGCTCGTCACCTGATCGAGCGTGAGCTGGAGGTTCTTGAAGCTGGCAGCCGAATGTGCCCAGAGGGTGGCCGGCACCGACAGATCGAGCCGGGGGTTGAGCACGCCGGGGTCGAGGCGGTACTGGGAGCGGCGGTACTGCTCGATGACCCCGAACACCGTGGCGAAGATGACGACGGCCACGACCACCTGGCGCACGCGGGGTCGCCCGGGCCTGAGCGCCAGGAAGATGAAGATCCACGCGAGAGCGGTGAGTGGTGACACGCGCACCCCACCGCTCATCAGGAGCAGCGCCGACGTCAGCGCCAGGAAGGTCCACCCCCACCGTCCCCGCCGCGTGGGGCTCCACGCCGCCAGCATGGCCGAGAACAGCGCCGCCGCGTAGTGCAGGTCGTAGAGATACCCGAAGTAGCGCAGCTTGAACGTGCGCCGGAGCTCGTTGATCCGGGGGCTGAACAGAGGGATCTCCCCCGCCGTCCAGATGAAGTAGACGGTCGTGGCAGTGGCCACGGCGAAGAGGCCCACGGTGATCGGCGCCAGCCGGCCCCGATCGACCGACGCGCGCAACTGGCTCCAGATCCTTTCGCGGTCCAGGGGTGCCAGCCGCGGTCCGGCCAGGAGGAATCCGACACTGAAGCCGACGGCCGCCGTGAGCACCGCGAAATACGTGGGAACCCCGAACGGGAGGGCGTAGTAAGGCTCGTCGTAGGTGGTGGGCACGTCGAAGTGCGCGAAGGCGAACACCCCGAGCCAGCCGAGGAGGAAGAGCGCCAGCGGGTGGAAGGCGTCGCGCGTGCGCCGAGCCAGCACGCCATACCCGGCCAGCGCGAGCGCGAGCAGCCACAGGGCTAGGAGCTCATCCACGTATGTGCGACTCGAGAGTGGCAGATCCGAGACTGGGAAGGTCCCCCGGAGGGGCGCCGGCCGACCCGGGAAAGTGCCCGAAGCGGCCGGGACCGTCAACTACAAAGACCCCAACGGGTTGGGGTCCCCACGGGTTGCCACCCCAACCGGTCGCAGGTAGCTTCGCACGGTGGTCGATTCCCCCGATCGCAGCCGTTTCCCGCCGGGTGGAGCGGCAATGACGACAGTCGGAACGCACAACGTATGCTCCGCAGCCTAGGTGTGGCACTGCTGTTCCTCGCGACGGCCGCTGCTCCCGCCTCAGCCCAAACTCCCCCGGTTGTCAGCAGCGCGCCGAACGCCTCGAGCGCGACGTCCCTGCTCCCGGGCGACGTCATCCGGATCCAGATATGGCGTGAAGAAGGCCTCTCCGGGGACTTCCAGGTGGACGAGAGTGGCGAGGTCGTCCTTCCGCTTCTGGGCCGCAAGCCGGTCGTCGGCGTGTCACCCGAGACGCTTCGCGAGCAGCTCACGGAGGAGTACGATCAGTACCTGGTGAACCCCTCAGTGAACGTGACGCTGCTCCGACGCGTGACCGTGATGGGTGAGGTGCGGGTCCCCGGCCTTTATCCCGTCGACGCAACCGTCAGCGTGGCGCAGCTCATCGCCCTGGCTCAGGGCGTGACACCGGATGGTGACGTCAACCGCATTACATTGGTGCGTGAGGGACGGACCATCCGCACGGACCTGGCCGGCACCATGGCCATCACCGACGCGGGCATCCGGTCGGGGGACCGCCTCCTCGTCGGCAAGCGGAGCTGGATGTCCCGCAACCTGTCCAGCCTGGCATGGATCACGTCGATCGTGACCAACCTGGTACTCCTCGTCTCCCGATGATCGGCGGGGGCTTCCGATTCAAATGAACCCGAACGGTTCGTCTCCGGCAGATCGACCGGACGAGCACGAGATCCACCTTCGCGACTTCCTGAACCTCGTCCGCCGCAACGTCGGGCTCATCTTCGGCGTCCTGGTCGTGGTCGTGGGGGCCACCGTCTGGTACACGTGGCGCACGGCCCCGGTGTTCGAGGCCCGCGCCACCATCCACGTGGACCGGGAGCGGCAGCCCGTCCTCCCCGCACTGGAGCTCCTCGAGGGCGTCCTCAGCGGCAGCAACGTGGAGACGGAGATGGCCCTCCTGCGGGCGCGTCACATCGCGGAGGCTACGGTGGACTCGCTGGCCCTGCAGGTGCGCCTCGTGCGACCGCAGGGCACGGCGCGGGACTCTCTCTTCCAGGACGTGAGCGCGTCGGATTTCACGCAGCCGGAACGCTATACGCTCCGGCTCGTGGGCGGCGGATACGAGGTACGCGACCGGGAGGGGTTGGTCGTGACCGAGCTGCCGCTCGGCGAGGCCCGCGTGTTCAACGGCGTGCGGTTGGTCGTGGACCCGGATCCGCGGGGCGGCCTCCAGGAAGAGATCGTGCTCCGGGTCTCCGACCGCTACGAGGCCATCGACGCCCTGATGGGCCAGCTTGGCGTTGGCCGGCCGTTCCGGGACGCCAACGTGATCGCCGTCACGTTCCAGGGCACGGACCCGGCGCTGGTCAAGAGCGTGCCCAACACCGTGGCGACGACCTTCAAGGCCCAGCGGATCGCGGCCAAGAAGACGGAAGCCGTCAGCATGGTGAACTTCCTGTCCGAGCAGATCGAGACGTACCGGATCCAGCTCCAGGACGCGGAGAACGCGGTGCTCGCCTTCGAGCAGGGCGAGCAGATCGTCAATCTGCAGGCCGAAGGCGCCGAGCAGGTTGCGCGCCGGGTTGCGCTTCAGGCGAACCGGGACGAGGCCTCCTCGGACCTAGCCACGCTCACCGGCATCCTCGACGAGATCGATCGGACCAACGCCGACCCGAGCTACTCGGGGCCGAGTCCGTTCAGCCGGCTGGCCGGCTTCCGCACGTTCCTGGAGAACCAGGCGGTCACTGGACTGCTCTCGGATCTCACCCGGCTCTCGAACGAGTTGGCCGCGATGCTCGAGCGCCGGGAGAGCGTGCACCCCGAGGTGATCGAGCTCGATCGGCAGATCGCCGGCGTGGAGGACCAGCTTCTTCAGCTCGCTCTATCCTACCAGCGCAATCTGGAAACCTCGATCAACTCGCTCAACAACCGACTGGCCGCCTTCGGAGCCGAGCTTCAGCAGATCCCCCAGAAGGCCGTGCAGCAGGCCCGTCTCGAGCGCCGCAAGGCCTCGCTCGAGGAGGTGTTCAACCTCCTGCAGGCGCGTCTCAAGGAGGCGGAGATCGCGCAGGCGGTGGAGCTCGGGGACGTGAACATCTCCGATCTGGCCGTGGACCCACGCGACCCGATCCGCCCGCGCAAGCTCCGCAGCCTCCTGCTCTCTATCCTCTTCGGGCTCACGCTCGGCCTCGGTCTCGCCGGCGCGCGTGACTACCTGGACGAGACCGTACACACCCGCGAGGACCTCGGTAGGATCACCGGACTTCCCGTGCTCGCCTTGATCCCACGGATCCAGGGACTCGAGAACGGCAACGGCCGGCGGCGTCTGCTCAGGAAGGACAAGCCCGTCCAGGAACGACTGGTCACCCGGGACGACATTTCCAACCCCGTGTCCGAGGCTTATCGGGCATTCCGGACCAACATCACGTTCCTGGATCTGGAGCGACCCGCGCAGGTCCTCGTGTTCACCAGTCCGGGTCCATCCGAGGGGAAATCGACGAGCGCGGCCAACCTCGCCATCACGCTGGCGCAGCAGGGGACCAACGCCCTTCTCATGGACTGCGACCTCCGGCGGGGCATCGTGCACCGCGTGTTCGGGGCCGAGAAGACCCCGGGGCTCACCAACGTGGTGCTCGGTGAGGCCAAGCTCTCGGAAGCCATCCACAGCGTGGACGTGGGCGACGGCCGCACGCTCGACTTCCTGCCGACGGGGACCCTGCCGCCCAACCCTTCGGAGCTGCTGGGATCGACCCGCATGCGGGAGCTGGTCCGGCTGCTGCGCGAGCGGTACACGCAGGTCTTGATGGACTCCCCGCCCCTGAACGTCGTGACCGACGCGGCCGTCCTGGGAACGCTGGCCGACGGGGTCATCCTCATTGCCCGGGCTGGCGCCACCGACCGGGGCGCCATCCGCTTCGCGCACGACCAGTTGACGGCCGTGCAGGCGCCGGTGTCCGGCGTCGTCCTGAACGACGTGGACTTCAAGGGCCGCGATCGTTACTACGGCTCGGGTGCGGGATACCGCTACTACTACCGCTACTACAAGCAGGACGCCTAGCGGGGCATCGCCACGCCTAGCGGGGCATCGCCACGCCTAGCGGGGCCTCGCCACGCCTAGCGGGGCATCGCCCTTGGCTCGGGCCGCTCGGACCGGCGTGGCGGGCCGAGGGTCGCGAGCACGTCGACAACGGCCTCCAGCACGCGCTCGGCAGAGCGGCCGTCGATCCGGTAGCACTGCTCTCTGATGAGGCGCGCCCTCCCCTCCCCGTTCACGTGGCGATCGTCGAGGCATTGAGCGACGAAGTCCACGAGCTCCTCCAGCGAGTCGACCATCTCGACCCCGCCGGATTCCACGATACGAGTCAGGTGGGTGTAGTCGTACAGCCGCCGCGTGGACCGGTCGTAGGGCGAATCCGACGCCGCGTCGAAGCGCACGCAGGCCACCGGTGCCCCGCACGCGGCCGCATCGATCGAGATCGACGACGCCGTGTTCACGACCACGTCGGCGTGGTGCATCGTGTCGGCGAGCTCCATCAGCCCGGCCTGCCCGAAATCGCGATCGTCGAAGCCGGGCCGCTGTTGCCCGGCCTGATCAAGCGCCACGTCGGGGCGGCCCCCTAACGCTCCGTAGCGGTCCATCTCGTCGAGCTGGTGCAGGCGTACCAGGAGCTGCACCCGGCCCTGGAAGCGCTCCGCGATCCCCCCCGCGATCATCTCGGCTATGCGGGGCTCATCGGGCACGGTCCCAACGGTCTGGGTGGTGTAGACGACCAGGGGACGCGCCGGATCGAGTCCGTGCCGCCGGAAGAACTCTTCCCGCGGCGTCCGCTGGTCGCGATGGGCGTAGGTGTCGTGCTGGGGGGCGCCGGTGATGCGGATGCGCTCGGCAGACACGCCGTGGATGTCCTCCGCCTCGTGCGCCATGATCTCGTTCCACACCGTGATCGCGCTCGGCGGGACCGGGAAGAACCCGGCGGTCGTCAGGTTGTCCCAGCTCGCGACCAGCACCATGGCCGGCACGCGGTGGCGGGCGGCGGCGATCAGCAGATGCCGGTCGAGCGCGCGCGATCCTTCCGGCCGGGAGGGTGGAGTCATGGTCAGGACACGGGTCCCGAGCACCAGGGCCGGGGGGTGATCGCGAAACGTGGCGTCGTAGGCGCGCGACGAGAGACGCACCAGGAGGAAGCTCGCTGCGGCGAGCAGGGCGTCCTGCACGCGGCGTCCCGCGATCCCCAGCTTCCAGCGCACCAGGCGCGCGACCGGGTTGCGGCGGAGCGTGCGGCGCAGGCGAATCTCCAGCGTGTCGCAGCGGAGCGACTGAACCAGGGCGTGAAGCTTCATGGTCGCCAGCTCCACGATCTGGAATACGCCTCCCGAATGGGGAAGCAAGCGGTGGAGGTGCACGCCGGGCCGGCCGAACTCGGCCGCGAAGCCCGGCTCCTCGGCCGCGGGCGAGAAAACGTGGACCTCGACGCCCGCTGCCAGCAGGCCGTCGAGGATGCCGGAGCGCAGCACGTCCCGCACGTTGATGGCCATCGGCACGCCGAGGAAGACGCGTGCTCCGCGCACCCCCCGGTCAGGAGCGGCGCCCTCGGGTGGGATCACCGCACCAGGCCGCGGGACGTCAGGGCCCGCATGCTGTCGTCCACCCGGTCCTCGGCCGTCTGATCGAGCGACCAGGCGATCAGCTCGTCCAGCCCCTCCTCCAGGGTCGTCGCAGCCTCGAACGCCAAATCCGCCCGAGCTCGCGCCGGATCACCGATGCAGTGACGGATGTCCCCGGTGCGCGAACGACCCACGACGTCCGGGGCGACATCCACGTCGAGCCGCTCGGCCAGGGTCCGGGCGACGTCGAGGACCGAGATGGGGCGCCCGGTGCAGACGTTGTAGGTGCCCGATCCCTGGACGTCGGCGTCGATCGCCCGCAGGACCGAACGGGCCACGTCCGACACGTGGATCAGGTCGCGGGTCTGAAGCCCGTCCTCGAAGATCATCGGCGGTCGGCCGTTCATCAGCCGGCCCAGGAAGATCGCGGCGACGCCGGTGTAGGGGTTGGAGAGGGCCTGCCTGGATCCGTACGTGTTGAAGAACCGGAGCGCGACCGTGGGGAGCCCGTACGCGTCTCCGACACAGAGGGCCAGGTCCTCCTGGGTCTTCTTGGTGATCGCGTACACGCTGGTGGCTTCCGCCGGCTTGCCCTCGCCGGTGAGGGCCGGTTGCAGGCTCCCGCCACAGTCGGGACAGCGCAGCTCCCACTCGCCCCTCTCGAGCTGAGCCGCCACACGAACGCGCGGGAAGACCAGGCCGTCCTCCGCGCAGCGATAGGCGCCTTCGCCATAGATGCTCATCGAGCTCGCCACCACGAAACGGCTGTACCGACTCGGGTCCGCCAGCATTGCGGCCATGACCACGCCCTGCCCGTGGTCGTTCACCGACGTGTAGTAGTCTGGCTCGTACATGGACTGTCCCACGCCGACTGCCGCCGCCAGGTGCACCACCGTGTCCACCCCGGCGAGGGCGCTCTCCACGGCCTTCCGGTCGCGCACGTCCCCCCGGTGGAAGGCCACCGCTCCGGCATCGGTGTGCCTGCGCAGCCAGGCCGGCTCGTCGGCTTCCGCCCCGTGCACCTGAGGATCCAGGTTGTCGAGAACGACGACGTCGCGGCCGTCGTGGACGAGGAGATCCACCACGTGGGAGCCGATGAACCCGGCCCCCCCGGTCACGAGCACTTTCATGGGATTCGGATCTGGGAAACGCCCGCTGGCGGTCCCGCCAGAAGCTGGAGCAGTGTCGGAAGATAGGCCCGGTAAGAATAACACGACACGGCGTCCTGGCGGGCCGCGGCACCCATGCGCGCGCGCCGATCGGAGTCCGCGATCAAGACCTCCAGGGCCTGCGCCCACTCGGCGTCGCCATCCGCCAGCAGGCCGGTGACCCCGTCGCGGATCACCTGGCTGCCGATCCCGGTGGGAGAGGCCACCGTCGGAACGCCGCACGACTGATAGAGCACCAGCTTCGCCCCACCGCGAAACCGCGTCCAGGGAGTGTCGGGGAGGTAGGCCAGCCCGATGTCGAAGCCGGCAATCACGGACGGCTCCGCTTCGAGGGTCCAGGGGATCACACGAACCGGAACCCCGGGCACGGACACGGCATCCTTCACACCGAACACCACCAGCTCGATGGGAAGCCCCCCGCGGGCGAGGTCACCGAGTATCGGGAGCACGGGATCGAGAAACGGCAGCGTTCCGAAGGACCCGGCCCACCCCACCACCACGGTGTCGCCGCCGGTGCGCTCCGCGGGCAGGTAGATGTCGGCGTCCACCGGGCCGCAGAACGCCTCGACCCGCGTGCCGGTGGCCGCCACCATCTCCTTCAGCCCTCGGTTCTCGATGGTCGCCCACTCCGCCGCCTCGAGCATGGCCCGAAAGCGGGGCAGCGTGGTCAGCCGATGGATCAGCCGGTGGTGGACCTTGTGATCCGGCCCGTTGGCCAGATGGACGGGATCGCTGAAGTCGAACCCGATGCGTACACCGCGTCCGCCGAGCCGATCGAGCAGCTTCGGGGGTGGGAGCACCTCCTGGAATACCACCCAGTCGATCCCCTCCGCCGCCGCCTCGATCTCCCGCCAGAGGGCGGGCCCCGCGGCCCAGGCAGCGAACCGGGGAGAGCGAGCCGCCACCCAGCCCTCGCCCGTGCTCGTGGCCACGCTGTGATAGGGCAGGACCTGGCAGGTATGGCCGGCCGCCTCCAGGTGCGGGAGCCAACCGTACACGCGCAGCCGGGAGGACGCCCGGTTCTCGGCCCCCATCGACACGAACAGGATCCTCACGACGCACCGCTCCGGCGCAGTGTCAGGAGCAGCCGACCGAGTGCAGCCGCGTGGTCCGACCGGAGAAACCGTGCCTCCACGGCCGCGCGCGCGGCCTTCCCTTGGCGGCTCCGGAGAGCGGGGTCCGCCCGGTAGACGCGCACCGCGTCCGCCAGGGCGGCCGCGTCGCCCGGGGGGACGAACACCCCGGCGTCCCCGTCCTCGACAACCTCTCGGATGGCACCGTCGATGAGGAGGAGGGTCGGACGTCCCGCCGCCATGTAGTCGAACACCTTGTTCGGGTAGACCGTCCGAAAGAGTGGGAGCGGCTTGAGGGTGGCCAGCCCGACGTCGGCCGCCGCCAGCACCTCGGACATGCGCGGCTTTGGCTGCGGCGCCACGAACCGCACGTTCGCGAGACGCCGCCTGTCGGCGTCGGCCACCAGGCGCCCCTTGTCTCGGCCGTCCCCGACCAGCACGAACACCACGTCCGGAGCGTCGCGTAGGATCTCGGCCGCGTCGAGCACGGTGCCCAGGTCGTTCGGGATCCCGTGGGCGCCCGCGTAGAGCACCACGAACTTGCCGTCCAGGTCCTGCTCCCTCCGGAAGCTCGCGCCCGAGGCGCCGGGATCGAACGCCCCGGCGTCGACCCCGTTGGGCACGACTTCGACCCGCCGGGCGCCCGCGCGCGTTACGTGATCGACGAAGCCGGGCGAATTGACCACCACCACGTCGGCGGCGCGATAGAGGGTGTGCTCCAGCCGCCGCGAGGCGGCGATCATCCCCGGGTCGGTCAGGACCCCCAGCTCCACCGCGAAGTCCGGCCACAGGTCCCGCACTTCGAGCACGAAGGGGACCCCCTTCAGGCGTGCCAGCGCCAGCCCGGTGGCGGCCTGCGGCAGTGGCGGCGTGGTCGCGAACACCGCGTCGACGTCCCGTACGGTGAGTCCGCGCAGGAACGAGGTCGCGGTGAAGGAAAGGAAGCCGGCGACCCTGCCCGCGAATCCACGCCTCCCTCCGAACGTCTGCACCCGATGGACGGTGACCCCGGCTTCCGGGCTCGTGGCAACGGCCGGAGCGGACTGGCCGCTCATGTAGTTCGCGCGATCGGTCACCACCGTGAAGCGATGCCCATCCGTCGCCAGGTGGCGCGCCAACTCGGCGTGCCGCGTACCGCCGGCCCCGTCGCCCGGCACGAAGAGCTGGTGGATCAGGAGAAGGTGTAGGGCACCCGATGTCGCCGGTTCGGGCATCGCGCTCAGTAGTAGAGCAGCTTGAAGGCCGCCTTGTGCACCCAGGCGCGCCGCCGCTTCAGCGAACTGCGCCGGTAGCCGTCCCACCGCTCGGCCCAGTCACGGAAGACGCTGTCACCCGTCAATCGGTGCATGATCCGGAGCTGGACCACGTGCAGCGCGTGATAGAAGCCGCTGGCGGCGTTCGAGATTGCCGTACCGGCGTGGTCGTAGAGCGACCAGTACCCGATGTCGAACCGGTCCAGGCGCTCTCGGAGCGTGCGTACGGCCTCGTTCCAAAGATCCCGGGCGGCCTCGTCACCGGTGTGGAGCGCATAGTCGTACATGCCCCAGCTCGCCCACATGAAGCCGTTCAAGATGTGGGTCGGGGGGTCGACGACGGTCTCCTCGAACCAGAGGTATCCGTCGTCGTCCCAGTGGGTCACCCCTCCCTCGGTGAGCGGGACCGTGAAGACCGGAAACGCGCGCCGGGCCGCGTCGAGGTAGCGCTCCTCCCCGGTGAGCGCATTGGCCCGGAGCAGCGCGGACAGTCCCTGACCTTGAGACAGGCACGAGTACCAACCTTTGCTCAGCGGCGTCCGGTACTCCCAGTCGAACTCGTGGGTCCACACGGGGAAGCCGGCGGCGTTGGGCCGGAGGTTGTCCACCAGCCAGTCCGACGCCAGGAGGAAGGTCCGGCGTCGGCGCTCGTCTCCGTTTTGGCAGAAGTGGTTGTAGTTGCCGAGCGCGTATTGGGCGATGGCGATGGGGTTGTACTGGACCCCGACGTGCCCCTTGTAGTCGAGCATCGGTATCCCGGCGGCGTCGAAGGGGCCGTCGTAGTCGGCCTTCACGAGGAAGCGCTGCCAGTACTGGCCCAACTCTCCCGGCCGAGCGTCCTCGTTCACCTCGGGAACGCCGTGCCAGAACGTGAGGTGACTGCGCCCGCCCCCGAGGTAGGCCGAGAAGATACGCCGCCAATAGCGCAGGCGGGCGACCGCACCCCGGCCAGGCCCGCCGGAGGGAACGTCCACGGCGACGCGAGCCCCCGTCACGTCCCTTCCCTCGCCGCTCGCACGAACGCCTGGACGTCCACGCCTTGCGGTGCGCCCGTTCGGAGGGCCGCGGCGGCAGCCAGAGTTGCCAGCGTGGTGGCCAGTACGGACTGGGTCGGGACCGACGGTCGCCCCTCCCGCAGCCCCGCCGCCACGGCTGCCCACTCGGCGTCGTGCCCCTTGTCCTGCCGGAGGCGGCTCCTGTGCTTCCGCACCCGCCCGCCGCGCGCGATTTCCGCCGTACGAAAGTCGTCCAGCACCGCGGTCCCTCCGCCGGCGAACACCTCGCAGCGCTCCTTGCCCACCACGCGGTCGCCCGAGGCGGCGTACGCGATCGATGCGCTCGATCCGTCCTCGAGGTCCACGACCACGTGCACGTTGTCATCGCGGTAGCGCCCGCCATCCCGCACGCCGGAAGCCGTGACCCGTACCGGGAGCGCGTCGACCACGTGGGATACGAAGTCGATGAAGTGGCAGACCTCGCCGAGGATGCGGCCTCCCCCGACCTCGGGATCGTGGACCCAGTGGTCGGGCGGCAGCGCGCCGGCGTTGACGCGATACGTGATCAGGGCCGGCTCCCCCGCCTCCTGGCAGAACGCGCGCAGGTGCCCGGCGAGCGGTGCGAAGCGGCGGTTGAACCCGACCAGGAGCTGCCGGTCTCCAGCGTCGCTCCAAGCGCGGATGATGTCGGCCAACTCCTCCTCCGTCAGGCAGAGCGGCTTTTCCACGAACACGTGCTTGCCCGCCTCGAGCGCGCGCACCACCTGGGCCGCGTGCGCACCGTGCCGGGTCGCGATCGCCACGAGCTCGATGGACGCATCGTCGAGCAGCCGCGCCTCCTCCGTGGTCGCGTAGTCGAATCCGAAGCGGTCCGCGGCGTGCTTGGCCGACAGGCCGGTGGAGCTCGCGACCGCGACCGGCCGGAGCGTGCCGGCCTTCTTCAGCGCCGGCAGCAGCACGGCTGTCGCGAACTGCCCGGCACCGAGCAAGCCCACCCCGATTGACCCTCCGTTGACGGATGCGGCCGGCGCCCGGCGCGAGCCCGACATGTCCCCGACCGGCACGGTCCGCTCGAGCGCGCCGATGCCCTCAGACGAGCCGCGATCGGGGTAAGTGAGAACGACGCCCAACGTGGGCTCATCGCCTTCCGTGATCAGGCGGTACGCCGCTTCGGCATCCTCGATGGGGATGCGGTGCGACACCAGCGGCCCCGTGTCTACGGCACCGGAGGCCAACAGGTCGACCACCGCCTGGAGGTTGCGTCCCTCGGTCCAACGCACGTGTCCGATCGGATAGTCGATGCCGGCTTCCTCGTATGACGGGTCGTACCGGCCGGGACCGTAGGAGCGGGAGACGCGGAGCTGGAGCTCCTTCATGTAGAAGGGCCTGCGGGGCACGTCCATGCCGAAGGCCCCCACCGCCACCACCGTGCCACGGTCGCGCGTCACTCCGGCGGCCGTCTCGATGGGCTGGTTGCCACCTCCGGCCGCGGCGACCAGGGCGGCGTCGGCGCCGATCCCGTCCGTCCAGGCCAGCGCGGCGTCCACCGCCTCCCCGTCCTCCGTGCCCGCGACCGCCTCCGCCCCTAGCCGCTCGGCGCGCGCGCGCCGCTCCGGGTCGGGGTCCACGCCGAGCACGCGCACGCCGGCCGCCCGGCAGATCTGAACGGCCAACAGGCCGATCAACCCGAGACCGATGACGACGACACGACCGCCCAGCTCGGTCTCGGCCAACCGGAACCCGTGGAGCGCGATGGCGCCCACGGTGGCGAACGCCGCCGCCTCGGCCGGAAGGCCGTCCGGTGCCCGGGCGAGCAGGTTGCGCGGCACCCGCACGACCTCGGCGTGCCCCGCCCCCGCGCAGGCCACACGGTCGCCGACCACCACACCCTCGACGCCGGAGCCGACCTCGATGACCCGCCCGGCCGCCGAGTATCCGAGCGGCATCGGTTGGTCGAGCCGACCTCGCACCGCCTCCATCGTGCCGAGGACGCCCTCGGTCCGGGCCTTGCGCACCACCTGAGCCACGAGATCGGGGCGCGCTCGTGCTTTCGCGAGCAGACCTTTGCGGGCGAACTCGACCACCATGCGCTCGGTCCCGGCCGAGATCAGGGAGGCCTCGGTAGCCACGACCACGTGCCCCGCCTCCGGCGCCGGAGCCGGCACGTCTGCCACGCGGGTCTCGCCGTTGGGATACTGGACGACCTGCTTCATCGGCCCGGTCTCCCGTTCGACGCCCCCGAGGCGGCCCGAATCCGGGCCAGCCGGTCCTCGAGCTCGAGCACGGTGCGACCGGAGACCTCCACCGAGCGGGCTTGGTCTCCTTCCCCACCCCCCACGATGTCGGCCGAAATCTCCTGGTACATGCGGCGATAGGCGATCGTCTTGTTCTCCGTGTCGCGGCGGAGGATCCGCCGGTCGTCCTCGCTCTCGTACTCCCGGCCGTTGCGGATCCTCACGGTCCGCCCGGCGCAGCGCAGCTCAACATGGTCCTGCACGCCGACGCGCGCTCCCCCCTGGTCGGTGAGCACCATCTGGAACGCGGCCGTGTTGTCGAGCACGATCTGGACGGACACGTCCCCGCTCGGAAAGCTGGCCACGTCGAGCGAGCGGGGCTCGGACCAGGCATTCAAGTACAGGAAGTGGTCGATCCAGTGGCACCCGTTGGAGAGCAGTCGACTGCCGGAGGCCGGCCAACGGTACCAGTGGTGGGGCGGGAGCGGGACTTCGTAGGCGATCGTGTAGTAGGAGATCGGATCTCCCTCGCCGGCCTCGAGGTCCTCCCGCGCCCACCGGTTGAACGGCTGGTAGCGCTTGTGAAAGCCTACGTACACTCCCCCGGACGCGGCGTCCATGGCGGCCAGCAGAGCGTCCAACTGGTCGTGCGTGGTGGCGATCGGCTTCTCGATCACGGCGCTCCCGCCCCGGGCCAGCGCCTCGACCGCGAGCGGCGCGTGCGTGTGATGGAATCCCGCGAGGAAATAGATGTCCCCCTCGCTGCGGATCCCCGGGCAGGAATCCACGTCGAACTCGTGCGGACCGGGTCCGAGCTGGGTAGGGTCGATCTCGTGAACACGGTCGACCACCACTCCGGCGTCGAGGTTGGGGATGATGCTGATCTTGGCGTAGTGCCCGTATCCCATGATCACGGCCCGGAGGCGGTCGTCGCTCGGCGGGCGGATCTCCGCCGACGCCCGATTCTCCATGGGCTCGGGACCGGGGGAGACCGCTTCGGGTGACATCGCGGACTTCGAACCACGCATGGAACCCCGGTCCCGCGGCTCGCGGGCCGTCCCACCGCCGAGAGCGGCGCCGAGCACTGGCTCGTAGGCTCCGAGGAAGCCCTGCGCGGCCTCGATGTCGAGCGGCATGCCTGAATGGGGGCTCCACGCGATCAGCGACTCCGGCACTTGGAGTCCGGTTTCCTCCCACGGCAGGATGAGCGGGTCGAACCCGTCCTCCGACCCGTCCGTGGCGGCCCACCGGACCAGGGCCGACTCCGTGGCCGTCGCGACGAGCCCCTCGTCGAGCACAATCCGCTCCTGACCACGGGGATGCGCGGTCGCGAGGAAGATCACGACCGCGCCCGACGGGAGCTGCGATCCCGGATCGGCCTCCACGATGCAGCCGACGCCGATTCCGACGTGCTTGTCGTTCCGGTCCGACTCGCCCATGCGCGAAGCGACCTTTCGCGCCACGGCCACTGGGCCGACCTCTCGCAGGTAGTTCCAGACGCGCAGCGGATCCCGGGGCTGCTCGAAGTAGAGGCTGGTCAGCCGCGGTCCCGGCTGGTGGGCGATCACGCGGATACGCACCTGGCCCGGTTGGCGGTGCTCGTCCAGGAATCCGTCCGTCCAGCCGCTCGCGGTCAGGATGCGCATGAACGCCTCACGCGGGCAGGCGCCCCGCCTGCCAGGCCCGCATCAGCGCGTCGGCCACGAGCAGGTCCCGCTCGTCGTCGATGTTGGCGAGAAGCTGCGCCGACATGACATAGGGCGCCGGCGCGTGACCGATCACCAGGCCCTCGTCGAGCAGGAGGGCTCGGCGCACCACGTAGATGGCGCCGTTGCGCTGGTAGACGCGGGGAAGATCTTGGCGATGGCTGCGCTCCCACTCGGGCCAGAGCGGCTCCATGGCATCCCCCGCCCCGAGCCGGTACATGCGCGCAGGGTGGACGTCCTCCAGGGCGCAGACGGAGACGACCGAATCCGCGGCGGGGTGGGCGTCGAGACGCTCGATGGCCTCGTCGACGTGCGCGCCCGACCTTAGCGGCGCCGTGGGCTGGAGAACGACCACGGCATCGAAGGGTCCCGATCCGTCCGCTTCCACCGCCGCGAGGGCGTGAACCAGGGCCTCCGCGACCGCGCTCTCGTCGCCTGCGAGCTCGGCGGGCCGCATCACCACGGCTGCGCCCGCCGCCCGCGCAACCTCCGCGATACGGCGATCGTCGGTCGACACCACGAAGGCGTCGAGTCCGGTCGCCTCCCGCGCCGCCTGAATGGCGTGAACCACCAAGGGCACGCCGGCGACCTCGCGCAGGTTCTTGCCTGGAACGCCCTTGGACCCGCCCCTTGCGGGGATCACCGCCAGTACGGTCAGGCCGGGCATCGCTTACGGTCCACTAGTATGTGATTCTCTTTTCCACCCGGAGGGCCTCGGTAGCGAGCAAATCGGCGGAGCGGCTGCCCGCTCGTCCATCGCCGTAGAGCTCGCTCCGGCCGTAGCGCCCGTGGTCCACCTGTCCACGCACCGCCTCCACGATCCTCCCCCGGTCATGATCCACGTCGACCACGTTCTCCGCTCGGTCGCGTCCCATTTGCCGCGTCCCGATGTTCACGACCGGAAGGCCCAGGTAGGCGGACTCGCGGATGCCGACGCTCGAGTTGCCCACCAGGCAGCTCGCGCCGTCGAGTAGCCGCAGGAAGTCCTCGGGAGCCAGATTCTTGAAGAAGTACGTGCCCGGCATCTCCCGGGTCTCCCGAAAGTGGCGGATGCCCTTGGAGATGCCGTCGGAGCCCGCGTCGACGTTGGGCCAGAACCAGAACGTGCGCATACCGAGCGCCGCGACGGCCTCCAACGTCTCCCGGATCTCGTCCAGCGCGCGCTCGTACTCGGTGGTCACCGGGTGCTGCATCACGACCAGGTATCCGCTGTCGGCCTCGAAGGGGCTGCCCACGCCGCCGTAGCGGGCGAACGGGTCGAAGTCCTCCTGTCCGTCCTCGAGCACCCGGGCAACGAGATCGATGGACGGGCAACCGGTGACGAACACGGTGCTCGGATCTTCGCCCATGCGGATCACGCGCTCGCGTGCGGATTCGTTGGACACGAGGTGCAGGTTCGAGAGCTTCGTTACCGCGTGTCGGACCTTCTCATCGATGGACCCGGTCACCTCGCCGCCCTGCAGGTGGGCCACGGGAATGTTGAGGTAGGAGGCGGAGATCGCGGTGGCGATCGTCTCATAGCGGTCGGCCACGCTCACCACGATGTCGGGCTTCAAGTTGTCGAAGATCGTGGCCAGCTCGACAACGCCCATGCCCGTGGACTTGGCGGTGGTCACGAGGTTTTCCCCCTCGACCACCATGTAGACCACCGCATCGGGCTCGAAGCCGTCGGCTCGAATGACATCGACGACCGGCCCGTAGCGCTCGAGCAGGGCCGAGGCTCCCACCACGAGCTGGAGCTCGAGATCGGGGTGCAGTCGGATGGCCTCCATCACGGACTTGACCCGCGCGTAGCTCGGCCGTGCCGTGATCACCACGCAGACCCGGCGCACATCCGCGCTCACGGGCTACCCCCCTCGTCCGGGCCGCTCGCGGCTCGCCCCGATGGGGCGACCGCACCTGCCGACGACGTGCCCTCGACTGCCCCATCGGGCCCGGTGAGCCAGGACCTCAGCTTCCGCGACATGAACTCCTCCGTCCGGGCCATCGATTCGTGGGTGGCCCCACCCACGTGCGGGGTCAGAAGCAGGTTTTCGTGGGTCGACGCGTACCGGAGCAGGGGGTGTGTCTGGTCGCTCAGCCCCTGCCCCAGCGCGTCTTCACCCACCAACACGTCCAACGCGGCTCCGGCCAGACGCCCCGATTCGAGGGCTGCCAGCAGCGCGGCCTCGTCCACGATCCCACCGCGCGACGTATTGACGACGATTGCACCGGTCGGCAGCAGTCCGATCTCGTCCGCTCCGATCATGCCGCGGGTTTCGTCGTTGAGCGGCACGTGCAGGCTGAGTACATCGGATCTCCGGAGCATCGACGCCAGACTGGGCGCGTGGGCCGCGTCCTCCGGCCAGCGATCCAGGTACGGGTCGTACGCCAGGACGTCCATGCCGAACGCCAAGCCGTACTGACAGACGTGGGACCCGATACGCCCGTACCCGACGACGCCGAGACGGCGGCCGTGCAGCTCCCGACCGCGGAAGAGGTCGCGGTTCCACCCTCCGGAAACGACGTGGGCGTGGGCTCGGTGCGTGCGCCGGACCAGGGTCAAGAGAAGCCCCCACGTGTGCTCGGAGGTGGCCCGAATCGAGTTGAGGAACTCGCGCTCGCCTCGCAGGCTCAGGACGGCGATCCCACGGCTGGCCGCCGCCTCCAAATCGACGTGATCGAGACCCGTAGTGGCGCTGCTGACCACGCGCAGGCGTGGAGCGGCGGAAAAGACCTCCTCGTCGATCCGGTGACCCAGCCGTACGATGATCCCGTCCGCCGTCGGTACCGCTGCGAGCAGCTCGGCACGCGTGAACGGGCCGTCCACCACGTCGGCGACCGGCTCGAGCAGCGCGCGCGCTGACGCCGAGTAGCCGAGCGGCTCCACGTTGAGCACGCGGGGGCGGTCAGGCCGGGACAAGGTCGTCCTCCGTCAGGAGGTGATCACGCGCGACGTCGCGGGCGAGCCGCCGACCCAGGCATTCCCCTAGACGCTCGGCGGCGATCCCGGAGCCCGGCTTCTTGAGCGCGAGATGCTCCGAGGCCAACACGGTGCCGGCCGGGAGATCCGCCGCGGCCACCACGCTCTTCATGAAGAGTCGCCGCATCGGCGCCAGCTCCTCGGCCACCGCGTCCTTGTCCACCGGGGCCGCTCGCGCGGCGTCCAGAAAGCTGGCCCCGCGTACCAGCTCGGCGAGCTCGTCCACCGTGAGGGACGCAGGCACGTCGGGGCCGAACGCCTCTCGGCTGAAGCACACGTGAACCTCGACCGCGTCGGCGCCCAGGGCCACGGCCGCGAGACCCGGGAAGATGGTGCCGGAATGGTCCGAGAGGCCGACCGAGCACCCTGGATAGCGATCCCGGAACTCGCTCAGCACGTTGAGGCCCACACGCTCGGCCGGTGTGGGATACATGGACGTGCACTGCATCACCGTGAGGTCCAGACCCCGATCGCGCAGCAGGCGCACCGACTCGTCGACCTCCGCGAGTGGGCTCATCCCGGTCGAGAGGTATACCGGAAGGCTGCTCTCCGATATGCAGTCGAGCAGCGCTCGGCTCCTCACCTCGCCGGAGGCGATTTTCCAAGCCGAAAGGCCCACTCGCGTGAGCATCTCGGCAGCCTCGATGGAAAACGGCGAGCTGATGAAGTCGAGGCCGCGCTCTGCCGCCCGCTCACGGATCTCCCGCCACTGGGGCTCCGTGAACTCCATCCGCTTCCAGTAGTCGTACCGGGTCTCGTCCTGGCTGCTGAAGCGGACTCGCCAAGGTTCGTGGGGCGTGCTTTCGGCCTCGGCGATGTGGGTCTGGAACTTCACGGCATCCGCCCCGGCCCGTGCGACGGCGTCGACGAACGAGAGCGCGCTTCCGAGGGAACCGTCGTGCGCCTGGGCGACCTCGGCGACGATCTTCACACTCACGGGGCAGCCACGACCTCGGGCGAGAGCGACAGCATCATGACCCGCGCGTCTTCACGAGGCCGCGTGTAGTAGCTCTTCCTGAGCCCGATGGTACGAAACCCCCGCCCCTCGTAGAGTCTCCGGGCAACCTCGTTGGAATGCCGCACTTCGAGATAGAGCGCGGTGACGGAAGCCTGTCGACAGCGCTGGAGGACTTGGTCGAGCAAGCTGCCTCCGACCCCCTGACCCCGAGCGTCCGGGCGAACGGCCAGGTTGGCCAGCTCCGCCTGGTCCCCGACGATCCACAGCACTGCGTATCCCAGGACACCGGAACCGCGAGAGATGCCCGACTCGAGGCGCTGATCCGGCGTCACATCCTCGGATTGCTCTTCAGCAACCCACACCTCGGCCCCGGACCCTCCGTCGAGCAGTCGGGCGAACGTCTCTTCGCGCCAGGGGGTGCTGAACGACTCCCGCTCGAGCAAGGCGATGGCAGGTACGTCGGCCGCGGTCAGGGCCCGGACTCGAATGCGTCGATTCCCGGCCTCGACCGCGCCGCGCTCGATGCCCTCAGGTACTCCGGTTCCCATTGTGCCGGATTCTCGTGGGGGCCGGTATCGGGGTCAAGGCGAAGGCACTCGAGCAGGCCGGCCGCCGACGGCGTCCCCGCGGGGGCGGGCGCGCAGCCGAAGCCGGCGCTCGCGAGCCGGTCACGGTGCCGCCACGCGGCCGATCCGCCGAGCTCCACCTGTGCGGCGATTCCGGCTTCGCGGAAGCGGTCGAGCACCTCGGCCAGGTCGGCCGCGAACGGGGCCAATCGCTCGCTAACCCCCGACGCCGACACCCCGTAGACCGCCGCGTACGTACGATCGCCCCTCGCGTCGAAGAGGACGCCACGGAGTCCGGCGGACCAAGGCGCGCCGGGGTCGCAGGCCGCTCCCCGAAGACTGGAGACAGGCCACACCGGGACCCCGAGACCGTGCCAGAGGCCTTTGGCGGTCGCAGCCGCGATGCGGACCCCGGTAAACGAACCCGGTCCGGCGCCTGCCACGACCCCTTCGATATCGCTCACGGAAAGTCGGAGTGCTCGAAGCAGGCGGTCCAGCTCGGGAAGCAGGTCGCTCGCGTGCCGTCGCGGTCGAAGCGTACCCTCCGCTTCCGGCCGGCCGCGCCGACCCAGGGCGAGCGACCCTTCCGGGCCCGAGGTGTCGAAGGCCAGGACCCACGCGCCCCGTTCGATCAAGTCCCTGATTCGGGGGGTCGGCCCGCCACTCTCCAACGTCACGCCGACTCCCGGGCGGTGATCCCGGCCACGAGCGGCTCCCACTCGGGCGCGGAGCCCGCCCGCTGCGTCGCCAGCTCACGCACCTCGGGCCGTCCACTGACGAAGCCGAGGGAGACGACCCAGTGGTCACTCGGCACCCGACCGCCGGCCCGCCCGGGCCACTCCACCATCACGAGTCCCTCGTGGAGGAGATCCTCCCAGCCGAGCTCGTCGAGCTCGGACGCGGACTCCAGCCGATAGAGGTCCGCATGGACGACACCCAGTCCTCCCCCGCCCTCATAGCAGAACACGAGGTTGAACGTAGGTGACGGAAGCGTGCCGGCGACGCCGGCGCCCGCCGCGATGGACCGCGCCAGGGTCGATTTGCCGGCTCCGAGCGGACCCTCGAGTAGCAGCGCCGTCACGGTGGGCTCAGGGTCCGTCACGTCCTTGAACGCTTCCGCCACCGCCGCGCCGATCGATCGCCCCCAAGCGGTCAGCTCCGCTTCCGTGACGATCACCGCGCCGAACCGGCCTCCACCTTGAGCTCGAGCAGTTGGTCGCGCAGCAGGGCCGCCCGCTCGAAGTCGAGTGCCTCCGCTGCCTCGGCCATCTCCTTCTCCAGGATCTTGATGTAGGCCTCGCGGTTGACCTCCTCGGCGTAGGTCCCGCCGCCCTCAGCCACGCGGGTCGCGGGCTGCTCGCGCGCGTCCGCGACCCGGGTCGTGAGCGTGATCTCCTGGATCGACTTGCGGATGGTTTTCGGCTCGATTCCGTGCTCGAGATTGTGGGCAAGCTGGATCGTGCGGCGCCGGTTGGTCTCGTCGATGCACTGTTGCATGGAATTCGTGATCCGGTCGGCGTACATGATGGCGCTCCCCGCTACGTTGCGGGCTGCGCGGCCGATGGTCTGGATCAGCGACCGGGCGTTGCGCAGAAACCCTTCCTTGTCGGCATCCAGAATCGCGACCAGGGACACCTCCGGAAGGTCCAGCCCCTCTCGGAGCAGGTTGATCCCCACGAGTACGTCGATCTTGCCGGTCCGCAGCGCTCGCAGGATCTCCATCCGCTCGATCGTATCGATATCCGAGTGCATGTAGCGCACCCGCACTCCAACCGACTGCAGGTACTCCGAGAGGTCCTCGGCCATGCGTTTGGTGAGGGTGGTCACCAGCACGCGCTCGCTCTTCGCTTCGCGGCTCCGGATCTCGGCCAGCAGGTCGTCCACCTGTCCGCGGACCGGACGCACGTGGATCTCGGGATCCACCAGACCGGTGGGGCGGATGATCTGCTCCACCACTACGCCACCGGACCTCTCCAGCTCCCATTCAGCCGGCGTGGCCGACACGAAAACCGCTTCGGGGACCACCGACTCCCATTCCTCGAAGGTCAGCGGGCGGTTGTCGATGGCGCTCGGCAGGCGGAATCCGTGCGCGACCAGGGTCTCCTTCCGTGACCGGTCGCCGCGGTGCATCCCGTGGATCTGGGGGATCGACACGTGGGACTCGTCAACGATGACGAGGAAATCGTCGGGGAAGTAGTCGAAGAGGCAGGCCGGCCGCTCCCCTTCCGACCGCCCGCTGATGTAGCGGGAGTAGTTCTCGATCCCGGGGCAGGTCCCCAGCTCCAACATCATCTCGATGTCGAAGTTGGTGCGGGTCTCGATGCGCTGCGCCTCCAGGAGCTGCCCCTGGGCCCGGAACTGGGCGAGCTGCTGTTCCAGCTCCTCCCGGATCATCGGCACCACCTCCTCGATGGTGGTCCGCCGGGTCACGTAGTGGCTGGACGGGTAGACCGCCGTCCGGTCGAGCTGGGCGATGAGCTCCCCGGTGAGCGGGTCGAAGCGCGTGATCCGCTCTACTTCATCCCCCCAGAGCTCGATGCGGACGGCCTGCTCTTCGTAGGCCGGCAGGATCTCGATGGTGTCGCCCCGTACGCGGAAGGTGCCGCGCTCGAACGCGTAGTCGTTTCGCCGGTACTGGATGTCGACCATCCCCTGGAGGATCGCCTTGCGGGAGATGCGCTGTCCGACGTCCAGCGTGAGCATCAGCGACCGGTAGTCCTCCGGGTTGCCGAGGCCGTAGATGCAGGAGATCGAGGCCACGATGATCACGTCGTCGCGCTCCATCAACGACGACGTGGCGCGCAGCCGCAAACGGTCGATGTCCTCGTTGATCGAGGCGTCCTTCTCGATGTACGTGTCCGTGGCCGGTACGTAGGCCTCGGGCTGATAGTAGTCGTAGTACGAGACGAAGTACTCGACGGCGTTGGTCGGGAACAGCGCTTTGAGCTCGCCGTAGAGCTGGGCCGCCAAGGTCTTGTTGTGCGACATGACGAGGGCCGGCCGGCCGTGCTCCGCGATGACATGGGCCATCGTGAGCGTCTTCCCGGTGCCGGTTGCCCCGAGCAGCGTCTGGTAGCGGTCCCCGCGGGCCAGTCCCTCGCGGAGCTCCTGGATGGCCCGCGGCTGGTCGCCCTTCGGCTCGAAGGGAGCCTCGATCTTGAACGCCGGCACGCCGCCCGCCCTAGAGCTCGATCAGGTCGGCTTCGCGGAAGCTCTCTCGCCTCTCGACGACGAGAACGCCCTTCACGCGCCGAATCGATGCCATGACCTTCTCCAGGTGTCCCAGGTTCTGGACCTCGACCACGAACTCTCCGACCATGCCGTCCGAGACCGCGCGGATGTCCGCGTGCTGGATGTTGGTCCCGGTGTCGCTGATCGCGCTGGCGATGTCGGTCAGGAGGCCGCGGCGGTCGGTGCCCTTGGTGTAGAGCTTGATGAGGAAGCGGTCACCCTTCTCCGCCGTCCACTCGATCTCGATCCGCCGCTCCGGATCGGACGACAGGTTCAACACGTTGGGGCAGTCGTTCCGGTGGATGGACACGCCACGGCCACGGGTCACGTAACCGATGACATCATCGCCTGGAACTGGTTGACAGCACTGGGAATACCGCACCATGACGTTGTCGATTCCCTGGATCCGCAGGCCCCGTCCCGACTTGCGGAGCCGGTCCGTCAGGCGCTGTAGCGGCGAGGGCGCGGGCACCTCCTCCTTGGGGTCCCAGTCCGGGAAGAGCTGACGCAGGAGCGCCATCGGGCCCACGTCCCCTCGACCCAACGCGGCCTCCAGATGGGCGGCCGATGGCAGCCCGAAGGCCTCGGCGGCGGCCACGACCTCCTTGTCGGAGGGACGCTCGCGCCGGATCCGCTTGAGCTCCCGGTCGAGCAGGTCGCGACCGAGCGAGGCCGCATCGTCGAACTCCTCTCCCCGGACCCAATGGCGGATCCGCTGACGGGCCCGCGCGGTCTTGACGAAGGCCAGCCAGTCGCGACTCGGCTTCTGCCGCGGGTTGGTGAGGATCTCGACGGTGTCGCCGTTCCTGAGGGGGCGCGAAAGGGGTGAGATGCGCCCGTTCACCTTGGCGCCAGCGCACCGGTAGCCGACCTCGGTGTGCACCGCGAACGCGAGGTCGATCGGTGTGGAGCCGGTCGGTAGCTGCTTCACCTCGCCCTTCGGCGTGAACACGAAGATCTCGCCCTGGAACAGGTCCATGCGGAGGAACTCCATGAACTCCTCCGGCTCCCGGGTGTCCTGCTGCCACTCGAGCACCTGCCGAAACCAGCTGAGCGCCTCGTCCACCTCGGTGTCCTGACTCTTGCCTTCGTGCTCCTTGTACCGCCAGTGCGCGGCGATCCCCTGCTCCGCCGTCCGGTGCATCTCCTCCGTGCGGATCTGGATCTCGTACTGTCGCCCCCCAGGCCCGAACACGGTGGTGTGGATCGACCGATACATGTTGGACTTCGGGGTGGCGATGTAGTCGTGGAAGCGCTCCT
>JAHEKN010000289.1:0-9362 GCA_024638305.1 Gemmatimonadota bacterium | reverse complement strand
ATCGTGTGGATGATCCCGAGCGCCGCATAGCAGTTCTGAACCGTATCCGTCGTCACGCGCATCGCCATGAGATCGTAGATCTGGTCGAACGGCAGCGCCCGCTTCTGCATCTTGCGGTACACGGACCAGAGGTGCTTGGGACGGCCGGTGACCTCAGCCGGAATCCCCGCCTGCTCGAGGGCTTCCTCCAGAGGCCGCCTCACCTCCAGGATCTGCCGCTCCCGCGTCTTGCGGGTGGCCTGCACGTTCTTGCGGAGCTCGACGTAGGCGTCCGGCTCGAGGAACTTGAACGCGAGGTCCTCCAGCTCCCACTTGATGGCCGCCATCCCGAGTCGGTGCGCGAGCGGGGCGTAGATCTCCCGGGTTTCCCGAGCGATGCGCTTCTGTTTCTCCGGGGGGAGATGCTCGAGGGTGCGCATGTTGTGGAGGCGGTCCGCCAACTTCACCAGGATGACGCGGGCGTCCGCCGCCATGGACAGGAGCAGCTTGCGGTAGTTCTCGACCTGCTGCGCCGTGTTGGACTGAAAGCGGACCTTCCCGATCTTGGTGACGCCGTCCACGATCGTGGCCACCTCGGAGCCGAACTGCTCCTCCAGGTCGGCCAGCGAGCGCTCGGTGTCCTCGACGACATCATGTACGAGGCCCGATACGATCGACGCCCCGTCCAGGCGAAGCTGGGCCAGGATGGTGGCAACCTCCACGCAGTGATCGACGTAGTCGCCTCCCGACGCCCTCCGCTGGTCCCGATGGGCTTCGACCGCGAGATCGTACGCCGCCTTCACCTGCTCCACGTCTACGCGGTCTGTGTGCGCCTCCAGCGCGCGGGCAAGCGTCCGGGGAATACCCCGAATCGTCTTGGACGACCGTCGGGAAGTGGGAGCCAGGGGCATGCACGTACCTCGACTGATGCACGCGGAACTGCGGGAATTGTACTAATACACCGGATGGCCCGGGGAGAGCCACCCGTGGCCGTCGGCCGTGCCTGCTTCCCGATCCCGGAGCGCGGGCCCCCGAGCCCCCCCTGGCCCCCCCGGGCGGCCCGGGAACGGGAACACGGGAACGGGAACACGGATGGCTCAGGTGGCCGCTTCCGCCTCCCAGGCTAGGAGAATCTCCGATAGATCGACGCCCGGCGCGACGAGACAGATGTGCCCATGGTCCTCCAGGACCCGCACTCCCGACCCGGGAGCCAGACGATGCATGCGGTTGGCCTCGCGAACGGCCGGGAGCAGCCGATCACGGTCGGCGGCCACGAAGAGCGTCGGAACGTCGAGCTCGGCGAGGTCGTTGCGAAGGTCGTATCGCTGAAGCACCCGCAGCCGGTTCACGTACCCGTGGATGGTCGTCTCGTCCGTGAGCTCGAGGAACCGCCTGATCTCCGAACGTGGGGTGCCCCGGGAATGCAGGCGAAACGCGATCAGGCGTCGAAGCCCGGCCAGCGTGTGCCAGCCGATGAGGGGCAGGAGCGCGATCCCGAGAGAAAGCATCGCCGGCCGATCGAAGCGGGCGAACGAGTTCACGATCATCATCCGAGCGATCCGCGCCGGACGGGTGAGGGCGTAGCGCATGGCGAGCGCACCGCCGAACGACTCGCCCACCAACGTGACGCGCCCTCCGGGTGCGGAGTCCTCGCCGCTGCTCGTTGAAGCGCCGGGGGCCGCGGGGGAAGGAATGGATGTCCCGGTCGCCTGGGAAATCACGTCGTCGAGGTCCTCGACGAGCGTCTCCACGCGCGTGGCCCCGTCACGCAGTCGGTAGGTGGCCACCGAGAATCCGGCCTTCAGGAAGGGCGGGATCTGTCGATAGAAGAGTTGGCCGGTACCGTCGATTCCCGGGACGTACACCACGAGCGGGCCGCTCCCGTGCAGCTCGAGCCGGTCCTCGTATGCCGTGCGCGGCGCAGGATCCGACGCCTCGCCCGCGACCGCGTCGCTCCCCCACGCCCGGAACCGCCCCATCTCATCCTCCGGCGAGCAGGGATCGGTATCCGCTTCCCGCGACCACGACGTGATCGAGAACGGGGATGCCCACCGCCCGACCCGCCCGCTCCATCTGCCTCGTTACGGCGTGGTCTTCGGCGGACGGAGTGGGATCACCCGAGGGATGGTTGTGCACCAGGATCACGGCCGCCGCGCTCTCTTCTATGGCGGGCCGGAAGACCTCGCGGGGATGGACCAGCGACGCGTCCAGGATCCCTCGGGTGACGGTCACGTCGCGGAGCACGCCGTGCTGGGCGTTGAGCAGTAGCGCGTGAAACTCCTCCTGCAGGAGATCCCGCAGCCGAGGCGCCATGAATCGGTGCACGTCGGCGGCTCCGCGGAGCACCTCGGGGTCCTGCCAGGGCTCGTCGCGGAGTCGCCGTCCCAGCTCGATCGCCGCGACCAGGCGGGTCGAGACCGCGGGACCCACCCCCGCGACTCGGCGCAGTCCCGCGGGCGTGGAGCGGGCGAGGTGCCGGAGCGAGCCACCGGACCGCTCGAGGACCCGCCGCGCCACCTCGCGGGCCGACCCGGTCTCGCCACCGCTCCCGATCACGGCCGCGAGCAGCTCCTCGGCGGACAGCGCCGCCGGTCCCAGTCGCTCGAGGCGCTCGCGGGGCCGATCGGCCGGCAGCGGGGTCTCGGCCTCGCCCTTCAGCCCCCCGCGCCGTGGCACTTCTTGTACTTCTTGCCGCTCCCGCAGGGGCAGGGGTCGTTGCGGCCCGGAGCCTTGTCCACCGAGATCGGAGTGCGGGCCCGTTGCTCCCCCCGATTGGTCGCGAGCTGGCGCGGGTCGGGGGCGGATAGCGCCCCGCTGAGCGATGGAACCGCCCCCGGGCGCACCGCGCCGGCCCCGGCCACGGGGCTTCCGGCCCGAGCGTGCTGCGCGATCCCGGTGTCGTCCACCCCGGCTCTGCGGGGTCGCGCCGCTTGGCTCGGTCGGAACTGGTCGGGTGTCTCCGACGGCCCCGAGTACTGGAGCGCCCCCTGCGTCCGCGTGAGTCGCGGCTGCGGCGCTCCGAGCTGTGCCCGGAAGTACGTGTTCGTCACCGTGCCGCGCAGGTCGTCCATCAGGTCCACGAACATCTCGTAGGCCTCTTTCTTGTACTCGATCAGCGGATCCTTCTGACCCCAGCTCCGATACGTGATCGAAGCCTTGAGGTGGTCGAGATCGTACAGGTGGTCCTTCCACTTGCCGTCGATGACGGACAGCATGATCCGGCTGGACAGGAGCTCGGAGTGCTCCCCGAAGCTCTCGAGCTTCCGATGGAAGTAGTCCCGCGCGGCCGCGACGGCGGCCTCCTCGATCTCGGCCTCGTCCTCGAACTCGTGGTCGGCGCTCGGGTCGCGGGGTAGCGCGTCCACCATGAGGAAGTACTCGAGCTGGAGGCTCCGACGCAGGCCGGCCAGATCCCAGAGCTCCACGTCGACCTCGTCACCGATATGGTCCTGCACCGACTGACGGACGGTGGACTCGATCATCTCCCAGATCTCGCCCTTGAGATCCTCGCCGCCCTCGAGCGCGAACAGGCGCAGGTCGTAGATGACCTCGCGCTGCTGGTTCATGACGTCGTCGTAGTCGAGCAGTCGCTTGCGGGCTTCGAAGTTGTTTCCTTCGACGCGCTGCTGCGCGCGACCAATGGACTTGGTGACCAGCGTGTGCGTGATCACTTCGCCCTCTTCGGCCCCCAACTTCTCCATCACGCCGGACACGCGCTCCGACATGAAGAGGCGCATCAGGTCGTCTTCCAGGGAAAGGAAGAACTGGCTGGCGCCGGGATCGCCCTGTCGGCCGGAGCGCCCCCTCAACTGCCGATCGATCCGGCGGGACTCATGCCGCTCCGATCCGATGATGTGCAGTCCGCCCGGGTCGAGGACCGCGTCGGAAGGCGCCGCTTCCAGGTCTTCGCCGGTCTCCTTGAGGATCTTGGAGGCCAGGATCGGGTCCACCGGGAGGGCCGCGTCCAGATCGAGCCCCATACTCCGAGCCCGCTCCACCGTGCGGGCCTCCTTGACGCCGTCCCCGAGTTTGATGTCGGTCCCCCGCCCCGCCATGTTCGTGGCGATCGTCACGGCGCCGGGCCGACCCGCCTCGGCCACGATCTCCGACTCGCGCTTGTGGTGCTTGGCGTTGAGTACGTTGTGCGGCAACCCCCGCCGCTTGAGCATCCGTGAGAGCTTCTCCGAGACGTCCACGTTGGTCGTCCCGACCAGCACGGGGAGCTCGAGCTTATACAGCCGCTCGATCTCGTCCATGATGGCGTTGAACTTCTCGCGTTGCGTGCGGAAGATCAGATCGTTGCGGTCGTCGCGGATGATCGGTCGGTTGGTCGGGATGACCATGACGTCGAGACCGTAGATCTGGTGAAACTCGTTTTCCTCGGTCTCGGCCGTGCCCGTCATGCCGGACAGCTTGTCGTACATCCGGAAGTAGTTCTGGATGGTGATGGTGGCGAGGGTCTGCGTCTCGCCCTTGATCTCCACCCCTTCCTTGGCCTCCACCGCCTGGTGCAGCCCGTCGCTCCAGCGGCGCCCCGCCATCTGCCGGCCGGTGAACTCGTCCACGATGACGATGGATCCGTCCTCGCCGATGATGTAGCGCTCGTCCTTCTGGAAGAGCGCGTAGGCCTTTAGGAGCTGGTGGATGACGTGGACTTTCTGACTCTTCTCGGCGTACTCGGCCTCGAGCGCGGCTCGGCGGTCCCGCTTCTCCTCCAGCGAGAGCTCCTCGTCCTCGTCGAGGCTGCCCATCTCCTCGGAGACATCGGGCACCACGAACGCCTCGGGGTCGCCCGGCGACATCTCGTCGAGCCCCTTGTCCGAGAGGCTCACGCTGTGGCCCTTCTCGTCCATGGCGAAGTAGAGCATCTCGTCGATCTCGAAGAGCCGCTTCTCGCGCATGTAGTCGGCCTCGACCTTCTGCACGAGCTTCTGTAGCCCCGGATCGTCGGCGAAGAGCTTGAGCAGGCGCTTCTGCTTGGGGGTGCCCCGCTTGGCCGCCAGGAGCTTCTCTCCGGCCTCGAACTCGTTGCCCTCCTCCAGATCCTTCTCGGCCTGAGCGATCAGCTCGCCGACCAGCCGCGTCTGCTTCCGGTAGAGGCTCGAGACGAGGGGGTTGTACTGCTTGAACGGGGTCGACGTGTCCCGGCCGACAGGCCCCGAGATGATGAGGGGCGTTCGGGCTTCGTCGATCAGGATCGAGTCGACCTCGTCGATGATGCAGTACGCGTGTCGCCGCTGCACCCGCTGCTCCAGCGCGTGGACCATGTTGTCGCGCAGGTAGTCGAACCCGAACTCGTTGTTGGTGCCGTAGGTGATGTCGGCGTGGTAGGCCGCGCGCCGCTCCGGCGTCCCCGGATCGTGGAGGTCGATCACGTCCACCCCGAGCCCCAGGAACCTGAAGACCAGGCCCATCCACTCCGCATCGCGCTGGGCCAAGTAGGGGTTCACGGTGACGAGGTGGGCCCCTCGGCCGGCCAGGGCGTTCAGGTAGAGCGGCATGGTGGCCACGAGGGTCTTCCCCTCACCGGTCGCCATCTCCGCCACCTTCCCCCGGTGGAGCGCGACGCCGCCCAGGAGCTGCACGTCGTAGGGGATCATCTCCCACGTGAGTTTCTGGCCGGTCACGACGAGCTCCGTACCGACCAACCGACGGCAGGCGTCCTTGACCACGGCAAACGCTTCGGGCAGAAGCTCCTCCAGAACGTCCTCGATCTCCTGGAGCAGCTCCTCATCGAGACCGGCAATCTGCTGGCTCAGTTGCTCACGCTCTCCGGGATCCTCCGAGTGGCGCTTCTCGTCACGGAGCTCACGGATCTTGCTCTGGATCGGCTCGGTCCGCTCGCTGAGGCGGCCCCGAAACTCGTCCGTCTTGGCCTTCAGTTCTTCGTCGGACAGCCGGTGCAGGCCCTCGTAGACCTCGTTGATCTGGTCGACGAGGGGCTTGAGCTTCTTCGCCTCCCGCTCGTGGCGGGAGCCGATCATCTTGGAAATGAGATTCTTCATCGCAGCTTGCCGGCAGGATGCTGAATCGACCGGCGGGAGCGCCAGGGCCCCTCGCCGGGACGCCGGAGGACTCGGGTTCGGGCGTACGTCAGCCGGTCTTGTACCATCCGCTCTCCGTGATGATCCGGCGAACCGGCTCCGGGATCAGGTAACGGACCTCACGTCCACCGCGAATCCGCTCCCGGATCTCGGTCGAGGAGACGTCCACCTGGCGCGTGGGGACGGAGCGACCGCAAAAGCGTCCGGCCGTCGTAGGAGCGTCCGCCGCGCCTCCGCGGTAGGCGACCACGATCGTCGCCAGCTCCGCTATTCGGTCCGGGCGGTGCCAGCTCTCCAGCGTCGCGAACTGGTCCGCGCCGAGGAGCAGGTACACGTCGGCCCCGGCGTACTCCGCCCGGAGCGCCTCCAGCGTGTCCACCGTGTAGGAGGGACCATCGCGCTCGAGCTCGCCGCTCCACAGGGCGAAGCGACCGTCGCCTTCGATGGCTGCCGCCACCAGCTCGGCCCTGCCTGCGGCGTCGAGGACGGCTCCCACCGGGCGGTGGGGGGGATGACGAGCGGGAACGAACAGCGTGCGGTCGAGCGCCAGACCCTCGTGCACGTCCTGAGCGACCATGAGGTGCCCAACGTGAATGGGGTCGAAAGTCCCCCCGAATACGCCAAGCCGGCGGATGCGACGGTCGACCAGCTCTAGCCGCTCCCGCCGCCGTTCACGGCGACGCCCTTCGCGGCCTCGCTTTCCGGATAGTCCCTGAGCAGTTGTTCCCTGGCCTGCTCGGCCAAGTCGTCGTACCCGATGATCGTATATGCCTCGTAGATGCGCCTCAACGCGATGGGCGCCTGTCGCGTCTGGGGGTAGCTGTCCACCACGTCCTGGAAGTAGTTGATGGCGGAGTCGATGAGGCTCCGCTTCATGTACCACTCGGCGGTGTTCAGGTCCTTGGTGGCGAGCTTCTCGGTGAGGCGCACCACGATGGTCCCCGCCGAGTCCGCCTCCGGCGTCCCTCCGTAGTCGCGCACGACCTCGTCACAACTCGTCAGGGCCTGGCGCGTGTACGTCTGATCCCGTGCGGGAATGGGCGAGCGCGCCGTATAGGAATTGCAGACGCCTAGGGCCGAGCGGGCGACCAGCGTATCGCCCCCACCCCGGTTCAGGATGCGGACGAACTCGCTCACCGCGCTCAAGTGCTCCCCCTTTCGGTAGAAGCTCGTGGCCAGCTTGAAGCGGGCCTCGCGCGCGTTGGCGTAGCCGGGCGTGGTCGCGAGAAGGCGCTCGTACCCCGCGATGGCGTCCTGCCACTCCTCTTCGGCGTACTTCTCGTCTGCGTACGCGTAGATCTGGTCCGGCGTGAGCCCCTGAAAGGGGGACGTCGACGCGCAGCCGCCGACGGCGGCCAGGAATAGGAAAACGGTTCGGCGCATTGGACCCATGGCTGTGGTTACACTCGCAACATGGACGGGTTTCTGGGCGCCGCGATGGGCCGGCCGGTCAGGGGTGTCCATAGAACGCCCGAATTCGCTCGGCCACGTGGGCCACCCGTTCGGGTCCCAGCTCCGGATACACGGGCAAGCTCAACACTTCCGACACCAGCGACTCCGAGACAGGGAGCGTCCCGGGCCTACCCCCGAGCTCGCCAAAGCATGCCTGCAAGTGGAGCGGCACCGGATAGTATACCCCCGTCCCGATCCCGTCGTCTGCCAGGGCCGCCCTGAGCTCGTCCCGTCGACGTGCCCGGACGGTGTATTGGTTGTACACGTGGCCGTAGCCCTCGAGCCGAGTGGGCGGAAGCACCTCCGGCACATCCTCGAGCATCTCGTCGTACATCGCCGCGTTGGCCCTCCGACCGGCTTGCCACGAGTCCAGGCTGGGGAGCTTGGCACGGAGCACGGCGGCCTGGAGCGAGTGCAGGCGGCTGTTGGTGCCCACCATCTCGTGGTGGTACATCTGCCGCCCGCCGTGCACCCGGAGCTTGGCTACGCGGTCCGCGAGCTCGGGATCGGACGTGGTGATCAGCCCGCCCTCGCCAAAGGCGCCGAGGTTCTTGGTGGGAAAGAAGCTGAACGACCCGAACTGTCCGATCGTACCGGCGCTCGCAACGGTTCCGGAAGGCAGGGTCAGGCTGGCCCCCAGGGCCTGTGCCGCATCCTCGATGACCTGGATCCCGCGCGCGTCGGCCAACGCCTGGATCGGGTCCATCTCGGCCATCTGTCCGAACAGATGCACGGGTATTATGGCCCGCGTACGCTCCGTCAGGTGCGGCTCGATCGCCTCGGCCGTCACGTTGAACGTGTGCGGGTCCACGTCCGCGAAGACCGGTCGGAACCCCGCATTCCAGGCCGCCCCCGCAGTGGCGAAGAACGTGAACGCGGGCACGACTACCTCGTCTCCGGGGTCCGGCGACATGGCCAGCAGCGGCAGCAGGAGCGCGTCGGTGCCGCTGGCGCAGGACACGGCGTGCGGAACGCCGATGTACCGGGCCAGCTCGGACTCGAGCGCCTCTACCTCCGGGCCCAGCACGAACTGCTGCGATTCGACGACCCGGCGCAGCGCGGCGTCCACGTCGGGGCGGATGGTCGCGTACTGTGCCTGCAGATCGATGAGGGGAATCGGCATCAGCAGCGTCCGCCCGCCGGCGCCCCACCCGGACGCCCGAACCGGATCTCGTCGATGCGCTGCTCTGCGCGCGGGACCAGAGGGCCGCCTGCTGGACCGCTGCGGACGATGGCCTGCCGGAACGCCTCCACCGCCGCCGTGCATTCTCCCCTCTCTGCCAGTACCTCGCCGAGCTCGAAGTGCACCTGCGGCAAGAGATTCCGGGGTTCTCCCAACTGGGCCGTGCGCCGCAGGTAGCGCAGGGCCTCGTCGTCGCGTCCGGAGTCCCTCAGGTCGAGGGCGAGCATGAACGAGCAGTTCCCAATGTGCCAGTCGATCTCGCTCCTCCGGCTGCGTGACGCCCCGGGTCGCGACTGCTCGAAGAACGGAAGCGCACGCCGGCACTCGCCGAGTTCCTCGTAGACGAGGCCGATGTCGTAGTGCACGGCGCCGGCCTCGGCGGCGTCCATCTCCGCGACGGCCCGCTGGAAGAAGGGCAGAGCGCGCTCGAACTCGCCGTTCTCCAGGTAGTAGCGGGCCAGCGGTAGGGCCAGCCTCCCGACTCCGACACCGGGCTCCATCTCCAGCGCCAGCTCCAGCGCTCCCGCGAGCCCGTACCGGTCCCCGCGCTCGTCCGCGCGTCGAGCAAGTAGGATCAAGTCGGAAACGGCCTGGTCGAGGTAGCGGGAGTCGGCCGCCACGACCTGCCGGTAGAAATCCCGGGCCTCGTCGATGCGACCGAGCTCCGCGTACGCATGCGCGACCCGCAACATCGTGGCCGGGTC
>JAHEKN010000063.1 GCA_024638305.1 Gemmatimonadota bacterium | reverse complement strand
ACGTCAAGCTTCGATAGGTCAGCCCCGTCGAGATACAGTCCAACGACATCCTCTTCATGCAGGAACCCGACCAGGTTGTCGCGATGCTGACGATAGACGGGAACACGGGAATGCCTCATTTTCCGGGTGGCGCCCGACGGGCTCGGCGGACGCCATTCTAGGATGGCCCGAACCCGGTGTGCGGGCCAGGGGGTAGCCTGGGTATGTCGTCGTCTCCAACCCGCCGCGCCCGTCCTGTCCAACACCGCGATCGACCGCGACGTCGGTGGGCGCTGTCGTGGCCGATCCTCACGGCGTCAGCCGTGCTCGCGCTGCCGTCCTGCGACCTTCCGCTCGATCCCCCTGTCTGGACGACCGAGTGGACCTTGGACCTGGTGCGGCACGAGCGATCGGTCCTCGACTTCCTGCCGCCCGGCGTGCGGACCGACGGCTCCGGTTTCGCCATCGACCCCATCCGGGCAACCCACCAAGTCCGGCTCGAAGACGTGTGCGAGGCGTGTACGTGCTTCAGCGGCCCGGTCCCGGCCCTCGACATCGCCCCCATGGACTGGGGCCTCCCGCTCCCGGGAGGGCTGTCCGCCGCCGACCTCTCTGCAGGTGAGGCGCGACTCACGCTTCACAACGGGGTCGGCTTCGACTTGCTGCGTAGGCCAGACGGTGTGTTCGGGTCGCTGTTGGTGCGCTTGGTGGATACTCGCTCGAACGCGGTGCTGGACTCCGTGCGCGTGGTGCAGCCGTTTCCACCGGGTGATTCGCTCACGGTCGCCTTCGGGCTCGACGGGCTCGAGCTCCACCAGAACCTGGTGGCGCGCGCCAGCGCCCGCATCCCCGGCAGCGGCTGCGATTCGGTCTCGCTCGCCGATGGCCCGACGATCGGGGCCGACGTGACTGTGGAAGGGGCGCATGCCGATAGCGTGTTCGTGCTCCTGTCCGATCAGGCCGTGCGCGCGCCTGGCCGCTCCGTGGATATCCCCGGTTGGCTGGCCGGACGGCTCCGACCCGGGGATGCGCGGCTCGTGCTCGAAGTGGAGGCTGTGAACACGGTGGCCGCCGAGGTGGAGGTCGAGCTCTCGGTCGCCGGCTCCGACGACCTGCTCTTCACGAGTGGCGCGGCGCTCGTCACGCCGTTTCGTGTGATGCCGGGGCAGCCGAACGCTCCGATGGTGTCGCGCCGTCCGTTCGTGATCGACGTCTCGGCGCTGACGAACGCCGATCGGCTGACGGTGGGCACCCGGTCGCGGGTTCTCGGGAACCGACGCGTCCGCCTGACCGGTCCCGAAGCCATCCGCTACAGCGCCACCCTGTTCGCGGAGATCCCGTCCCGATGATGGTTCGGGGCCGTTGCTCGGCGGGCGTCCGGCGCGCCACCCTGACGTCCGTGTGGAGGAGGTTGGCCGCGTCGCTGGCTGGGGCACTGCTGCTTGCCGGGTGTGGAGAGCCGGCCGCTCCCACCCTCTCGTCCGAGCTGGTGGCAACCAGCCTCGGGGTGGTCTCGGGGGCCGACCAGCGCTTTCCCGCAGGCCGGCGCTCGCCGGAGCCCTTCCGGGCGGTGGCGCGCGACCAATCGGGACGGCCGGCCGCGGGCATGACGGTTCGCTTTTCCTTGACGGGCTCCGTTTCGGGAACGCTCAGCCAACCCACCGCGCTCACCGACGCGTCCGGCATCGCCGAGACCTACTTGCTCGAGGCCTCGCCCGGCACGGGGGTGGTGGAGGCGGCTTCGGGACCGGCAACGGCGTCGTTCCCGGTCACGGTCGATCGCGCCCCGGGGGAGATCCGCTGGGCGTCGGGGACCGGCGAGGTCGGCATCCCGGGCCTTCCGCATCCCGACAGCGTGCTCGCAGTCCACGTGTTCGATACCGACGGACGAACGATGGAGGGCGTAACCGTCTGGTTCGCGGCATCGGGCTCACTCTCCGCCTTCGCAGACACCACGGACGCCGAGGGACGGGCCACGGTGCTGCTCCGGGAGACGCGCCTGGATGCATCGGGCGGCACGGTGTTCGCCTTCATCGTCGGGTTCAACGAGGTAACGGCTACGGCGTCACGGCCCCTCCGCGCGATCGCCGAGCGCGTGGTCGTCGTCTCCATCGAAGGCCTCCGGGCCGACGCGATCGCCACGCATGGACCGGTGACCCTCACCCGTCTCGCGGCCGAGGGCGCGGACCTGCTCGCCACGACCGTTCTGCCCACCCTGACCGTGCCGGCGCATCTGTCGATGTGGTCCGGAGTTTCGCCAGCGCGCCACGGAGTACTGAACGACACGCTGCGCTTCACTCCCGAGATGGCGTCGCTCAACCCCGTGTTCAAGCGATCGCGGGCCCGCGGATTCGGAGCCGCGGCGTTCCTCTCGGACGAAGGTCCGCTCTCTGGCTTCGGGGACCTGCTGAGCTGTCGGCTCGCCTTCGGGCTCGATTCGCTCGCCCTCGTGCCGCCCACGGCGAGAGACGCGGTCGACAGCGCGTTGCCGACGCTCTCCGACAGCGCCCTGGACCTCCTTTTCCTCCACCTCCCCGACCCGGATCCGGCGGGACATCGCTGGGGCTTCACGTCCAGTGAGTATGGAAACGCAGTTCGGACCGTGGACGCGGCGCTCGCCGATCTCGTGGACGCCCTCGACCCGGCCACGACCTTGTTACTCGTTACGGCCCCCCATGGGGGCGGTGGCGCCTTCGGTGACCGGCTTCACGGGTCGAGCCACCCCGCGGACCTCGAGATCCCCCTGATCCTCTGGGGTGCTGGCGTCCATCCCGGCACCGTGGGGTCGGGCACCCTCCTGGACGTTGCCCCCACCGCCTTGTGGGCATTAGGTATGGCGCCCCCACGCGAGTACGAAGGCCGGGTACTCCTCGAGGCATTCGACCCATCTCCATGAGCGAACGAACCGAAATCGCCGTGATCGGCGCGGGTCCATGCGGCATCGCCGTTGGGACCGCGGCCCGGGCGTCCGGCATTCCGGCCGTCCTGTTCGATCGCGGCCCCATCGCGAGCTCGCTGCTTTCGTATCCCTACTACATGACGTTCTTCAGCACCGCCGTCATGCTCGAGGTCGGCGGCGTGCCGTTCACGATCCCGAATCCCAAGCCGACCCGGAGGGAGGCTCTGGCTTACTACCGCCGGGTGGTGGACGAATGGAGTCTCGACGTGCGGCAGTACGAGGAGGTCACCGAGGTGGAGCAGACTCCGACGGGATTCGTGCTGCGCACGCGCACGTTGAGCGGGAAGGAGGACACGACTGAGGCCGCGTCCGTGGTAGTGGCCATCGGCGGGTTCCAGGCGCCCAACCTGCTCGGCGTGCCAGGAGAAGATCTCCCAAAGGTGCGCCACTACTATCAGGAGCCGTTCCCGTACTTCGATCAGGACGTGCTGGTGGTGGGCGGTGGCAACTCGGCCGTTGAATCGGCGCTCGAGCTCTTCCGGAACGGCGCCCGCGTGACACTCGTCCATTTCGCGGATTCGATCGACTCGGGTGTGAAGCCGTGGGTGGTACCCGACATCACCAATCGTCTCCAGCGCGGCGAGATCGTCCCCCGATTCCGCACCCGGGTCCAGGAGATCAAGCCGACGAGCGTGGTTCTGGTGGACGAGGACACGGGTGGAGCGGAGGAGCTCGACAACGACTTCGTTCTGGCGATGACGGGATGGCGTGCGGACCACGCGCTGCTACGGTCGCTCGGCGTGCGCGTCGACGAGGAGACCGGCAAGCCCGAGCACGATCCCGAGACCATGGAGACCAACGTCGAGGGGGTGTTCATTGCCGGCGTGATCGCCGCAGGCCACGACGCCAACAAGATCTTCATCGAGAACGGCCGGGAGCATGGCGGCCTGATCGTGGCCAGCCTGGCAGAGCGCTCGGGACGGAAGGGCTAGGCGCGGAAGGCGTCCACCAGTGCCCCGCGCTCCAGGACCCGCGCCGTGGCGCCGTCGTCCCCGCCGAGGCGCAGTTCCGCGCCCATTTCCACCTCCCTCCGGACATATCCGAGCGCGATGGCCCGGCCAACCGCCGGAGACCAGGCGGAGCTCGTGATTCGGCCGACGGGCTTGTCCGAGTTCTCCTGGAAGAGCTCCCCTCCCGCTGGCACCACATCGCAACCGTCCGCGAAGACCAGCTTCCGTAAGTGCCAATTGACGTGACCGCGGTGGAGGATGCGGACAATCACTTCCTGGCCCGTATAGCAGCCCTTGCCGTGATCGATCGCGCGATGCTCGATGCCGGCTTCGATTGGGATGGTATCCGACGTCATGTCCAAGCCGAACGCGGGCGTACCCGCTTCGATCCGTAGCGTCTCCCACACATCGGCACCGGCCTCCGGAAGCCGCAGACGCTCGATCCCGCTCGAGATCTCGTCCCACCCGGCGCCTGGTACCAGCAGGTCGAACGCCGGCAGCGGCAGCTCGTCGGATCGGGCCACGATCGTGCCCCCTGCGACCAAGACCTCGTCCGGATCGAGGTCCGCGAGCACCGCCTCATCCGCGCCCGCGAGGGCGGCCGCTGCGGACACCGCTTCCGGTCCCGCGATCGTGATCCCCCTATACGCCCCGGTCACGTCCTCCACCCGGGCGAGCCGCGGCGGGAGCACCCTGCGGAAGTGCTCGCGGACGGGATCCGAGGCGGCAGGGGGGAGATCGAGCAGGTAGGCCTCCTCCTCTCGCGGGCTCCGGTACAGGAACAGGTCGGAGACCATCTTCCCCTTGGGCGTGAGGATGGTCGAATAGGCGCGCGCCCCCGCGGCACCCCCATCAGCCCGCAGCGGCCCCGGGATACGTCCCGTGACGACCCCGCCGAGCATCTGGCCGGGGGCCTTGCCGGTCACCTCCAGGAGAACGCGCTTCGATCGATCGATGACGACCGCCGCGGTCCTGGCGTGCCGGTAGCGCTCTTCGAACGAGCCCGGTCGCGCCTCGCTCACGTGCCCCGAGCTCCGTGTCCGCGGAGCCGTTCCAGCAACTCCCGCACCGTCTCCGTGTCCGGTCCCGAGGGAGCGATCTCCAGGTAGCGGTCGAGCTCGGCGATCGCGTCCGGCCGGTTCCCGAGCTTTGCCAGCAGTATCCCGCGATCGCGGAGATCGCGTGGCCGCGCCGGTCGGAGCTCCCCCAGCCTCTCGATCGCGGCAAGCGTGCGGCGATGGTCCTGCACCCGTGCGTAGATGCTCTTGAGATTGACGAGCATGCGCACCAGCATCTCGCGCTTGCCCGCTTCTCGCAGGAAGTGTGGCTTCATCCGCACCAGGCCGCCGTACGTGCGATCGAGGAAGATCTGCGCCTCGTCCTCGAAGACCTTTTCGCCCGCATTGAACGGGTCGATCAACAGGCGGACCTCCTCCCCCTCGTACCGAACCAGGAAGTGACCCGGGAAGTTCACTCCGTGGAGCGGCAGATCGAGCCGCCGTCCGACCTCGATCAGCACGATGCCCAGTGTGAGCGGGATGCCGAGGCCACGCTCGAGCACGTCGTTCAGGAACGAGTTCCGAGGATCGTAGTAGGCCTCGCGATTGCCTCGCAGGCCCCGCTGGCGAAACAGGTGGTCCAGCAGCTCGTCCAGAACCACGAGGGGCGCAGTCTCGCCATCGAGACGATCCCCCACCTCTACGGCCATGAGGTCGAGCACGCCCAGGTAATGCTCGACCGGGAGCAGCGGATACTCCTCTTCCGCGATCCGGAGAGCCGCTCGAGCCAGGTCGATCTCCCCTTCGGGACCTCGAACCTCGTCGCAGAACTTCTGGCGGGCTGATCTGACTGGCGCGTTCATCCCTTCGTTGCCCGGGGAACCGGCTCGGCTACATTCCGGCCACCAGGGCCTGGAATCGCTCCGTGGAGGTGCCATGCGTACACCCGTCGCTCTCCTTGTTTCCGCAACGCTTGCCGCTTGTTCGGGCACGTCGGCAGGCGGAGAGGCCGGTGGCGAGACGGCGGTCGGAGGCGACGTCGCCCCAGCCACGACAGCGTCCTTCGCGGATCCGGACGTACAGCGTATTCACGACCGCATGATGGCAGCCATGGCCCCGAACGGTGCCTGGGAGCAGGTCCGCTATCTCCAGTTCGACTGGGTCGTGGCGCTCGATGAGGGGCGGACCCTGGCCCGTTCGCACCGCTGGGACCGCTGGAACGGTGACTACCGTGCCGAGGCACCCACTCCGGACGGTCTGCTGGTGGCGCTATTCAACGTGAACCGGCCCGAGGCGGGTCGCGCGTGGGTCGACGGCCAGCCGCTTTCGGGAGAGGTGGCCACCGCGGCGCTCCGGCGCGCGCATGGCATGCACATCAACGACTCCTACTGGTTCATCATGCCGTACAAGTGGTCCGATCCCGGAGTGAACACGGCGTACCTGGGGAGGGAAACCGACGAAGACGGGAACACCTGGGAGGTCGTGGAGCTTTCTTTCGAAGATGTGGGCCTGACGCCTGAAAACCGCTACCGGGCCTACGTGAGCCCTACGACCGGGCTCATGGAGCGCTGGGACCATTACCGGACCGCGGACGCGGAACCGTCCCCTTCCGTGTGGTCCAACTGGACCGAATTCGGCGGCGTCAGGCTGGCGCTGGACCGAAGCCGGATCCACTTCGAAGACGTGGTGGCCAGCGGGGAGATCCCCGCCGGCGCGTTCGATCCTCCAACGCAGTAGGTGAGCGAGAGCATGTCGGACTCCCCGCGCGACCAGCGGCCGCGCATCCGTCTGACGCAGCTTTCCCACGGAGCGGGTTGAGCCTGTAAGCTCGGCATGTCCGAGTTGGCGCACGTGTTGCGCCCCCTGCTTCCGGTGAGCGATGAGCGATCGCTGGTGGACCTGTCCACCGGCGATGACGCCGCCGTGTACCGTCTATCCGACGATCGCGCCGTCGTGGTCACGGTGGACTTCTTCACGCCCATCGTCGACGATCCCTACGATTTCGGACGTATCGGGGCCACGAACTCGCTCTCGGACCTGTATGCGATGGGGGCCGAGCCGCTGTTTGCCCTCAACCTGGTCGCCTTCCCACGGAAGCTCCTGGATGACGGCATCCTCGAGGAGATCATTCGTGGAGGCGCGGACGTGGCGCGGGCGGCCGGGGTCCCGATTCTGGGCGGCCACTCGATCGACGATGCCGAGCCCAAGTATGGCATGGTGGCCGTGGGGACGGTGCATCCGGATAGGATCCTCTCCAACGCGGGGGCCCGCGCCGGCGACGTCCTGGTGCTCACCAAGCCCCTGGGTACGGGGGTGATCGCGACGGCTCACAAGGCCGACCAGGTGCCCCAGCCGGTTCTGGAAGAGGCGGTTCGCTGGATGACCACGCTCAACCATGGTGCCGCCTCAGCCCTCGATGGTCTGGACGCGCATGCGGTGACGGACGTCACCGGGTACGGGCTGCTCGGGCATCTGCGAAACCTGCTCCGGAGCTCGAACGTCGGAGCGGAGATCGACTCGCGCGCGGTGCCCCTCATTCCGGGGGCGCTGGCCCTCGTCGAAGCCGGGTTCGTACCGGGCGGCACCAAACGCAACCGAGAAGACCTGATCGAAGACCTGACCGTCGGTCCCGACGTGCCGGAGGCGCTGCAGGTGCTTCTGTGCGACGCGCAGACCTCCGGCGGGCTCCTGGTCGCCCTGCCGCTAGCCGACGCTGACGGCTTGCTGGGCGCGCTCCCGGAGGGCGGCGCCATCATCGGTCGCGTCGTGGCCGGTGCCCCGGGGTCCATCACGATCGCATAGGGGGTCGCTGCCCGCTGGGGGCGGCACAGGCCGGGACGGGGCCCTACAAAGAAGAGACCCCCGCCCGCCGAAGCGGACGGAGGCCTCCCAGGTCGTCCGTTAGGGAGCTATCAGCCTACCATCCGACGACCTTCTGCCACCCGAAGTTGAACCCCCAGTTGGGCTGGAGCTGCGGACCGTCCAGGTCCTGACTTACCGGCATGACCCACTCGATCCCAATGCGGTGCCCAGCGAGCGGACCCTCGTTCAGATGGACGTTGAGGCCGATCGGGAAATCGAACCGGCTTCCCCCGGTGAGCTCCGTGAAGACCAGCGGGTTCTGGATATTGCTCACCGCCGCGTCGAACGTGGGATCCGAGCCGCTCACACTCTCCCAGCGCTGGTAGTCGGCGCGGGCCGAAAGGCTCAGTTGCTCGGAGAGGCGGAACCCGGCCCAGCCGGAAAGCCCCACGCGATTGCCGAAGGTGTAACCCTCGTCGTTCTCCCCGAACCGGAGCGTTCCAAACGCCTGCAGCCCGACCGAACCGTGCTCGTTCATGGCCTGCACGGTCAGCGCGGGGTGCACGTCGAACGTGCCCGAGCCGGTCTGGAGCGCGTAGGGCAGCCTGGATTCGCCGGTGCTCCCGGGCTGCACGCCCTCCTGGTCGATCGAACCGGTCGGCACGGAGATCCCGCCCGAGACGTGCGCGCGGTACGGCCCCACCTCGTAGATCGAGGCGAGCGCGTCCACCCGGATGTCGCCGATCGAGCTGGACTCGCTCGAGAACAAGAACCCGTCCCGGTCGAGCTGATCCACACTGTTCGTCTTGATGGGCAGGTGCGCCATCACCGTGATGCGCGGGGCCGGCGAAAAGGCAGCGGTGAGGAGGTGGGTCAGCGACTCGCTGCTCACCGGTGTGCTCGCGAAGACGTCGAGGACGTCGAGCACGGTCACTTCGAACTCACCGGCCTTCAGGCCGTCCAGGTTGTCCACCAAGAGGCGGTACCCGAACTGCACTTCGCCATCGCCGAGGACGAAGTCGTTGATCACGCCAATCGGCGCATACCCGTCGGGCCGGTCGCCCCTCCACTCGTACTCTTGTGCGGACAGTGCCGGCACGGCCAACAACGCCGCCATGAGTGCCAGAGCGCCGCTTGCTCGGGTTCGCATTACTACCTCCGGTGACACCAGTTCTGCTCTTAGGTCAGGATAGAGACCGAAAATCGCGCGCGCGATGGGGCGGAAACAAAGCAAAGATCGGACCTTTGGGCGGCCATGGGGCGCGACCGCCACAAGAGCCTGCCAACACAGGGTTTCCGCCGGTGTGAGGCGTTTGCGCAACGGTCTCGGACGAGCGACGCTCGCGAGCGGCGGGAAAAAGCTATCGGTCCAAGCCCACGTGGACCGACCGCGCCCACGGGGCCCGCGCGGCCGACGCCCTTGTCGTCGGGGGCCGCATGGCCTCAGTCTGGATCGACACGCCCGGGGACGCATGCGCCGCCCGCGGCCAGCGCTCAAAGACAGTTCGACCGGGAGGTTGACCATGGCCCGCATCCCCAGCTCGCTCGACCTTCGGGATCGCGAGCGCATGGAACGCCGTGATTTCCTGAAGGTCGCCGCAGCGGGGGGGGCGGCCGTGGGCGCGGCGGGAGCAACCGGTGCTGGAATCGCTGCCCTGGTAGGGGTGCCCTCGCTCGCAGCTCAGTCCGCGCCGATTTCGGTCCCACGGTTCCCGCAGGAAGCGGCACCGGTCCTACTCGGAAACGGCGAGCCGCCCGCGCTTCAGTTCCAGGCCTACCCCGGGGGCACGGGTGCCCTGCTGGAGAAGCTCTGGCGCGAGACCGGTGGAAACCCGTTCGTCCGCGAGCGGATGGACGTGGAGCCTTGGACCGGTCCGGTGCCCTCGACGGCAGAGGACCTCGTCTTCCAGCCGGTCCATCGCCTGTCTGCGCTCATCCGGGGCCGGCACGTGTCGCCCACGGAGCTGTTCGAGGTCTACATGGAACGCCTGGTGCGGCTGGACCCCGTGCTCATGTGCGCCGTCACCATTCTCGAGGGGCGCGGTCGGGAAGAGGCCGAGCAGGCCGAAGCCGAGATCCGGGCCGGCGATTGGCGGGGGCCGCTCCACGGGATCCCCTATGGCGTCAAAGACCTGTTTTCCATCCGGGGCGTCCGCACCACCTGGGGCTCGAGCGATTTCGAGAACCGGATCATCGACGTGGACTCCGAGGTGGTGCTGCGGCTCCGCGAGGCCGGTGCCGTGTTGATTGCCAAGCTCTCCACGGGTGAGTTCGCGAGGGGGGACCGCTGGTTCCGGGGACGGACGCGGAATCCCTGGAACACCGAGGAGGGCTCGAGCGGGTCATCGGCGGGACCGGCATCCGCCACCGCGGCCGGGTGCGTGGCCTTCGGCATCGGCACGGAGACCCAGGGTTCCATCGTATCGCCGGCGCGCAGGTGCGGCTTGAGCGCGCTCCGACCCACGTTCGGGCGGGTCTCCCGATACGGGGGGATGGTGCTCTCGTGGAGCATGGACAAGACCGGACCCATATGCCGGACCATCGAGGACTGCGCGCTGGTGTTCGACGCCATCCACGGCGCCGACGAGAAGGATCCCGCCTCGCTCACCACGCCGTTCCGCTTCAATCGCACGCTGGACCTGTCGACCGTGCGCATCGGGTTTACGGAAGACGCGCCCCAGTCCTTCGTCGAGAAGCTCCGCGAGCTGGGGGCCGATCCGCAGCCGGTCTTCGAGATCCCGGACGGAGGCTCGAACGCCCTGGGCGTGGAGTCGGCGGCAGCGTTCGACTTCCACGTGGCTCCGGGCGGTGAGCTCCCCGAGATCCCCGACGATCTACCTGATGCGGAGCGCAGCCGGCGCGGGCGCTTTCGGGGTAGTCGCGACGTCCTGGCCCTGGACTTCGTGCAGGGGCAACGGCGCCGGCACCTCCTCATGCGTGAGATGGCAGGGGCGATGGAGGGCTACGATATGTTCGTGTCCGGATCTGGACACGTGCGGCTCACCAACCAGACGGGACACCCCGCCGCGGTGGTCCAGTACGACTTCGGGCTGAGGGATCCCGAAGGAGATGATCAGCAGCCGCAACCGCTCACCACCACGCTCATCGGGAGCCTGTTCGCCGATGACAAGATCCTGAGCGTGGCGCACGCGTTCCAGAAGGCGACTAAATGGCACACGAGGCGACCCACGATCGCGTGATGCTTCCCTCAGGGGGCTGATGCCGACTGTTTCCCGCGTCGGTGTCGACCTGCGCTCCGCGCCTTGGCTCGACCGATCCCGGCGCGCGTCTCAGGTCGGCGCCGGGCCACTGAAGGCGCCCTCGACCCAGCGGACGTGCTTGGCCACGTCCGCACCCTGCAGCACCGCCTCGTACAGCCAGATGAGCGAGAGCACGCGCGCGGCGTAGGACAGGCGGGTCGCGAACCCGTCGTCGAGATCGTGCGGATATGCCGTGAGCATCGACTCGACGAACGGCCAACCGAACGCGCCCAGCAGGACGACGAAGTCGAGGGCTGGATCTCCGACGCCCGCGTCGGTCCAGTCGATGATTCCGGTCAGCGCGCCGGACTCCGGATCGACCAGCACGTGGTCCGGGGCCAGATCATCATGGATGAACCGTGCGGCGGCTCGGTCCGGCCGCGACGCCGGCGGGGCGTCGGCCAGCCACTCGAGGGCGACGTCGACGATCCCAGCCACCCCCGAGAGCGCGGACGCCAGACCACGTGCCTCTTCGAGCCAGTCCCGGCATCCTTCCTCCACGCGTACGACGCCGATGGCTGCAGCGGCTTCGACGGGAACGGAGTGGATCCGGCCGATTGCCCCGCCCAGGGCCGCCGCCAATCCGTGATGCCGCGCACCCGTTCGACGGTCGGCAGGAAGGCCGGGTACCATCCGGTGGCCCGCGAACGGATACGGAAACGTGGGCCCGGGACGGCCCCAGAGCTGGATGGCCGGGACGCGGACATCGGGCTCCAGGAGAGGGCGCACCAGCCCGTGCACGGCGTCGTCCTTCACGAACTGGGTCGCGTACTCCCTGCGTCGTGGAAACCGGAACACCCAGTCGTCGGCCGTCCGGTAGACATCGAACTCCCACCCCGACCCGAGGTGCTCCACGCTCGACACATCCACGCTGGGGAAGTTGGACCGGACCGCCTCCCGGACCCCGTCGACGCTCAGTTCCCGATCGGGCGCCCACCGGCGGTCCCGGCCTTCCACGTCGTCCGGGCTCCCAGCGCCGCTGCTCATGCCGCGACGGTTACGTACGCGGTCGCGATCGCACGATCGTTCGCAGTGTTACGCCCGTTCCGGTTTCGAAGGGGCCGGCGCCCCGATACTCCTCGGCCACGGCACCGTCCACACGAATGCGAGCGAGTCCGACGCTTGCCGACCCCGCGTTCGCGATCACCGAGAGCTCGACCGCCGCGCCCATGCCCGTGACCCAGATGCCAACGTTCTCCGACCACGCTCGCACGACCTGCGCCCGACCCACGTCATCGGGCGTCGAGTAGCGAACCGTACAAGCCTGGCACATCACCTCGAACACGATTCGATGCCGTGTCCTGGTGGGATCCGCTCCCGTGGGCTCGTCGAACGGACCGGGGGAGGCACAGCTCGAGAGACCGGCCAGGCAGACCAGCCACATGGCAGTGGTCCGCACCAGGCGAGCGGCTGTCCGCCGGACCCCAACGCGGCCTCGCACCGTCAGTCCTTCAGCTCTACCAACTGCTCCGGATCCACGCGCACGACCAGGTATGTGATGGTCTCGGTGATCTCGCTGAACCCGTGCGCCGCGCCCGCGGGGATGATCACCACGTCCCCGGGGCCCACTCGCTGGCTCGTCCCGTCGCGGATCGACCCGACGGAGCTGGGGCCGGTGAGGGTCCGGACGGTCGCACCCTCGGGGTCGAGGTCACGCGCGTCCGTGAGGACTCCGCCGGTGACGAGGACACCCGAGCCCGCGATCACCCTGTATACCTCCGTCTGACGGTGGTGCTGGATCGCCGACAGTGAGGTCGTGGGTGGGCGCTGCACGACGCCCACGCCCACGTTGTGCCCGCCCGCGTCGACCATGCGGATCTGCTGGTCGCTCACGCGGCCCTCGGGGGCTTCCGCCACGGTGGCGCGTACGGCCGCGGCGGAGATGTAGGTGGCAGAGGGGGCCTGCGGCCCCGGTCTGGCCGCGCCGAGGGCGATGACCGCGAGCCCGATGAATAGCGCGCTGATCGTGAGCCGTCCGTGGGACCGGGATGCCGTATTCTTCATCGTCTCCAAAGCGTCAATCCTCCGCCCAGGGGTCGTAACTCCCGAAGTTCCAGAGATGGCCCTCGGGGTCCCGGCACGAGTACATTCGGCCTCCGTGGTCCTGATCCGCTATTTCCATCACGATCTCCGCTCCCGCGGAGACGGCCCGCTCATAGTGGGCATCGGGATTGTCTACCACGATATACGCGCTTTGCGTGACGATCCCGCCCACGTCTTCGGGAGTCTTCTGCATCTGTCCGAACCCGTCGTCGCGGGCCGTGCCCAGCATGACCATCACGTCTCCGGCGACGAGCTGCGCGTGCAGGATGCCGTCATCATCGCCGGGCACCACCAGGCGGGGCTCGAACCCGAAAGCGGCGCCGAGCCAGTCGATCGCGGCCACCGCGTCTCGGTAGCGGAGCGCCGGGATGGCCCGACCTCCCGAGGTTTGCCTACTCATCGTTTCCTTCGGCTGGGACAACCATCGCCACCCGCGCCCGTCCGGCGTGGGTGCGATTCGCTGACCATGCAGCCGCGGCAGCGTGCGGAGCAAGAGCGCCGCGTTCGCCGACCGCACCCCGTCGCCACCTACGCAAACACCGACCGCGAGCCATGATCGAAGATCTCGTTGCCAGTCCGTGGGGTCCGCTGTTCGTCTTCTTCCTCCGCGCCACCGATGTGAGCATGGCAACGGTGCGCATGCTGCTCATCATGCGTGGCCGGCGCTTTCTGGCCCCGCTCATCGGGTTCGTTGAGATCCTCATCTGGGTAACCGCGATCGGGATCGTGGTGCAGCATCTCAACAGCCCGCTCCACGTTGTGGGGTACGCGGCCGGCTTCGCGACCGGCAACTTCCTGGGCCTCTGGCTGGAGGAGCGAATCGCCATCGGACTCGCGACCATTCGCACCGTGGTCCGATCCGGAGGGGCGGAACTGGCCACCGCCCTGCGCGACGAAGGCTTCGGCGTGACCGAGATGATCGGGCGCGGCCGCGAGGGGAACGTGGAGGTGCTCTACTCCGTCATCCCCAGGAGGAGCGTCTCCCGCTGCATCGAGATGATCGACCTGGGAGCGCCGAGCTCGTTCGTGGTGGTGGACGAGCCCCGAGTGGTCCGGCGCGGCTGGCAGTTCCCGCAGCGGAAGAAGTAGCTCTCGGAGTACGGCTCCCAGGCGGTCGAACCCAAGAGCGCCGGGCGCATTCGGTCCTGAGAGGACTGCCGACCGCTCGGGGCGCCCCGTGCGACTGCGCTAGCTCTGTGGCAGCGCGGGCACCGTGCCCTCCTCCACGTCCTCCAAAGCCTCCATGGCCGGATCCGCACCCCGGTTCTTCCGGTCACCGCGCTTGGGCAGCAGCGCCACATCGAGCACCTCGGACAGCTCGGCCACCGGATGCACCACGAGCGTCTTGCGGACGTCTTCGTGGATGTCCTCCAGATCGCCCTCGTTGTCCTTGGGGAGCACGATTTCGTTGATGCCGGCCCGGACTGCACCCAGCACCTTCTCCTTCACGCCGCCGATCGGGAGCACCCGGCCCGTGAGCGTCAGCTCGCCGGTCATGGCCACGTCGTGACGGACCTTGCGATCCGACAGCGCCGAGACCAGTGCGGTGGCCATCGTTATCCCCGCGGACGGTCCCTCCTTGGGTAGCGCACCCGCGGGCACGTGGATGTGGATCTCCCGGTTGCGGAGCTTCTCTTCGGGAATGCCGAGCTCTGCGCCGTGGCTCTTGGCAAAGCTGAGGGCGGCCCGACCGGACTCCTTCATGACGTCGCCGAGCTGGCCCGTCAGAACCAGGCCGCCATCGCCGGGCATGATCGACGCCTCCACGAACATGATGTCGCCACCCATGGGGGTGTAGAACATGCCGGTGGCCACACCGATCGACTCGCGGGGGGCCATGCGCTCGGGGTGTACCCTTGGCCGCCCAAGGAGCTCGCGGACCGTGTCCTCGTCCAGCTCGAGCGTCTCCACCTCGTCCGCAGCGATCTTGCGCGCGACCTTGCGGGCCAGCTTGCCCAGCTCGCGCTCGAGCTGCCGAACACCCGCCTCACGCGTGTAATTCTGGATGACCGACGTGACCGCGTCGCCGGCGACCTCGAACTCCTCGTCCTTGAGCCCCGCCTCGTCTCTCTGCCGCGGAAGCAGATAGCGTAACGCGATCTCCAGCTTTTCCCGCTCGGTGTAGCCCGAGAAATCGACTCGCTCCATGCGGTCCAGTAGCGGGGCCGGGATGCGGTCGATGTAGTTGGCCGTGGCGATGAACAAGACCTCGGACAGGTCGAAGGGAATCCCCAGATAGTGGTCCGTGAAGGACGAGTTCTGCGCTGGATCGAGCACCTCGAGCAGCGCCGAGCTGGGGTCGCCCTGGAACGAGACGCCCAGCTTGTCGACCTCGTCGAGCAGGAACACGGGGTTCTTGCTCTTGACCTGCCGCATACCCTGGACGATGCGCCCCGGCATGGCGCCCACGTAGGTGCGCCGATGGCCCCGGATGTCCGCCTCGTCCCGGGCGCCCCCGAGCGAAATGCGGACGTACTTCCGGCCGAGGGCCCGCGCGATGGACTGCGCGATGCTCGTCTTCCCTACTCCGGGTGGGCCCACGAACAGGAGGATGGGACCCCGTCCCACGCCCCGGGCCGCGGCGCGCTCCTTTTCCTCCGGCTCCCCTTCCCCGGTCTCCGGGTCCGCTACGGACGTCGACTCGTCTTCCGCCGCGGGTTCCGCACCCTCGGCCACGTCCGCCGACTCCGTCCCGCCGAGTCCTTCCGCCACGAATTCGGCCACGGTTTCAGGCTCGGAGAAATCAGCCACGTCGATCGCGGGCCGTTCATCGTCCTCCTCGGGGTCGTCTGCTTCGACCGCCCGCTCCATCTGGAGTTTTCGCACTGCCAGGAACTCCAGCACCCGGTCCTTCACGTCCTCGAGTCCGTAGTGGTCCTCTTCGAGGATGTGCTCGGCCTTGGCCAGATCGATCTTGTCCTCGGTGCGGTCGTTCCAGGGCAGCTCGGTGACCCACTCCAGGAACGTCCGGATGACCTGATACTCGGCCGACTGCGGGCTCGTCCGCTCGAGGCGCCTGAGCTCTCGATCGACTTCGGTGCGAGCGTCCTCCTCGAGATCGAGCGCCTCGATGCGTTCCCGGAGCTCCTCGACTTCGGCGCGATCGTCCTCGTCGCCCAGCTCGCGCTGGATTTGTTTCATCTGCTCCCGGAGCAGCATTTCGCGCTGCCGCTCGCCCAGCTCCTCCTGCACGCGCGCCTGGATCTCTTCCTGCGCGTCCAGCCTGGCGAGCTCACGCTCCACCAGCAGGAGGGCGTCGCGCATGCGGGCCTCGTCGTCCAGAACCTCCAGCAGCTCCTGCTTGTCCTCAGTGGGCAGCTCGAGGTAGAACGCAACCAGATCCGCGAACGCTCCGGGGTCGTCGACCCCCTGGATCAACTGGTTGAGCGCCTCTGCCGGAACCCCGCGGCGGGTCCCCAGCTCGGCGGCACGATCGCGCAACTCACGGTCGAGCGCCTGGAACGCCGGGTCGGACGAGTCGGCTGGCGACTGGCGCTTCATCGTGAGGAGCGACGCCTGGAGCATCGAGTCGCCCATCACCTCGTACGTGAGCGCCTGTGCGCGCTCCTCCCCCTGCACGAGCAGCTGGATGCCGCCCCGCACGCGGTGCGTCTGGATTACACGGACCACGGTGCCGACCGTGTGGAGGACTTCGGCCGTGGCCTCGTCCACGTTGTCCCGCTGGGCCACCGCGAAGAGCCGCCGATCTCCGTCCAGCGCTTTCTGAACCGCTTCGACCGTGCCGGGTCGGCCGGCCGAGATGGGAACGGCCACGCCGGGATACACCACCGTATCCCGCAACGGAAGCACCGGAAGGGAGAATCGTTCACCCATGGTTTCGTCTCTCATCCTCAGAGCCCCCGGTTCGGGGGCATCTCGTTTCTCACGATCGTTCATGATGCCGAAGCCGTCCAACGTGCACGAAGCCTGCCACCCTCAGGCCCGCAATTCGTGCCGGTTTTGCAGTGCCCCATGTCAATTTGGCGGCTCCGTCGTCGTGGCGGTACGCCTGTTGGTATTTGTGCCCGCCCTGTAGGTTGGCCTTCCCACGACCCCCCGGCGGACGGAGCGAAGCCGTGGATGGACTCGGCGAAGGCATTACCTGGTTCAAGCGATCGTCCGTACGAATCCGCAGAGACGGCGTCGAGATCCACGTGGATCCCCTGCACGTCGCGGACAACTCCGCTGCGGACTACGTGCTGCTCACACATCCGCACTACGACAACTTCCGCGAGGAGGACGTCGCGCGGGTGCGGGGCCCACGCACGATCGTGATCGCCCCCGCCTCCATGAAGATCCAGCTGAGCGACGCCGATCACTTCATGCGGCCCGGAGACCTCCTGCAGCTGGACCGCTTCGATGTCCTCGCAGTGCCTGCCCACAACGTGGGGAAACGGTTCCACCCGGCCACGAGCGACTGGCTCGGATACGTATTTACGGTGGGGGGAGTGACCTACTACCACGCGGGGGACAGCGACCTCCTGGCATCGATGGGCCAGATCCGGTGCGACGTCGCATTCCTGCCCTGTGAAGGTCGCTATACCATGGGCCCGGAGGACGCGGCCCGCGCGGGCGACGTCTGCGGGGCCACGGTCGTGGTCCCCGTGCACTGGGGCGATGGCCCCGGCGCGGCCGCCAATGCCGAGCGCATGGTGGAGCTGCTTCCCGGCCGTGGCATCCTGCTGCAGCCGGGAGTAGAATCGCACGCTTGAGTGCCCCTCGCTTTCCGAGGATCCGACATGAAGACCACGTCGCTGCTCTGCGGCTTCCTACTTCTTTGCCCGCTCATGCCGAGTGAACTGTCGTCCCAGGTGGTGACCCCCGGACGCTCCACCGTCTACGCGCCCAACGGGGCCGTGGCCACGAGCGCGCCACTCGCTACGAGCGCCGCGCTCAGGGTACTGGAGGAGGGGGGCAACGCGTTCGATGCGGCCGTGGTGGCGGCGGCCGTGCTCAACGTGGTCGAGCCCCACATGACCGGGGTGGGCGGCGACATGTTCGCGCTCTTCTGGTCGGCGGACGAGGGTCGCCTGCGCGGCCTCGACGCGAGCGGAAAGGGCGGGGCTCTCCTGGACGCCGAACGCCTGGTCGCCGAGGGCCACGAGCGCATGCCGGGGAGTGGCCCCATGTCGGTGACCGTGCCGGGCGCGCTGTCGGGGTGGTCAGCCCTGCTCGACGAGTACGGCACCTTGAGCCTGGCCCAGGCGCTGGCGCCGGCCATCCGCATTGCTTCGGAGGGCTTCCCCGTAACGCCGATCATCGCAGGCCAGTGGTCGGCGCAGGCGGAGAAGCTCAAGCGCGACCCGGGGTCGGCGGCCACCTATCTGATCGACGGACAGCGAGGGCCACGGGCCGGTGAGTGGATGTCCAACCCCGATCTGGCGCGCACCTTCGAGCGGATCGCAGCCGACGGGCCCCGTGCCCTGTACGGTGGTTCCGTGGGGCGTCGCATCGCGGAAGGGCTCCAGCAGCTCGGTGGATTCCTCACGGTCGACGACTTCGCCGAGCACGAGGCCCGCTGGGTGGAGCCACTGTCCATCCAGTTCCGCGACTACACGATCTGGGAGCTGCCCCCGGCGGGCCAGGGCGTGGCCGCGCTCCAAATGCTCGGCATCGTGGAGCCCATGGAGCTGGAGACGATGGGGTTCGGGTCCGCCGACTATCTGCACCTCATGATCGAGACCAAGAAGCTGGCCTACGAGGACCTGCGCCGGTACGTGGCCGACCCCGAATACATGACAACGCCGGTCGAGGAGCTGCTCAGCGACGAGTACATCGCGGACCGGCGCCGGTTGCTCGACCCCAGGCTGGCGACGGACCGTGAGGAGGCGCCCGCCGCGGCGCAGGCCTCCGAGACCATCTACCTGAGCGTGGCCGACCAACACGGCAACATGGTGTCCTTCATCAACTCGGTGTTCGGCTACTTCGGCGCGGGCGTGGTGATTCCCGGCACCGGTGTGATGCTCCAGAACCGGGGGGGTGGGTTTACCCTCGAGGCGGGCCACCCCAACCGCGCCGCCGCCGGGAAGCGCCCGTTCCACACCATCATCCCGGGATTCGTCACCAAGG
>JAHEKN010000238.1 GCA_024638305.1 Gemmatimonadota bacterium | reverse complement strand
CTCAACACCAGGATCGGCCCGGACGGCGCCGCCGACGTGTCCGGGTCGGCCACGTGCAAGCCGTGACTCTTCGAGGATGCGACCGGATCCAAGCGTCGGCCAAGAGCTGAGGTGGTTGGGTCTACGGGCCCTCCTACCCAATGTCGAGCAGCGTGGTCAGAGGAGGACTGACCGTCACGACGGCCTCCGCAACTGCGAGGCCCACGTACACGCGGATCATGGCGGTCCCCCATCCCACCGAGGTCACGATTCCGTCCTGGTCGATGACGGCGACGCCGGGATCACTCGACTCCCATAGCGGGATCTGCTCCGATCCGTTGACCAAGGCGATCAACTGGGCCGACTGACCAATCGCGTGGAACTCCCACGCCGTCACGTTCAGGCTCACCGTGACGGCGACTTCACCAAGAGACGCGGCAGGACCCGTGGGGCTGTCACCGCCGCAGGCAGCGATCGGCATGGTGGCAACCGTCAGAACAGTGAGCCATCTGGCTTTCCGCGTGTCCAGCTTCTTGCGTTTCATCTCGGTTCACCGTGGTTGCAGCGAATCGGCATTCGAGGGGGCCGATGTCTTCCTCCTGGAATACGGAAATCGGCGACGCGTTGGCTCAGGGATAGCGGCGGAGCGTGATGGTGGCGCGGGGGTTCAGCCGGGAAGGGCGGAGCCGGACGCGGGCGATGGCGCTCCGGGCGGCCGGATGGTCACTCTCGCGCGGCCTGTCGCGACGGGCCAGCGCGGCGTCGCCGAGTCGCCCTGATGGGTCTCCTCGAAGCCCGTCGGGCACTTGGAGACCGTCACGATGGGGTAGCGCCACATGTCGGTGGGAGGATCCAGCGTCAGCTCGACAGGACAGCCGAGGGAGAGCTCCGGCGCGAAGACCGCGGTGGCCGGGAATGCCCGCGGATCCCAGAGCCACTCGATCTGGAGCGCGTCTTCCGTGAGGCGAATCCATCGAGTCACGGCGGGCCCTTCTCCGCTCCGTGACTCCCAGGTCAGCGTTCCCTCGGGGCTCTCGGTGGGGTCGGACACTGCCGCGTCACCGGTCCGCCACAGTGGTTGGTACTCGGCCGCGCTGTACCGCGCGAGTGTCAGGTCAGCACCCAGAACGCGCTCCGCGACCAGTGAGCGCGGCTCCAAGTCGACGGGAGGGAAGCCGTCGAGCACGGCTGAATCCTCGATCTCGTGGATCGACGCGCTGCCCTGCTCGCGCTCCAGCTTCCCAGAGCGAAGCTCCGCCCCGCGAGCCACCGCCTCATCGTAATAGGACTCGTGCCGCCGGGTGAGCACGTCCGTCACGTCCGTCCCGGACTCGAGCCAGACGAGCTGGGTGATTCGGCCACCGGATGCTGACTCGATCAGACAGCTCACGCGCGCCGAATGCGCCCACCAGGCGGGATCGCCACGCCGCGTGGCCGTCCGTTCCCAGCGGAGCGCCTCCCCTTCCCGGAGCCTGCGCTCGGCCAGGGTGAGCTGGCCGCGCACCCCCTCGCGCAGGTGTTTCATGTAGACTCCGCCGAACACCCCGTGCCAATACGGGTCGTTGCACTGACCCCGGCCGACGGCCCGCCTGATCGGCTCGGGGTCCCCGGCGGCGCGGCAGAGGTCGGACAGGACGGTCATGCGGCGGTGCATGCGGCCCGCCTCTTCGTACCGGTCCAGGAAGTTGGTCCAGGGCCCACCGGCCCAGTCGTCCATCTCGGGGTAGGAGCCCTCCGGGAGGTCGACCGTGGGGCCCGGCCCCGACTCGGCTCGCACGGTCGCGGGTGTCACCCACCGGACCACCCCCTCCGAGCGGAGCTGGTCCATCTCGTCACCGAACGCCTCCAGCCACCCCTGGTCGTAGAGCCATTCTCGGGTTCGTGGCCAGCCGCCGAACTTCTCGCCGTCGTCTCCGAACAGGGCCACCGGCTCGCCGGCCCGGTGCCGCCGCCTGAGGTCGCGCGCGATCTCCTCAGCGGGCCGAAACGGAATCAGGTAGCGGAGCGCCTCGTCGATGGCCAGCACGTCGATGCCCGCACCCTTCCACTCGGCACGCATCGGCCCCAGCAGCGTGGCCCCCTCGACCCCCGCCCGGCGCGCGAGGTGGTCGTCCACCAGCGCGTACTCGATACCGGCGCGAGCCAGATCGGCGGCGAGCTCGGGCTTCCACACCCGCTCGGTGAGCCAGAGTCCGGTGGGCCTGACGCCGAACCGCTCCCGCAGCTCGTCCTGCATCCATCCGAGCTGCGTCGCCCGGTCCGCAGGGCTGAGCGAGGCAAGAATGGGCTCGTACCAGCCCGCGGAGAGCAGCTCCACGTGACCGTCGGCCGCCAGCCTTCCGATCCGGTCGTGCAGTCGCGAGTCGTGATCGCCCAGCCACTCGATCAGCGGGCCCGAGACGTGGAGCCCGATGGGCCAGAGTGCCCGCTCCTCCAGAAAGTCCAGGAACGGGCGGTACACGTCGTCGGCGTGCTCGCGAAAGACGAAGTCGAAGTTCCCGACCGGTTGATGGAGGTGCAGCACGAACGAGAAGCGGAGGGGTCCCACTCAGCGGCTCTCGATCGTCCGGGATCGGGCCACCTCCCGGAACAGGTCCGCTCCCGTCCCTCGTGTGCGGTCGTTGCTCACGACCGCTTCCAGCCGACGCGACAGCTCGCGCTCGATGGCCTGGCCGTCGGGACCGCCGATGGACTCCACGGCGTGAGCGGCGTAGGCCAGCACCTGCATCGGCTCCAGGCGGGCGGGGTCGTCGAAGAACCAGGCGCACGAGGTGAACAGCCTCAATGCGTCCTGCTCGAGCGACAGCAGCCGCATTGCCCGCTCCCGAGCGGGGGCGTCGGAGCCCGGCACGAGCCACGCGTCCAGGAAACGCGTGGCGACCTCCGGATCCAGGGACGCCGCCACGGCTCCGAAGGCGTCGCGCGCCTCCCAGGGATCGGTGAGCAAACCGGCAGCGTCGCGCTCGTAGATCCGGTGGATGCGTCCGGCCAGCCACGTGACGGCCTCGCGCAGCGGTCCCCGCCACGCCTGCGACGACTCGGTGGAATGGTCGACCCTGCATCCGCAGTCCGAGCGCCAGCGCTCCACGCCGTGCGCGCAGCTCCAGGAGCTCGGCTCCACCAGCTCGATCTCGTCCGTGGGCGGATGCCTGGCCAGGAAGGATGCGTAGTTCTCGAGCGTCACGCCCGGCGTCCCGGCCAACTCGGTGATGACGGTGGCGAGTCCCACCGCCCCGGAATCGTGGTGATGCCCGAACGTCTCGCCGTCCACGGCCATCGACCGCAACGCGACGTTACCGGGACCGTCCACCGCCCTCATGGCATCCGCCCAACGGGCGCCGTCGCCGACCAGACCCCCGAACGCGATCGCGTGCGAGAGGCGCCCGTCGTAGACGAAGACCGCGATCTCACGGCCCCCGGGCCCGATGAAGCGCCCAGGCCCGCCGTCGGCGGGCGCGGCCACCACCTGATGGGGAGCCAGGATGGCGAAGCGGATTCCCTCAGCCGCGAGGGTCTCGAGGGTAGCCGAGTCGACCGCCGTCTCGGGAAGCCACATCCCTTCGGGCTCCCTCCCGAACCGGGAGCGGAAGTCCGCCATGCCCCAACGCACCTCCGTGAGCCGGTCCCGCGGTTCGGAGAGCGGCAGGATCGTGTGGTGATAGGGCATGGCGATGGCGTTGCCGTGGCCCAGACGCTCCCGGCTCTCGGCGTCGGCCGCGAGGACCCTCCGGTACGTCTCCGGCGCGTTGGCCTCCAGCCACGTGAGCAGCGTGGGACCGAAGTCGAAGCTCATGAAGGCGAGTGCGTTGAGGTCGCTTCCGGCCCCAGTCGTTCCCCGGGTGCGCGATCCGGTCACGCGCCCGTAGCACTCGTGCTCGATGCGCTCGTTCCAGTCGTGGAAGGGCGCGGCGGAAGGCTGACGCGGGACTGCCCCGGTCCACGGATCCTCTCGAGGCGGCTGATAGAAGTGGCCGTGAATGACGACCGAAAGCGGTCTCCGGGCCACGGTCGATTGGTCCTTCGCGGATTCGGTCAGGACGGCACGTGGGCCGACAGCGCGTCGCGGTAAACCTCCAGGTACGCATCCGCCGACTTCTGCCACCCGAAGTCCTTCCGCATGGCTCGGACCACGTGTCGCTCCCAAGCCTCGCGGTCCGGGTAGAGCGCCAGCGCGCGTCGGATGGCCACCTCGAACGCCGCCGGCGAGAAATCATCGAAGACGAAGCCCGTGATCTGATCTTCCACGGTGTCCGTAAGCCCGCCGACGCGGCGAACGACGGGAAGGGCGCCATACCGCTGGGCCCGCATCTGGGTGAGGCCGCAGGGCTCGTATTGCGAGGGCATGAGCAGACAGTCCGCTCCGGCAAGGAGTCGATGCTCCCGGACCTCGGTGAACTCGAACCGAACAGCCACCCGGTCGGGCATCTGCCGCGCCGCTTCCGCCAGCGCGTTTTGGTACCCGGCCTCGCCCTCGCCCACGAACACGAATTGGGCTTCCGGGATGCGGTACAGGAGCCCGTCGTTCACGAGCAGGTCGAAGCCCTTCTGCTTGACCAGCCGGGCCGTCATACCGAAGAGCGGGATGTCGTCGTTGACGGGCAGCCCGCAGCTCCTCTGGAGGTCGGCCTTGCAGACCCTCTTTCCGGACAGGTCGTCCACCGAGAAGTGCGCCGGGATCTCGGGATCGTTCGTGGGATCCCAGATGTCCAGATCGATTCCGTTCAGGATGCCTACGAGCGCGTCACCCAGC
>JAHEKN010000062.1 GCA_024638305.1 Gemmatimonadota bacterium | reverse complement strand
CGCTCGTGAGCCCACCGGCCAGCTGGCGGTACATCCAGATGTTGTTGTGGGTCACCACGTCACCCATCTGCACCTCGGGCACGATCGCGAAGCCGCTCTCGTTGACCGAGCTGACGCCCGAATGGATGTGGGGATCGATGAGTCCGGGGGTCACGTGCTTGCCCGCCGCGTCGATCACCGTTGCGCCCCGCGGAACGGTGAGACCGGAACCGACCTGAACGACTTTACCGGCCTGCACCAACAGGTCGGCATTGTCGAGGCGCCCCTGCGGTCCCTGGGTCCAGACCGTCGCGTTCCTGACGACCACCGCGGCCGGCTGATCCGGGGCGGCTGCCCTTCCATACTCCATCATCGGTCGAATGAACGGGAGGTCGATCCGGGGCACGTTCATGGCCACCGTGCCGCGGGCGGCTCCAGCGTACGCTTCGATGCGCGTGCCCTGGAAGGAAGGATCCGCGCCGTTTGGAAGCGACGTCCAGCCGTAGAACTCGTCGCCACGGACCGAGCCCGCCAGCATGGCCACACCCTCGTATCCGAGCGGGGCTCCGTCGAAGCGCACTTCGATGCGACCCGTCTCGGCTACGACGCTCGCGGAGGCCAGGTCGATCTGAGCGCCCTCGGCCGCCGCACCCGCCACCTCGATCGATCCGGTGAGCCGATTGAGCGGACCCTCGAGTGTTAGCACCGCGTCGAAGCCCCACTCGTCGCGGGATGCGATGCGCCAGGTGCCGCGCGGGTCGATCTGGGGAGGACGGGTCACCCCGTAGACCCTCCCCTGTACCCACACGTCGCGAACCGTGGCCTCCTCGGTGAAGAGGTCGCCCTCGCTCACCACCAGGTTGGCCACCTTGCCGCGCTCGATGGTCCCGTGCGTGCGCTCGATGCCGAGCCACCCCGCGGGTGTGGTCGTGAGGGCTGCCAGGGCGGCGGACGAGGAAAGCCCGCGCGCCACCGCAATCCTCATGTTCGGCAGGAACTGGTTGAGCGACGAGAGCCCGTCGGACGTGATCGCGAAGCGGATCCCCGCCCCGGCCAGCTGCGCCGGGCTGGTGGGAGCCAGGTACCAGTGACGGAGGTCCGCCAGCGTGACGTTCAGCGCGGATTCGGGATCATCCACGTCCGGGGCGTCTGGAAAGGCGAGCGGGACGATCAATGGAGCGGTCCGCCCCCGGAGTACGTCGATGATGCGGTACTCCTGGCCACTGCCCCGGTACCAGGCGTCCACGGAGTACTCGGAGGCGAGCTTGTGTGCCCGCAGATACTCCTCTTCACTGCCCGTCTCGAACAGTACCGCCTGTTCCCCCTGCACAACCGACCTGAGCGCCGACAGCGCCTCGCTGGTCTCCGGCGGAAGGAACGCTCGCCCACTGGCCTCGTACGCGCCCCACGCCCGAATGTACCAGTCCGCGTCCATGAAGGTCTGCTCCATGAGCGCGATCGTCCCCATCGCGGAGTTGGGATACGAGCCACCGAGCCGGAAGGAACGCTCGAAGCCGATCGACTGGACCAGATCGGCCCGGAGCACGCGGTCACGCACCCCAGCGTCACCGAGGTTCACGACCGAAGCGGTCCCGCGGAAGATCCCCTGCTTGGGAACGGCCAGCGCCGTCCCGAATCCCTGGGAGCGGAGCGCCGCGCGGCGGTCGGCGTCGTCCCGGAGATTCCTCGTGGTCGAGAACCAGGCGCGCACCTGGGGATTCCAGTGGGTGGGTCCCACGTCGCCCCCCTCGGGGACGTCGTCCATCCCCAGATCGGCATGGGCGTCGATGAAGCCCGGATAGACGGTGAGGCCCGCCAGATCCCAGACCCGGGCGCCGGCCGGGGGCTGAACGTTGCGCCCGACCTGTTGGATGAGCCCGTCCCGGACGACGATGGTGGCGCCGTCCAGGACCTGACCGGGCGCCGTGACCACGCGGGCGCCGACCAGCGCGTGGAAGCCGGTGCTGTTGTCCCGGATACCAGTGACGGGCTCGGTCCGGGTAGCCTGTTGGGCCGTGGCGCCACTCGCGAACAGAAGGGTGAGCCCCAGCACGGAGACGATTGCTCTCACGAAGTACCCCCGAAGAAGAAAAAACTGGATGCCGCGCGCGCGTCCGTCCCCTCGGCGCGGCAACGCGGAGACCGGAGCGCAGTCTTGATGGCTACGCTCCGGGGGGCTCCTGGTCAATGTCCCGACGCGAGGTGCTCAGAAGGCAGCGGTGGAGCCGCCCCGCGATCGGGACGATCCGGCGTCGGACAAGCACTCGTCCACGCCCGGTCCCCGCCACTACATTGGGCGGGTACATCCCGCTATCTCAGGCGAATACGCGTCTGCAGGGAAGGACGGAGGTCCCATCATGCACCGGCGATCCAAGACCACGCTCGCGCTCCTCTCGTCGGCGCTCTTCGCGCAGGCCGCGTCGGCGCAGCAGCCCCCTCCGCTCGAGGCCGTGCGGAACTTCCAGGTGGTCTCGGACCGCTTGGCCTCGTCCGGGCAGATCGGCTACGACCAGGTCCCGCTCCTGCGTGAACAGGGATACGAGGTCGTCATCAACCTGGCCATCGCGGACGAAGAGCGGAACGGGCGCGAGGGCTTTTTCGTGGCACAGGAAGGGCTCACCTACGTCCACATCCCCGTGGATTGGAACGAGCCACGTCTCACCGACGTCCGGCTGTTCTTCGACGTCATGCGGGCCAACCAGGACCGGAAAGTCTACGTGCACTGTTTCGCGAACATGCGCGCATCCGCCTTCGTCTACCTGTACCGGACGCTGGTGGAAGGCGTACCCGAAGCCGAGGCTCGCGCCACCATGAACGAGGTGTGGGACCCGGGCGAACTGGAGCAATGGGCAGGCCTGATCGAGCGCGCGAAGGCGGAGCACGGCGCGGGAGGCCAGGGGAGCCGGTGACCCCGGGTGGTTTCCGCCAGCCTCGCGCATCGATGCCCCAAATCCCTGACATCGATCGGGTCCGGCTGATTCGGCTCCACATCCGGACCCGGTATTTGGCGCCGCTCTGGCTCCTTGCCGTGTTCGCCTGTGTCCCCGTCGACGACCCCGAGGAGCCAAGCCCGTATCCGGTGGTCCAGACAGCCCTCCACGACTTCCGTGTCGACACGGTGGCGGTCGGGCTGGTCCGACCGTTCTCGATGGCCTTCACGCCCGAGGGCGACCTGCTGGTCACGGAGCGGCCGGGCCGACTGCGCATCGTCCGCGGCGGCTTCCTCCTCCCGGATCCCGTCGATGGCCTGCCGGACGTGATCGCCCTGGGACGGGGCGCGCGCTCGATGAACGGTCTCGAGCAGGCGGGCATGCGCGACGTGATCCTCCATCCCGATTTCGCGGACAACCGTCTGCTCTATCTGAGCTACACGAAGCCCGCGGCCGACTCGCTGGGCCCCCTGACCGTGTCCAGAGGCCGGTTCGAGAACGACCGCCTCTCGGATTTCGAGGAGCTCTTCGTGGCGACCGCGACCGGGAACGGGAGCGATCGGAGCTCGCAGTGGGGCGGACGGCTGGCGTTCGATCGCGAAGGCCACCTGTTCGTCACCGTGGGCGATCGGCAGTGGCCTTCATCCGGGGATCTCGCGGCCCATCCAGCCCAGGACCTGTCCAACCACAACGGGACGACGGTCCGCCTCCATGACGACGGCCGCGTGCCTAGCGACAATCCGTTCGTCGACGTTGCGGGCGCCCGTCCCGAGATCTGGACGTACGGACACCGAAACGCCCAGGGCCTCGGTGTGCACCCGGAGACTGGGGACGTGTGGTTGAACGAGCACGGACCCCAGGGCGGCGACGAGCTCAACGTGCTCCGTCCGGGGCTGAACTACGGTTGGCCCGTGGTCGGCTACGGCGTGAACTACCGCACCGGATCGGCCATCCACGAGGGAACGCACCGGGACGGGATGGAGCCGCCCGTGCACGTGTGGGTCCCGTCCATCGGCGTCTCGGGGATGCTCTTCTACACCGGTGAAGCCTTCCCCGAGTGGCGAGGCGACATGCTGGTAGGGGGCCTCAGCGGGCAACGACTCGTGCGCCTACGCCTGAACGGCCGAGAGGTCGCGCAGGAGGAGACGCTGATGCAGGGAATGGGTCGCATCCGAGACGTGCGACAGGGTCCGGATGGGACCCTCTATCTAGCGCTCGACGGGAGCACGCGTGACATCGACGGTCCGCCGACCGAGATCGTTCGACTGGTGCCGGCGGGTGTGCGCTAGCGCGGGCTCCTAGAAGGGAAGCGAGTCGTCGAGGTCGTCGAGCGAGGGCTCCGGAATCGGTTCTCCGGCCCGAGGAGGCGGCCCCGGCCGCGCCCCGTCACGCTCCACTTTCCAGGCCTTCACGTCGGTGTACCACCGTCCGTTGAACTCGCGGCTTTGGATGTCGATGTGCGCCGTGATGCGGTCCCCGGCTGAGAGGCTGAACTTGTCGATGTTCTCACCCCACTGTGCAACGCAGATCTGCTTGGGGTAGTTGCCTTCCGTCTCCAGGATGAACTCCTGCTTTCGCCAGGGTCCGTTGCGGCCTTCGCCCGACTGCTCGGGAAGGATGTCGGTAACGGAGCCGGTGATCTTGAGGTCCATGGTCACGTCTCGAATGCATGCTGGGTCAACTGGGCGAAGACCAATCTAGGGTGGGCGGCGGGGCGGCGGGAAGCTTGGAGGCGGTCGCCCGCCGCGGTCCATCGGAGCGGCGAGTCAGCGCACGCCGGAGGCGGGTGGGCCGGGAAGCGGCTCCCTGAAGAAGTAGCCGTTGGGGGTCCCGCGGGTGCGTCGGACTGGCGCGTCAACGTGGGTTTCCGGCATCCCGTCCGCATTCGCCAGCCGCCAGGCGAGCCGTACGGATAGGCCGGTCAGCGCGACCGGCGACTCGTAGGGTGCGGTTCCGTCGAAGTTGTCGGCGCGGTCGTGGTGAATCGTGGCCAGATAGTCCTCCCACGCGCGGCGACCGCGCTCGGGGTCGCCCCCGATCGTGAACCCGGGCATGAGGTAGACGACCGGCACGCCGGAAATGAGGAACGGATAGTGGTCGGACCGATAGAGGAGCCCCGCGGACGGCCCGAACGGAGGACCCTTGTCCCGACTCAGGATCAGCCCTGTTTCCCGCGCGGCCCACTCGAGGTCCCGCTCAACGGTCGAGAACTCCGGTCCCCACGCGAACACGTCGTCGGCTCGGACGCCGACGAGCCCGCCGTCGTGGTTGATCGCCGCCACCGTGCGATCGAGCGGGACGGCCGCATTCTTCACGTAGTGCCAGGCGCCCAACAGTCCGGACTCCTCGGCCCCCGTGGCCAGGAAGAGCACCGAGCGGCGTAGTCCGGAGCCGGCCAAGGCCTCGGCCACGGCCAGCACCTTCGCCACCCCGAGGGCGTTGTCGTGGGTGCCGTTGTAGATGGAGTCCCCGTTCGCATCGGGCTCCCCCACGCCCACGTGGTCCAGATGCGCGGTGAACACGACTGCTTCGGCCGCGGTCGCCGGGTCGGCGCCAGGTAGCATCCCCACCACGTTCCAGGAGCGGACCGACCGAGTCTCGTGTCGGGGCTCGATGATCACGGAGCCGAGCGAGAGCCCGGCGTCTTCGGCGCCCAAGCGATCGAGCAACGTCCGGGACGCGGCCGGCCCCAACTGGGCGGCCGGACGGGGCGACGGAGTCGTTCCGTCGGCGAGTGCGCGCGTAGGCCGGCGGGGGCGCGCCTGGCCTTCCCACCCGGATTGGCTCCCGCCGGGGTTCAGTACGACGACCGCGATGGCGCCGGCCCTGTGTGCGAGCTCGACTTCGGCGCGCTCGCTCATCGCAACTGCGGGCTCTTCGGCACGACCCTCCGGTACGCCTGCCAGCACGAACGCGATCTTCCCCTCGAGCGAGGGCCCGCTTCCCACCCCTACCTCACCGGTGACGAGTCCGTGCCCGACATAGACACCCTCTCCCGCGATGCTCGGGCCCGCTCCCGTCCAGTCGGGAGCCACGATGACCTCAGGAAACTCGAAGGCGGTCGATCCCACCCTCAGGCGACTCCCCCGGTCGGACACGACCTCGAGGAGATCGAACGGTTGCAGGTATGATCCTCCGTCCGGCGCCTCGAGCCCGATGCGCCCGAACTCGCGCGCGACGTAGTCCCGCGCCCTGACGAATCCGACGTCGTCCGTGTCCCGGCCACGCATGGAGTCGTGTGCGAGGACGGCCACGTGAGCGCGGATTCCCTCGGCGGTGATCCGCGACACGGCCGCGTCGACGTCCAGGTGCTCGTCGGGCGCGCACGCCGACGAGATCATCATCAATGTCAAGACGATCGCCATCGCGGTCGCGCGCGCTAACGGGGTGCCACGTCGATTCGCTCGAGCCCACTTCATGCGCGCAACCTAGGCGCGGCCGAGTTTCTCCGCAGGTGACCCACGGTCGACGGCAGGCTTCCCGTCGCACATCTTGGCGGACCCGGACTCACGTATTCACGGAGGGGGAATGATCGACAGACGGAGCTTCCTGGAGCGGCTCGGGCTCACCGGAGGGGCATTGGTCCTGGCCGGCTCCGCCGAGTGGGCGTGCGCGCCGTCGGAGGAAGGCGACCGTGGGACCGGCCAGGTCGCCGCGCCCGCGCCGCTCCGCGTCCTGATCCTGGGGGGCACGGGGTTCATCGGTCCCCATCAGGTCGAGTACGCGCTGTCGCGCGGGCATACCGTCACGCTCTTCAACCGCGGCCGGACCAACACGCACCTCTTTCCGGGCGTCGAGCGACTGGTGGGCGATCGTAACGGCGACCTGGCGGCGCTCGAGGGACGCGAGTGGGACGTGGTGCTCGACAACTCCGGGTACGAGCCCGAGCAGGTACGGGCCACCGCCGAGCTACTGGCACCCAACTCGCGGCGTTACCTGTTCGTATCCACCCAGTCGGTCTACTCGGATCGCAGCATCATCGATCAGGACGAGCGTGGTGCCGTCGGGATGCGGGGCGTGCCCTCAGAGGAGTGGGACGGCTACGGTCCGCTGAAAGCGCTCAGTGAGGCCCAGGCTCGTGAGGTCCTCGGGGACCGCCTGACCGTGGTGCGCCCAGCCGTGATCGTGGGACCGGGCGACCGGTCGGACCGATTCACGTATTGGGTGGTTCGCGTGGACCGCGGGGGCGAGGTCATGGCGCCCGGTGATCCCGCCGATCCCGTGCAGTTCATCGACGTGCGCGACGTCACCGAGTTCATGCTCCACCTGGTCGAGCGGGACGTGGCCGGGACGTTCAACGCCACGGGCCCGGCAGATCCGCTCGGATTCGGTGAGATGCTCGGGACCATGAAGCGGGTGTCGGGGTCCGACGCCGACTTCACCTGGGTCGCGCGGACGTTCATGGAGGAGCAGGGCGTGCGCGCCTTCGCGGACATGCCCATGTGGCAGAACCCCACGGGTCGGACCGCGGGGTTCATGCGGATGAGCGCCGAGGCCGCGAAGGCGGCCGGTCTCGTCTACCGCCCCCTCGAGCAAACCGTGGCCGACACGCTGGCCTGGTGCCGGACCGAGCCCCCGGAGCGTTGGGAGCAGATGCGCGCGGGAATTACGGCGGAGCGGGAGGCGGAGCTCCTGCGGGCGTGGCACGGGCGCATGGTGTAATGCCCCTCACCGCGCCATGAGGGCCTCGATCTCGCTCGCGCGATATGGCAAGCGGGCGCTCAGGACCTCGTGTCCCAGATCCGTGATCAGGATCATGTCCTCCAGATAGAAGGCGTCGCCGGACACCTCGAACCCCGGTTCATAGGCGATTACGGATCCGTCCTCCAGGACGGGGCGCGTCTCTTCGCCGCTGTCGATTCCCACGCCGTGGAGGTGCCAGACGCCAGGGCCACCACTCAGGATGGCGCGAGCGGCTTCCCTACCCTGTTCCGTCTCCAGCATTGGTTGCGCCGCCTCCACGGCCCGTCGACTCGCCGCCCGAACGGTGTCGACCGGGACGCCGGCGCGCATGACCGAGAGTCCGGCTTCGTAAGCGGAGATCAGCAAGTCCCAGCTCTCACGCTGTCCGGGGGTGAAGCGACCGGAGGCGGGAAGCGTGCGGCCCACGTCGGCACCGTAGTGACCGCCGGCACATCCGATGTCGACGCGGACGAGGTCGCCGTCTTCGATCACCCGGTCCATGTGTTGGTACCGAAAGAAGGCCTGCACGAGCGATGTCATGCGCGCGTTCGGGCCCGCCATGGTCCAGGGCCAGAACGACGGACCCTGCCCACCCGCCTCGATGCACGCGGTAGCCACCACTCCCTCGGCCTCTCGCTGCCGCATGCCGGGGCGCAACGCAACGGCGACGGACCGAAGGGCGTGCGCGGTCGCCAGCGCGTTTCCGCGTAGAACGGCGATCTCGGCCGCCGACTTGGACCAGCGCAACTCCTGGATGATCTCCCTGGCTGATCGGACCTCGGCTCTCGGAAAGCGTGCCTCGATCGCGGTCTGCCAGAGCGTCCGGACCCCCGCGATCGGAAGCATCCCCGGTGGGGTCCCCCGGGGTTCGGGTCGGCGGGATCCGTCCACGTAGAGGGTGCGTACACCCTGCCCGATCCTCGACTCGACCCAGCCGGCGAAGTCTTCCCAGGCCAGGACCTCGTCGACCCCCAGACGTCGGGCGGTGGCGGGCCCCGTGACGAGGCCGAGCTCCTCGACCTCGAGTCCAAAGGAGAGGGGCGGAGGCGGCACGAACAAGTGAGCGGTCCTTCCGGCGCCGTCGAGCGCCAGAATCGCCCCTGGGAGCTCCCCTAGACCCGTGAAGTAATAGAAGGACGGGTCCTGTACGAATCCCCACTCTTCCATGGACTTTGGCGCCGGACGGGCATTGAGGAGGAGGATCCCGTCGGGCACCATCCCGATCGCAGCGCTTCGGCGCGCGGCGAACTCTGCGGGCGGAACCTCGCGAGCCGGCGCCGAAGTGAAGGGCGTCGAATCGGGCCACCTGTCCGGTGCTCCGTCCGTGCACGCCACGACACCGACCACCCCGACCCAGACGAGAGCCCTCATCAGATCTGCCTCACTTCGCAGAGGAAGAGCGAAGATCCGGAGCGTCCCACCTCCGGCGCAACCTCACTTGTGTAAGGCGATCCAACACCTGGAGCGCGCGCGCGGCGCAGTCCGCTCCTGCGGCTCAGGGACCAGATCGAGCAGGACCTCGCTGCTCCCGACCGCCGTCGCGGTCGGGAGAGCGCATAGGCATAGGCCTCAGGTCCGGGCCTCGGTGGTTGGCTGACCGTTGCTCGTGGATGCGTTGGTGGCCCGCGTGTCGGCCGTCCCGTCGCTCCCCATGCGAAGGCCGGCCACGCCCTCCATCATCTGTGCGAGGGTTCGACCGCCCTCGATGCCGAAGTCCAGCGTCCGGATGGGGAACGGGATCGTGATGTCGGCCTCGTCGAACGCGTTCTTGAGGCCCATCACTGCCTTGCTGCGCGCCTCGAGGAAGTGTGGCATCGCCTGACGCTCGATCCAGAAGCGCAGGACACCGTTGATGGAGCTTCCACCGAACTCCTTCCAGTAGAACTCGATCGGCCGATCCCTGTCGACGCATTCGAGGGCGTCGACCGACTCGAGAGCGATCTCACGCGCGCGCTCGAGGTCGTCGGCGTAGGAGACGCCGATGTCGAGCTCGACTCGGCGGCCGTCCCCCTCCGAGTAGTTGACGATCCGATTCTGGAACACGGTCTTGTTGGGGATCATCACCATCGGCCCGTCCAACCGCCGCAAGACCGTGGTCCTCAGGTCGATGCGCTCCACCACGGCCAGGTCGCCACCGATGTCGACGAGATCCCCCTCGTCGAACGGCTTCCGGAGTGCCATGGCAATGCCGGAGATGAGGTTGGCGGCCGTGTCTTGAAAGGCGAAGCCGAGCGCCAACCCGATCACCCCCGCACCGGCCAGGAGGGTAGTGACCGTCTTCTCCAGGTGGAGGACGCCCAGCGCGACGAACCCTGCAGTCAGAATCACGCCGATTCCGGCTAGGGTGCCTGCAAGGCGGGTGAGATCCTGGTTGTCCGTGTAGTGTCCAACGCCGCGGCGCACACCCTTGCGCACCAGCTTGGCGACGAACCAGCCCGCCACCAGCAGCAGGATTGCGACGGCCAGGTTGGGTAGGTTCTGTATCAAGGCTTCGACCCAGCCCTCCACTCGGGACTGGACCAGCTCGATCGGTTGCTGAAGCTCCATCGGTATCTCCTTTGCTTGTTGCTCTGTAACGGACTGGGCCGACGGACCGATCAGGCGTCGCGGACCAGTTCATAGTTGTGCGAGACCTGCTCGGCCCCGTCCGCGGTGTAGATCACCAGTCGGCTCGGCGCCGAACCGGCGGCCGTTTTCCTTGCGGCCTGCACCGCCTTCCGCTTCGTCCGGAACTCGGCGACGGGATCGTCGGCCCCGTCCCGAACCAACAGCCAACCCTCGCCGTTCGCCCGTACGTGGAACGTGGCGGCCTTTTCACGATTCCTTCGCAGGTATCCAACGGCGGCCGCCACCCCGGCCACGCCAGCGACCCCGGCGATGGCCGCGCCGGTCAGGACAGCCGCTGGCGGACTGCCTCCGGGCAACGTGCTGTCGAGCCTTCGTCCGACCGACTTCGCGGTTCCGCGAAAGGACTTGCGAATTCTCTTGGATAGGGGCTTGGCCACGGTGTCTCCTCCTGTGTCGGCTGTTTGTCCAACCATTCCGGTATCTCGGTCAACGCAACGTCCATGCGCTTCCGGGCCCCACGTTGCCTCTTGGATTCAACACGGAGAAAGTCCCCGCGCCGACAGCGACTTCGCCGGATTCATCGCACCCGCCGTTCGGCTGACAGCCGGGGACCGGTACGGCGGTCTTGTTGCGCTCATCAAGAAACTGAACGATCGGCCTCCCTGTGCGAACAACCATATTTGTATTAGTATTGTATAGGTTCAATCTATGCAAGTGATGTGCAAAATGCTCGAAGTTACGCTTCTTCTAATGGCCGTATCGGCAGTGCAGGTGGACGCCGCAACAACGGCCGTCTCCGAGGCTCGGTCGGGCCGGCCCTCAGTCACCGGGGCGGAGTACGTGGGTTCCGCCGGGGAAACCGACGTCGCTCCACCTTTGCTTCGGGCAGGGGACATCGCCATCGACGGGCGACTGGACGATGCGGCCTGGAACGCGTCCGCCTTGCTCACGGGCTTCACTCAATACGAGCCCATCGAAGGGCTGGAGGCCTCGGAATCCACCGAGGTTCGCTTGTTCATGACCGACGAAGCGATCTACTTCGGCATTCGGGCGCTGGACTCCAGTGGGGGGGTCCGGGCCACCCTGACGGAGCGGGATGCATTCAGAGGCTCCGACGACTTCGTGCAGATCGTCCTCGACACGTTCGACGATCAGCGCCGCGCCTACGTCTTCGTGGTGAATCCACACGGCGTACAGGGTGACGGCCTCTGGATCGAGGGCCGGGGCGGGCGTGGCGATCCCGTCGACTGGAGCCCGGATTTCCTGTGGGAGTCACGAGGCAGGATCGGCCCGGACGGGTTCACGGCGGAGCTGAGGATTCCTCTGAAGAGCCTCCGATTCCCCGAATCCGAAGTTCAGAATTGGGGGCTCCAGATCATCCGACAGATCCAACGAACGGGGTTTCGGCAGTCCTGGGCCCCGATCACTCGCGATGCCGCCAACCAGCTTCAGCAGGCCGGTCGCTTGACCGGACTCAGCGGTCTCGAGCGAGGCATGTTTCTCGAGGTCAATCCGGTGATCACGGGCACCCGATTCGGAGCCTGGGACGAGTCGGCCGCCGGTCTGGTCCGAACTTCACCTGCTGGCGAATTCGGTCTCAACGTCACCTATGGGATCACGTCGAACTTGACCCTGGACGGCACCTACAACCCGGACTTCAGTCAGATCGAGGCGGATGCCGGTCAGATCGCCGTGAACGAGCGATTCGCGCTGTTCTTTCCAGAGAAGCGGCCGTTCTTCCTCGAGGGCGTCGATGTGTTCTCGATGCCCCAGCGACTCGTGCACACTCGGTCGATCGTCAACCCGATCGGGGCCGCCAAGATCTCGGGGAAAGTCGGGGATTTCAGCGTCGCCTACCTTGGGGCCGTCGACGCGTCGGCGTCGGGGGTCGACGACCCGGTGGTCAACCTTCTTCGAATGAAGCGTGACGTGGGCAGGAGCTCGAGCGTTGGACTCGTATACACGGACCGGACTCTGAACTCAGAGCGCTACAACCGCGTAGTCGGCACCGACGCGCGGCTCGTGCTGGGTGGCAGGTACACACTCGAGCTACTCGCCGCCGGGAGCGTGGACCGTGCGCAGGGGTCGGAAGCCGCATGGGGATCGCTGGTCTCCGCCTCGTTCAACCGGGCCGGCAGCGCCGTCTCCTTGAGCGCATCCTTCGAGGACGTGACCGACGAGTTTCGAGCCCGCAGCGGGTTCATTCGGAGAATCGGTACCACCGAGGCACGGACCCGAACGGGCTATACGTTCCGGGGTGGTCGCGGTGCCTTCGTGGAACGTTGGGGGCCGTCGTTGGAGCTCCAGGGGTACTGGAATCGATCGGACTTCTGGGCTGGGCGCGGGCCGGAGGAATGGGAGGCACAGCTCTCGCTCAGCGGTTCGCTCCGAAACAACGTCGGCGGGTTCGTCTCCTACTCTCGGACCAGCTTCGACTTTGGACCGGAGCGCTACGCGGGACTGTTCGTGGAATTGCCCACGGGCGATCCCCTTCCCTTCCGCCCGGCTTCCGGCACGTTCGGCGGACTCGACGCGTTCAGGCTTCGGTCCTGGATCGGTGCATGGGATAGAGTCCGTGGCTCCGTGGGCGCGTCTTGGAGTGAGACGCCGTTGTTCAGCTCCGGGGTGGCGGTCGACCTGGGCGAGAGCATCAGCGGCGACGTCAATCTGACCGTCTACGCCACCGGGCAGCTATCGAGCGGAATCGGCGTCCGGCACGTGACGATCCGTAGGAAGCGGGACGGATCGCGCTACTCATCGGCGACGATCCCCCGCCTCGACACGCGCTACCAGGTGAGCCGCTCTCTGTTCATACGTGCGGTCGGAGAGTATTCCAGCCAGTCCCGCGGGGACCTTCGGGATCCGTCTGCCGGACGGCGGATCGTCACGTGTACGGAAACGTGTGGCGCGCGCGTGGGCTCCGAAGCTCACGACTTCAGTCTGGAGGGGCTCATCGGCTACGAGCCGTCTCCGGGGACCGTCTTCTATCTGGGCTACACGCGTCAGCTACGCGATTCGGGCGCGTTCCGCTTCGGCGACGTGACGAGCCGTTCGGACGGCCTGTTCGTGAAGCTCAGCTATCGCTTCCGGATGTAGTTCGGCGACGTTCCCCGCCCCGCGGCTCACCCCAGCTTCTTCGCCAGACGCTCGAGGCAGGCCGTCCAGCCTTCCTCGTGACCGGTCTTCGCTTCGGCTGCCGGGAACCCCTCATGGACGAGTCGCACCTCGGTGCCGCCGTCGACCTCGCTGAGCTCCACCGTCACCACCGTCTCGACCCCCATCCGGTGGTCGCCTTCCTGCCAGTCCCACGTGTACACGATACGGCTGGGTGGATCGATCTCCTTGTATACCCCCATCGCCGTGAGCGGGCCGCCCTCAATCCCCATCGTGATGCTGTAGGCTCCGCCCACACGAAAATCGATCTTCACGTCGACCTCGGCGGTCGGATCGGGGCAGCACCAGTTGCGCATGTGCTCCGGCCGCGTCCAAGCGGCGAACACGGCCTCGCGGCTGGCGGCAATGGTCTTGGTCAGAGTGAGCGCCTGTGCGGTTTCCACGTTCATCGGTTCTCTCCTCTCTCGGTGGGCTTGCCGGTTCGGGTCTCGACGTCCGGCTAATCTTCGGATGGTTCGGATGGTTCGGATGGTGCGGGTCGTGTGACCGGGTCCCCGGGGCCTTCCAGATACCTGGTCAGGGATTCGAGTCGGCCGGTCCAGTACTGGTGGTGCCGGTCGATCCAGGTCCCGGCAGCGTCCATCGCCGCCGGATCGTAGCTGCAGCGCTGGACCCGCCCGTCCTTCTCCCGGCGGATCAGCCCCGCCTCTTCCATCACCCGCAGGTGCTTGGAAATGGCCATCAGGGACACGTCGAATGGCTCGGCGAGCTCGCTCACCGACGCCACCTCTCCCTGTGCCAGCCGCGTCAGGATGGCGCGACGGGTGGGATGCGCCAGCGCGGCGAATGTCCTGTCCAGGATGTCGTTCGGAAACGTGACCATCTCCACTCCAATACTAAACTGATTGGTTTAGGATATCCATCGAGGACGAGCCGGTCAAGACGGCGCCGACTGTCGCTCCGGACTTGCGTCCCGAGGGAGGGTGGCGCGAATGGTGAGACGCCATCTGCCCGAATCAGGAGCCGCCATGATCCGCCACCGCCTCCCCCTTCCCGTCCTGACCCCTTGTCTGATCGGAGCCGCGTGGCTCGCCCTCCTGGGAACGCCGACGGGGCTGTCGGCTCAGCTGCCCAGGGCCGAGCAGATGCAACCGACCAATGCGGTGCTCACCCACCGGCAGGAGGAGCCGCTCATTCGCGAGCGCATCGTGGCGCGCTTCGACACCCTCCTGCCCGAGTTGATGCGGCGCGAGGGATTCGACATGTGGCTGGTGATCACGCGCGAGTACAACTCCGACCCGGTCTTTCGGTCGATGGCGCCCATCACCACGTACTCGTCGCGGCGGCGCACCATCCTGATGTTCTTCGATCGTGGGACCGGTGCTGGCGTGGAGCGGGTCAGCGTGGGGCGCTTCGACTACCAGGGCGTGTTCGACGTATACCCGACCCACAACGACTCACAGTTCGTGGGGCTCCGCCGACTCGTTGAAGAGCGGGATCCGGACCGCATCGGCATCAATGTGTCCGATCGCTGGAACCACGCCGACGGCCTGACGCACAACGAGTTCCTGCGACTGAGCGCGGCGCTGGGACCTGAGTACGCCGGCCGGCTCGAGTCGGCCGAGATGCTGGCGGTGGGGTGGCTCGAGTCCAAGCTGCCGCGTGAAACCGACCAGTACCGGAGCGTCATGCGGATTGCCCACCAGGTGATCGCCGAGGCCTTTTCGAACCGAGTCATCACTCCCGGTGTCACGACCGACGTGGACGTGGAATGGTGGATGCGGCAACGCGTTGCCGAGCTCGGACTGGGGGCGTGGTTCCACCCCTCCATCAACGTCCAACGCAGGGGCGGGGTGCCGGAAGCGGGCCCCCACGGGACCGTGATCGAGCGGGGCGACATGCTCCATACCGACTTCGGCCTCATCGGGCTCGGGTTTTCGACCGACACACAGCACAACGCCTATGTGCTCCTGCCGGGCGAGACCGACGCACCCGCCGGGCTCAGGGCCGGGCTTCGAGCGGCCAACCGGCTGCAGGACCTCACGATGATGCACGGCCAGGCGGGCGTGACCGGAAACCAAGCGCTAGCCGCGGCCCTGACGGAGGCTCGCGCGGAGGGGATCAACGCGACCATCTACTGCCACCCGATCGGATATCACGGCCACGGCGCCGGACCACCGATCGGGATGACGGACTACCAGGACGGCGTCCCGGTCCGCGGTGACTACGTGCTCCGCCCCAACACGTGGCACTCGATCGAGCTCAATGCCCGCCACGCGGTGCCCGAGTGGGATGGACAGGAGGTGCGGTTCGCGCTCGAGGAGGACGCCGCTCTGCTCGAGGACGGTTGGGATTGGATCGACGGCCGGCAGACGGGCTTCTACCTGATCCGTTGACGGGTCACGGGGCGCTCTCCAGCCGCTCCTTCAAGCGCTTGAGCGTCTGGTCCAACTGGTCTCGGTACGCCGCCTCCAGTACCGACTGTGGAACGAGCCGCAGCATACCCTTGGGCCGAGCTTCGAGCATCATCGTTACGCGTGTCCCACCGTCGACGGGTTCGCAGATGATCTCGCTACGAGCGTCGATCGCGGAGCCGTCGGTCGTCTCGTACACGATGCGCCGCCCCGGGTCGAGAGCCGTGACGACATAGGTGTTCTCGATGGTGCGGCCGATGAACCTGCTCGCGTAGCGCTTGCGCGTGCCGACCGTCGTCGGGCCGTCAGGCTCCTTCTCGGCGGACTCGAGGGTGGGCTGCCACTCGTGCTCCCGGGATACGTCGTCCAGGTAGGCGAACACGTCGTCGGCTGGCCTCTCGATCCGGACGCTCACCTCCTGACCGGTCACGACCGCACCCTCGCTGCGCGGTCGGCGAAGATCCTCTCGGCAGCGATCCGACGGTGGTCGAAGATCCCCTCGAGCTGCCTCCGTACCACGAGGCCGTGCGCGGCACGTCCCAGCGGGCCGAGCGGAAGCTGGTACTCGACCACATCCGTCAGCTCCACGCCGTCCGTCACCTCCCGGAACAGGTGGCGATGGTACCAATGCCGGTACGGCCCCTGGAGCATCTCGTCGGCGAAGAGGACGCCTGGCTCGTATTCGGCGATCCGCGAACGCCAGGTCATCGGAAAGACGTGCCACCGGAGCGAATAGACGATCTCCGTGCCTTCCCTGACCCGGGAGTCGCTGGTGGACTTGATCGAGAACCCCAGCCACGGCGGGGTGATGCGCTCCAGGTTGTACGGATCCTCGAAGAACGCGAACACGTCCTCCAGGTCTCCCGGAACGACCTGGCTCCTCTCGATCACATGCATCCTCGACTCCTACTTGGGCGAAAAGCGGTAGTGGGCGACGAGCCACTCGGTCCCGTCGCGATATCCGAACAGCTCTTCACAAGCCAGGAAGAACAGGCGCCAGCGATGGTACCAGCGGTGGGCATCGGCGCCGTACGTCTTACCGAAGACCTGCAGGACCTCGGCCCTCCGCGATTCCAGGTTCTCGCGCCAGGCACGGGCCGTCCGGCTGTAGTGCTGTCCGCCAACCTCCCACTGCTCTTCGAGGCTCATGGAGTCATCGCGGCTCGGCAGCAGGCCGAGCGACGGCATGATCCCGCCCGTGAAGAAATGTCTGCCCATCCAGTTCGCGGGCCCATCGGTCTCGAACGGATAGGCATGGTCGCGATGGCAGAACACGTGCACGAACAGGCGGCCGTCGGACCGGAGCCAGCTCCGGATCCTGCGCAGCAACTCGCCGTGATTACGCACGTGCTCGAACATCTCGACACTGACGACGCGGTCGAACCGACCCCCGGGCTCGAAGGCATTCACGTCCGCGGTGACGACCCGGACGTTATCCGGAGCCCGCGCCTCGATGAAGGAGCGCTGAGCCGACGAGTTGGACACCGCGGTGATCCGGCTCCCCGGATACCTTTGCGCCATGTAGAGGGTCAGCGACCCCCAGCCGCACCCCAGCTCCAGCACGTCCTGGCCGTCCGCAAGGGCGGCACGGTCGCACGTCATGTCCAGCATTTGCAGCTCCGCGCCTTCCAGGTCGGCGGTCCCAGGCGGCCAATACGCGCCGCTGTACTTGAGGCGCGGCCCGAGGACCAACTCGAAGAACTCTGGCGGCACCTCGTAGTGTTGGGCATTGGCCTCGTCGGTCGCGACGGCGATCGGCCCCTCCGCAATCCGGTCGGCAAGTCCGGATGCGCCGTCGCGGGCCACCTCACGGAGGCGCGCAGCCAGCAACCCACGGATACCGAAGCGGAGCCCGGACAACGGGACCAGCCCGCGCTCCGCCAGGCCGATGGCGGCGGACGTAATCATGCGACCGCCCACTCGGGATGGACGGCGGCCGCGACGGTCGGAATGACCGCCCTCGGTTTGGCGAACACCAGTTGGACGTTGCCGAGCACCGCCTCGGTGAAGCCCCCTTCACAGTAGCCGAGATAGAAGAGCCAAAGGCGTCGAAAATCCTCGCCGTAACCGAGCGCTCGAATTGCCGGCCAATTGGCCTCGAACCGAGCACGCCAGCGTCGGAGGGTCTCGGCGTAATGCGACGTGATGTCCTCCAGATGGACGAGTCTCAGGTCGGTGCTCGTGGCCGCTCGCGCGAGCACCGACACCGCCGGGATGCACCCCCCCGGAAAGATGTAGCGCTTGATGAAGTCGACCTCCCGCCGTGCGGACTCGTAGTAGCGGTCCTGGATCGTGATGGCCTGGATCGCGGCCAGCCCGTGCGGGGCCAACAGCTCGGCGCACTTGTCGAAGTAGCGCTCGTAGTACTTGTGTCCCACCGCTTCGATCATCTCGATCGAAACGAGCTTGTCGTACGTCCCCTCGAGGTCGCGGTAGTCGCGGCGGAGCAGGGTCACTCGGTCAGCCATGCCGGCCGCTGCGATTCTCTCGTTCGCGAGGCGGTACTGCTCGTCTGAGATGGTGGTGGTCGTCACCCGACACCCGTAGCGGGACGCGGCATGTATGGCGAAGCCTCCCCAACCGCTCCCGATCTCGATCACGCGATCGCGCTTGGAGAGCCCGAGCTTCTGGCAGATTCGATCGTACTTGGCGATCGACGCCTCCCGCATGGTGCTCTCGGGCCGCTCGAAGATCCCGCACGAATAGGTCATGGTATCGTCGAGGAAGCGCTCGAAGAGCGAGTTACCGAGGTCGTAGTGGGCCAGGATGTTGCGTTTGCTTCCCCGCCGCGTGTTCCGGTTGAGCGCGTGATGGACGGCCCGGATGGGCACCACCAGCCGCGCTGCCCCCGTCTCGAGCCCATCGAGCACGCTGCGGTTCCGAAGCAGGACCTGAACGAGCGCCGCGAGGTCGTCGGTGTCCCATTCACCGCGAATGAACGACTCCGCCGCGCCGAGGTGTCCACCGAACACGAGCGCCCCGAAAAAGCCCGGATCGTGCACGGTCACCGTGGCCGCCGGCGTGTCCCCCGACCCGAACACATGGGCGTCACCGTCGAATCGTACCGTGAGTCGGCCGTGCTGGATCTGTGATAGACGAGCGCGTACGGCGCGGAGTGCGAATCGCAGGACAAGGCTCATGATCGTGTCAGGATTTCTTGTCAGGATGGTCGTGGAAGGGCGTTCCCAGGATCCAGAGTCGGGCCGCCTGCCAGTAGATGCCCAACGCCACGCGGGCCGTCATCCAGGGATGACGCGTGAGCGCGGCTGCCAGGCTTCCGCTGGAAATCGCCCGGCGCTCGAGGGTGAGGGTGGCATCGAAGACTTTGCGGCCTTCCTTGGCGTTCTCCATGTGGACGCTGAGTCGGTGACGCGGCTCCGTGAATCGCCATTCGTACTCGTGGTCCATGTCCATGAACGGCGACACATGGAAGCGCTTCCCCAACCGGTGCGGATGTGCGGTGGC
>JAHEKN010000061.1:6925-19207 GCA_024638305.1 Gemmatimonadota bacterium | reverse complement strand
GTGGAAGCGGTGCTCGCTGCTCTGGCCGGCGTCGCCGGGATCCCGGCGAGTCCCCCATTCCAGCGCCTGACCTGGGCCGAGGCGATGGAGCGCTACGGTTCGGACCGGCCCGACCTCCGCGTCGAGCTCCAGATCGCCGATTGGAGCGAAGCGCTGGCGGTCACCGAGTCGGAAATCATGCGGCGGGCCCTCGCGGCTGGCGGCCGGGTGCGAGGGCTGAGAGTGCCCGGCGGGGCCGTCCTGTCCCGACGGCAAATCGAGGAGGTGGAGGGGGCGGCCAAGAAAGAGGGCCTGCCGGGTCTGCTTTGGTCAAAGGTCGGCGCGGAGGGCGCGAGCGGCCCGCTGGGGCGCTTTCTCGAGGAGGGTCACCTCGCGGCCATCGGGGCAGGGGAGGGGGACCTGCTGCTCGCGGCGGCCGGACCCGATGAGGTGACGTCACCGGGCCTGGCGGTCGCCCGCACCGCGGTGGCGGCGGCGGCCCAGCTGCCCCGGGTCACCGAGCACGCCTGGGCTTGGGTCGTTGAGTTCCCGGTGTTCGAGCGGGCCGAGGACGGCTCGTTGACCCCCAACCATCACCCCTTCGTGCTGCCCCACCCCGACGACGTCGAACGATTGGACTCCGATCCGCTGTCGGTGCGCGGACTCGCCTACGACGCGGTCTACAACGGCGCGGAGCTCGGGTCCGGCAGCATCCGGAACCACCGCTCCGCCATGCAGCGCCGGATCTTCGAGCTCCTGGGACTGACGGCGGAGGAGATGGACCGTAAGTTCGGGTTCCTGCTCTCGGCTCTGGACTCCGGGGCCCCGCCGCACGGCGGCATGGCCCTCGGCATGGACCGGATCGTCCAGCGGTTCGTGGGTGTGGAGAGCCTGCGGGACGTCGTCGCGTTTCCGAAGACGACCGCGGCACGGGCGCTCTTCGAGGGGGCGCCGACCCGGGTGGCGGAGGAGGAACTGCGCGCGCTGCACATACGGCTCAACCCATGAACCAACCGACCGTCGTGGACCACCGGCTCGATGCCGAGGGAGCGGATCCGCTGCTGCTGGCCGGTGTGAACGACGTCAACCTGGCCGAGCTCCATCGCCTCTTCGGCGTGCGGGTCGTTTTCCGGGGTGACCACCTCATGCTTTCCGGGGAGCTCGAGCAGGTGGAGCGCGCCGTTCCGGTGGCGCGCCACGTCATCGAGCTGGCCCGGCTCCGGACACCGTTCGACACCGCGGACATCCAGCGTTTCACCGAGGGATCGGACGCTCTGGGCCAGCGGGGGCTGATGGGCCCGGAGTCCACGACCCGCATTGCCCTGCCGGGCTCGCGCCGGGTGGTGAGTCCAAAATCGGAGGGACAGCGCCGCTATCTGGATGCGATCGCCGCGAACGACGTGGTCGTGGGGATCGGACCGGCCGGCACCGGCAAGACCTACCTGGCCGTGGTCATGGCCGTGGATGCCCTCTACAAGAAGCGCGTCCGCAAGATCATCCTGGCCCGGCCGGCCGTGGAAGCCGGCGAGAACCTGGGATTCCTGCCGGGGGACCTGCAGGAGAAGGTCGATCCCTACCTTCGGCCCCTGTACGACGCCCTGGAGGACCTCATCCCGCTCGACCGCGTGGCCAAATCGATCGAGTCGGGCGCCATCGAGATCGCACCGCTCGCGTACATGCGCGGACGCACGTTGTCCGACGCCTTCGTGATCCTGGACGAGGCACAGAACGCGACCACGGCGCAGATGAAGATGTTCCTGACGCGCCTGGGCCTGAACTCGCGCGTGGTCGTGACCGGGGACAAGACCCAGATCGACCTCCCGCGGAGGGACGACTCCGGCCTGCTCCAGATCGAGCGCATCCTCCGGGGCATCGATGGCATCGAGTTCGTCTACCTGGACGCGATGGACGTGATTCGGCACCGGCTGGTGAAGGACATCATCCGGGCCTATGCGGAGATCGACGGGTTCGGGGACGACGACGACAGCGGGGAGCATGAGGGAAGGGCGGGCGCGGACGATGGCCCATCCATGTCCGGCGCACAGCGGGACGCGAGCGGGGACGGTCGATGAGCGGCGCCCCCCGGGCGCCGTCCCGGGACGCGGTGGCGCCGCCCCTCGGGCCTCTGCCCAGACCGGAGGGGTCGCCCGGCGGATTCGCGTTCCACGGCGCCCGGGTGCTGCTCCTCCTGCTGCTCGCCGGGCTGGTCACGGCCCTTTTCCCACGATCGACCACCATCGACGTCGGGCGCTACCAGCTCAACATGGTGGCCGACGAGGACGTGATCGCACAGTTCGCGTTCCCGGTGCCGAAGCCGGCCGACGAGCTCGCACGGGAGCAGATCGAGGCGGCCGCGACCGTTCCGGCCACCTTCGATTTCCATCCGGAGGCCGCGGACTCCATGCGGACCGCGATCGACCGGTTCCTCGACCAGGTCGAACAGGTCGCCGACGACACCCCGCCGGGCGCCGGCATCCGGGCGCTCTTCTCGAGGGTCGGGATCCCGCTGTCGTCCGACCAGGTGGATCTCCTCACCAACTCATCCGTCCGCGCCTCGCTCAGACAGGCCTCGCTGGATGCGGTCGACCTCTGGTTGCCCGGAGGCGTCCTCGAGTCCTGGGAGCCGGGCGTGACCCGCGTCGACGAGATCAAGGTGCGGGAGCCGGGTCAGCCCGACCGCTACGTTGCGATCGAGGACGTCCTCACGGCCAGCGATTTCTACGAGCGGGCCGTGCGCTCGCTCCCGGTGGTCCTGTCCGTCCCCGCGGGACAGGCGCTCGTGCGGGTGGTCCTGATCAACAACATGCGGGCCTCCCTGGTGCTCAATCAGCAGGCCACCGAAGCAGAGAAGGAGCAGGTGCGGGCGGCGGTTCCGCGGACCAAGGCCAACATCCTGTCCGGCGAGGCAATCGTCCGCGCCAACCAGCAGATTTCGGCAGAAGAGCTCGAGCGGCTGAACGCCTATCGCGAGCAGCAACGCAATCTCGGCATCGCCAGCGAGGAGCCGTTCGATCTGTCGACCGTGTTCGGGAGCTTCATGTTCGCGGTGCTCCTGCTGGGCGTGTACGGGCTCATGCTCTACCTGTATCGGACGGAGATCTACCTGAATTACCGGTGGCTCCTGCTACAGGCGATGCTGGTGGCGACCTACTTCCTGATTGCCGCGGTGGTGGGCCGACAGGCCTTCCCGCCGGAGCTCCTGCCCATCGCCTTCGTGGCCCTCGCGGTCGCCGTCCTCTGGGACGGCCGCATGGCCCTGCTGCTCGCCGTGCTGCTCGCGGTGATCACGGGCGGTCTGCCACCGTTCCAGGGCACGTCTGTCGGGATGACCACGCTGGTGGCGGGCGCCGCCGCCGCCATGTCGGTGCGCGTGGTGCGCCGCCGCTCGCAATTCTGGGTGTTCGTGGGCGTGATCACGCTCGGCTACGCGCTGGTGACGATCACGATGGGGTTGATCGGCGGCGTTCCTGCCGGCGACATGCTCCTTTCCGTGGGTTGGGCCATCGCCAGCGCGACCGCATCGGCCTTCGCGGTTCTGGGGTTCCTGGCCGGCTTCGAGTGGTTCACGGGCATCACGACCGACCAGACGCTCCTCGAGTGGGCGGATCCGACCCGCAACCTCCTCAGCCGGCTGTCCCGGGAAGCGCCGGGCACCTACGCGCACACCATCGGCGTGGCCAACCTCTGCGAGGCCGCTGCCAATGCCATCGGTGCCCAGGGTCTGCTCTGCCGGGTGGGTGCGTACTACCACGACGTGGGCAAGATGCTCAAGCCGCAGTACTTCATCGAGAATCAGCCCTCCGGTCGGAATCCGCACGACCGCCTCAAGCCATCCACGTCGGCGTCCATCGTCCGCGAGCACGTCACGGAGGGTCTGCGCCTGGCGCGGGAGGACGGCGTGCCCGAGGCCATTTGCGACTTCATCGCCGAGCACCACGGCACGCAGAAGATCGGGTTCTTCTACGAGAAAGCGCTCGAGGAGGCCGATCGGGGTGAGGAGGTCGAGCCGCGCGCGTTCACGTACCCGGGCCCGCGACCGCACTCCCGCGAGACCGCGATTCTCATGATGGCCGACTCGCTGGAGTCGGCCACACGCGCGCTGCAGGACCCCACGCCCGAGCGCATCCGCGAGCTCGTCGAGTCGATCGTGCAGAACAAGATCGAAGACGGCCAGATGGACGAGGCGCCCCTGACCCTCCAAGAGATCGCGGTGATCAAGCACCAATTCAACACGGTGCTCGCCGGGATGTACCACACGCGGATCGACTATCCGCAGACTCGGCACCTCACCGGGTCGCCCTCGCCTCAGAAAGCCACGACGTAGTCGGCACCGTGATTCAGGTGCACGTCAACCACTCGGAGCGGGCCCAAGTCGGGGCCGACGTCATCGAGCGGGCGGTTACGCTCGTCCTGGCGCGGGAGCCCGTCGCAGACGCCGAAGTCTCGGTGACCCTGCTGCCCGACGACGAGATGCGGCGTCTGAACCGCTCCTACCTGTCACACGACTGGCCGACGGACGTGCTCGCGTTCGCGCTCGACGGCGGCCTCGGCGGCCTCGGCGGCCTCGGCGGCCCGGGCGGCCCTGGGGAGGTCATTGGGGAAGCGCAGGGGGAGGAGGGGCTGCTGGGGGACATCTACATCGGAGCGGAGCGGGCGGCCGAGCAGGCCCGTGAGCGCGGCATCGGCATCCTCGAAGAAGTGGTGCGGCTGGCCATCCACGGCGCCCTCCATTTGCTGGGCCGCGATCACCCGGAAGGACCGGACCGCGAGGGGAGCGAGTTCTTCGTCGAGCAGGAGGGCCTGGTGTCGGCGGCCCTCTCCGCGGAGACGGGCGCATGAGCGACGCGCGCGCCGGATTCGCAGCCTGGGCGGGTGCGGTGCGAGGCGCGCTCCAGCGCGGCCGGACCGGTCTGGCCGAGCTGCTCCGCGGTCGGCCGGCCCCGGACCTGGCCGACCTCCTCGAGGAGCTGGACGATCGCGAGCTCCGGGTCGCGGTGCTCGGGGAGCTTCCGATCGAACTGGCCTCCGAGGCCCTCACCGAGATGGACGAGAGCGAGGAGAGGGCGGCGCTTCTGGCCGCCCTGACCCCGTCCGTGGGGGCCGAGCTCCTCCACGAGCTCCAGGACGACGACGCGGTCGACCTGATCTCGGAGCTGGAGCCGGCGGAGCGCGACCTCATCCTGGCGGAGCTGCCGGCGGGGGAGGCGGACGAGCTGCAGGATCTCCTCCGGTACGGCGAAGACACCGCGGGCGGGATCATGACCCGGGCCGTGGTGAGACTCCGTGGCTCCGCGACGGCCGATGAGGCCATCGCCGAGGTCCGGCGCCAGGGCCGCGAGGTCGAGGACTTCTACTCGGTGTTCGTGGTCGACGAGCTGGGGCGGCTGGTGGGGACGGTGCCCCTCGACGACCTGATCCTCGCCGACCCGGACGCGTTCGTCGCTACTCTGGCGGAGCCCGCCATCAGCGTCCGCACGGACACGGACCAGGAGGAGGTGGGGCGGCTCCTCAGCCGGTACAACCTCGTAAGCATGGCGGTCATCAACGACCAGGGGCATTTGCTCGGCCGCATCACGTTCGACGACGTGATCGACGTGCTCGAAGCGGAGCAGACCGAGGACATCTTCCGACTGGTCGGTGTGCGTGACGACGAGGGCCTGCGCGACTCCTGGCTCGAGTCCGTGCGAACCCGCTTGCCCTGGCTGTTCCTGAACCTCTTGACCGCCACGGGCGCGGCCTCGGTCATCTGGATCTACGAGGACATGATCGCGCAGTTCACGGCCCTTGCCGTGCTGGCCCCGATCATCGCGGCGCTGGGCGGCAATGCCGGCACCCAGTCGTTGGCCGTCACCATCCGCCGGCTCACACTCTCCGGTTCCGAGCTGGGAGGTCGGCCGTGGGCGGCGGTGGGGAAGGAGATCCTGGTGGGCCTGGTCAACGGGGCGGCGTTGGGGCTCCTGGCCGCGGGCATCGGCTATCTGGTGGCCGGCGTGCCGGAGATGGGTCTGGTGGTCTTGCTCGCGCTGTGGGGCAACCTGATTGTTGCAGGGTTCGCCGGCGCGTTCGTGCCCACGCTGCTCTCCCGCCTGCGCATCGACCCCGCGGTCGCTTCGGCCGTGTTCGTGCATACCATGACCGACCTGATCGGCTTCTTCCTGCTGCTGGGCATCGCGTCCCGGATCCTCCTGTGAGAATCCGACCATGAGGCGCGTCTGGCGGAGCTTGAGCATTGCCCGGAAGCTCTTCCCGTTCGTGGTCGCTTTTCTCCGCGACCGCCGGCGCTTCGTCCTCGTCGGTCGGCCCGCGACGAGGGCGGTGGAGCACCACGCTCGCCGCGCCGAGCGCCTGACCCAGACGCTGGGTCGGCTCGGCCCGACCTTCATCAAGCTGGCGCAGCTGTTGAGCGCTCGCGCGGACATCTTCCCAGAGCCCTATCTCTCATCCATCGGCACGCTCCAGGACCAGGTGACTCCGGATCCGGCCGATGAGATCGTGCGGGTGATCGAGCGGGAGCTGGGATCGCCCGTGGGCGAGCTGTTCGAGTCCTTCGATCGCGAACCGATCGCGGCGGCCAGCTTGGGCCAGGTGCACGGGGCCGTCGTCGACGGCGAGCGCGTGGTCGTAAAGGTGCTCAGACCCGAGGTCGAGGAGCTCGTGGCGGTCGATCTGGAGATCTCGTTCCGCATCCTCTACTGGCTGAACATCCTTTTCCCCAACCACCACGTGCAGGCTCTCACCAACACCGTGAGGGAGTTCTCCGTCCAGGTCCTCAAGGAGATGGACTTCCGCGAAGAGGCGGAGAACATGCACCGCTTCCATCGGTTCTTCGACGGCCTGCCCGACGTGCGCGCCCCAGTGGTGTTCGACCGCTTCACGCGGCAACGCGTGCTGGTCATGGAGCGCGTCTCGGGGACCAAGGTCGATCGGCTCGAGGACCAGTTCCGGACGGGCGTCCTCGACTTCGACCAGACCATGGAGCGCCTGACCGGGCTCTACCTGCGCATGATGATGGTGGACGGCTTCCTGCACGCCGACCCGCACCCGGGGAACGTCCTCGTACAGGACAACGGGACCATCGTCATCCTCGACTGGGGCATGGTGCTCGAGGTCCCGCGTTGGACGCGGGAGACGATCCTGTCGCTCGCGTTGGCTGTGGAGCGTGAAGACCTCGACGCGATGATCAGCGGGATGTACCGGCTGGGCATGATCAGCCCCGACGTGTCGCGGGGAGAGATTCGGGCCGCCGCCACCGAGATCATGCGGATCATGGCCCGCGCCCAGTCGTCCAACCGCGACCGGGTGCAGGAGATCGTACAGGAGATCTTCGACACGTTCTACACCTGGCCGCTGATGCTTCCACAGGAGCTCGTCTACTTCTTCCGGGCGTCGCTGCTGCTCGAGGGGATCGGCATCCGCTACGAGCGCAACTTCGACGGGCTCGGCGTTCTGCGCCGCGTGATCCGCAACTACCGTCGGGACATCATCCAGACCACGCGGAGGGAGCCGGCGGCGGTCGCCAAGGATCTCCTGGGCGAGCTCACACACGTGATGCGCGCGGTTCGCGAGGTCGTGGACCGCGCGGATCGGGAGGAGCTGCGCGTGGGGCTCCACCCGCGCGACATCCAGGCCGGCGAGCGCTTCCTCCACCTGCAGGCGCGGCGGCTGCTCCTCAGCATCTTCGCGTCGGCGACGGCGCTCATATCTGCGGTGATCTTCATCGCCGTACGCAACCTCTGGCTGCTGGGAGCCGGGTTGCTGGCCTCCCTCGCCATGTTCGTGGTGGTTCTGTTCATCCCCACGCACCTGTTGGAGAATCCGCTGCGCCACGCTCGAGGCATTCGACCTCAGGGGCGCCGATGACCCGGCCCGAGGAGCCGGCGGGGGGCGTCGGCCCCCTGGACGGGGCGTTGTCCGCGCTCCTGGACCGCTTTCGGAGTGGCCAGCGCATGGCGCTCGCTCGGGCCATTTCCCTGGTCGAGGGCGAGCGGCCCGGGTTCGACGCTTTCCTGCACGCCGCGCTGGTGGCCGGGACACGGGCTGCCCGCGTGGGGCTCACCGGTCCCCCGGGGGCGGGGAAATCGTCACTGGTCGCCCAGGTCGCGGCCCACTACCGACGCCAGGACCAGGACGTGGGGATCGTGGCCGTCGATCCCACCTCGCCGTTCTCGGGCGGCGCGCTGCTCGGCGACCGGATCAGGATGAACGACCTCGCGACCGACCCGGGGATCTTCATCCGTTCCATGGCGACCCGCGGGTCGATGGGGGGCTTGGCCGCGGCGACCCGGGAGGTCATGGACCTGATGGACGCGTTCGGACTCGACCGACTGATCGTGGAGACGGTTGGCGTGGGGCAGACCGAGCTGGAGATCACCGGGGCGGCGGATACGGTCGTCGTGGTGCTCGTGCCCGAGTCCGGGGATTCCATCCAGGCCATGAAGGCCGGGCTCATGGAGATCGCCGACATCTTCGTGGTGAACAAGGCCGACCGCCCTGGCGCCGACCGCGTGGCCAAGGAGGTCACGCTCGCGCTCCATCTCCGGGCGGGCGAGGCGCTCCGGGACGTCCCGGCCCACCACGGGGTCGACCTCCGGCGGCTGGCGGGTGGGGAGCGGGGCGAATCCGGTGACGACGGCGGGGGTCCGGTCGTGGGCGAGCCGATGGACCAAGCCGTGCCCGAGGCCCCTGGCTGGGAGATTCCGGTGCTCAAGACCGTCGCCCAAAACGGTGATGGAGTGCCTGAGCTCATCGACGCTATAGCATCTCATAAGAAATATTTAGACGAATCAGGAGAGCTCGAAGGCCGCCGGCGGCGTCGCGCCGGGGCGCGGGTCGTGGACGTGGTCGAGCGCGAGCTCGGGCGCCGGGTCTGGGGAGCGGCGGGAGCCTCGGCGATCCTGGAGGACGGAGTCGAGCGCATCCGCCGGGGGGAAGCGACCCCCTATTCGGTGGCGTCCCAGGTCGTGGACAACCTCATCCGCCACGGGCTTTGACCCACGGTCGCCATCGGCTACACCGGGTGAACCAGCCCGCCGCCCCGGGGTATTCGCCCTCGGCCGGGCGTCACGCGTTCGGCACCGAACTTGATGCCCGATTCGGCGGTTTCCCTCCGGGGACCCAGCCGGCACCCGCGCTCGTCGGGCCGACCGCTGCAGTCCTCCCCAGGAGACTCGATGTCGACGACGGAAAAGGAAGCCGAGCGGAACGCCGACGGAATCGCGGCTGAGATCTCGCGCCGGGAGGCCGAGCTGCACGCCCTCCGCCGCGAGCTGGCCGAGTGGTACGCGCGCTACGAGGCCACGCCCAAGCGCGACGACCTCTTCACCTCCATTTCGGGTCACGAGGTCCAGCCGCTCTACACGCCGCTCGACACCCAGGACCTGGACTACCTCGCCTCGATCGGATTGCCCGGCGAGTTCCCGTTCACGCGGGGCCCCTACGCCACCATGTACCGGACCCGTCTTTGGACCATGCGGCAGTTCGCCGGGTTCGCGACTGCCGAGGAGACCAACGAGCGCTACAAGTACCTCCTGGCGCACGGCCAGACTGGACTCTCGGTGGCCTTCGATTTCCCGACCCTGATGGGATACGACTCGGATCACCCGCGCTCGCTGGGCGAGGTGGGGGTCTGTGGCGTGGCCATCTCGTCGCTCGCGGACATGGAGAGGCTTTTCGAGGGCATCCCGTTGGACGAGGTCTCGGTCTCGATGACGATCAATGGGCCGGCCATCATCCTCTTCTGCTTCTACGTTGCGGCGGCCGAGCGCCAGGGCGTCTCCGCGGACGCGCTCCGCGGCACGGTCCAGAACGACATCCTGAAGGAGTACCAGGCCCAGCATGCCTGGGTATACCCGCCGGAGCCGGCCCTGCGGCTGATCGTGGACATGTTTGCCTGGGCCAGCGAGCACGCTCCCAAGTACAACCCCATCTCCATCTCCGGATACCACATTCGCGAGGCGGGGGCCACGGCCGCGCAGGAGCTGGCCTTCACGCTGAAGAACGGGTTCGAGTACGTGGAGCGAGGCATTGCCCGCGGGCTGAACGTGGACGAGTTCGCTCCGCGGCTCTCCTTCTTCTTCGACGTCCACAACGACTTCTTCGAGGAGGTCGCCAAGTTCCGGGCGGCTCGCCGCATCTGGGCACGGAGGCTCGAGGGAGAATACGGCGCGCGTGATCCCGAGTCCTGGAGGCTCCGTACCCACGCACAGACCGCGGGGGTGACGCTCACGGCGCAGCAGCCGCAGAACAACATCGTGCGGGTGGCCTACCAGGCGCTGGCGGCGGTTCTGGGCGGCACGCAGTCGCTCCACACCAACTCGATGGACGAGACGCTGGCCCTTCCCACCGAGAAGTCCGTGCGGGTTGCCCTCCGTACCCAGCAGATCCTGGCATTCGAGACGGGGGTGCCCAACACGATCGACCCGCTGGCCGGCTCCTACTACGTGGAGCGCCTCACCGACGAGCTCGAGGCGGAGGCCGAACGCATCTTCGACGAGATCGACGAGCTGGGCGGCGTCGTGCCGGGAATCGAGCGCGGCTGGTTCCAGGCGGAGATCGCTGGGTCCGCGCTCCGGCAGCAGCGTGAGATCGAGTCGGGCCGCCGCACGATCGTCGGGGTCAACGACTTCGAAGAGGGCTCCGACAAGGTGGAGATCGACACCCTCAAGATCGCTCCCGAGGTCGAGCAGAAGCAGCGCCAGCGCATGGCGGAGCTCCGGGCCGCCCGCGACGCGGAGGCCGTGGAGCGGTCGCTCTCCGCGCTGCGCCTGGCGGCGTCGGGCGCGGACAACGTGGTACCCTACATTCTCGACTGCGCGCGGGCCTACTGCACGCTCTACGAGATCCGGGCAGCCATGGAGGACGTGTTCGGCTCCTACAAGGAGCCGGTCTTCTTCTGAGCCCGGCGCGGGTCTCCCTCGGGTCCAACCCAGCACCAGCGCACGACCAGCGTGGGTCACGCGCGGGCGCGGCCTGCGATCCTGCCGGACGCGATTATCTTGGTGTGGCTGCACCTGCGGTCGCAGGGGATCGCGGCGACACCGAACACGGAGATTTTGATGGAACGGAAGATCCGCGTGCTCGTGGCCAAGCCCGGACTCGACGGACACGACCGCGGGGCCAAGGTCATTGCCAGCGCGTTCCGCGACGCCGGCTTCGAGGTCATCTACACGGGGCTCCACCAGACGCCGGAGATGATCGTCAGCGCCGCGGTGCAGGAGGACGTGGACGTGGTGGCGCTGTCCGTTCTGTCCGGAGCGCACATGACCCTGTTCCCGCGCGTCCTGGAGCTGCTACGCGAGGCCGGGGCGGACCACATGCTCCTCACCGGTGGCGGCATCATCCCGGAGGAGGACATCGAGGCCCTCGCGGGGCTCGGCGTGGGGCGCCTGTTCGGGCCTGGAACCACGACCACGGAAGCGGTGGCCTACATCCGCGAGTGGTCCGAGCGGCAGCCGCAGGACCTCGTGGGCTAGAGTGTCCGGAGCCACCACGCACACCCGCCTGCAACGCCTGGCGGAGGAGTTGGTGGAGCTTCGCTCCCGGCTGCGACAGGGGGGCGGGGAAGCCCGCATCGAGCGCCAACACGCGCAGGGCAAGCTGACTGCGCGCGAGCGTATCGACCTACTGCTCGATCGGGGCGCGCCGTTCGTCGAGGTGGGTTTGCTCGTGGCGCACGACCGCTACGACGGAGGGGCGCCCGCCGCAGGAGTGGTCACCGGCGTGGGACGGATCGAGGGTCGTGAGGCCGTGGTGGTGGCCAACGACGCCACGGTGAAGGCCGGCTCCTGGTGGCCGGAAACCATCAAGAAGATCCTGCGAGCTCAGGAGATCGCGATGCGATGCCGCATCCCGATCGTCTACCTGGTCGACTCCGCCGGCGTGAACCTGCCCTATCAGGGCGGCGTCTTCCCCGGCCAGTACGGCGCGGCCCGCATCTTCTACTACAACTCGGTCATGAGGCGCTACCTGGGCGTGCCGCAGCTCTCGGCCGTCATGGGACCGTGCATTGCCGGGGGCGCGTATCTGCCGGCCCTCTCCGACGTGATCGTCATGGTGGAGGGCACGAGCTTCATGGGGCTCGGCGGCCCCAACCTGGTCAAGGGAGCCACCGGGCAGACCGTGGAGGCAGAGGAGCTGGGCGGCGCCGAGGTCCACAACGCGGTGAGCGGCGTGGCCCACTACCGGGCGGAGGACGACCAAGCCGCCCTATCCATGCTGCGGGGGCTCGTGCGGGACCTGCCGGTCGAGGCCGCCCCCGTCGTCGGGGAGGGGGAGCCCCCGGGCCGCGACCCGGGTGAGCTCTAC
>JAHEKN010000061.1:0-6915 GCA_024638305.1 Gemmatimonadota bacterium | reverse complement strand
CGGATCCTCCCGGACGACCACCGCCAGCCCTACGATCCGCGCGCGGTGCTGGACACGATTCTCGACGGCGGGCGGCTCAACGAGTTCCAGGCCGAGTACGCCGCCGAGATGATTTGTGCGACCGGGCGGATCACCGGCGTGCCGGTCGGCGTGATCGCCAACGCGCGCGGCATGTTCAAGAGCGCCGCTGGCCCGCCGCATTTCGGCGGGATCGTGTATACCGAAAGCGCGGAGAAGGTGGCCTTCTTCATCGAGACAATGAATCGGCAGCGCACGCCGATCGTCTTCGTCCAGGACGTCTCAGGCTTCATGGTCGGCACGGAAGCGGAGCACTCGGGGATCATACGCGCGGGCGCGCGCTTCGTTGAGGCCATGGCCACGGCCCTGGTCCCGAAGCTCGTACTGACCGTGAATCACGCCTCGGGTGCCGGGTACTACGCCATGGCCGGCCAGGGCTTCGACCCGGACTTCATCCTGAGCCTACCGACCGGGCGAATGGGCGTGATGGAAGGGGACAGCGCGGTGATGGCGCTGTTCAGCGGCCAGATCGACAAGCTCAAGTCCGAGGGGAAGGTGCCGGACGAGGACCTCACGACCGAGATGGACGCGGTTCGCGCCGACTACGAGCGTCAGCTCGATGCCCGCTTCGCCGGAGCCAGGGGCTTCGTGGACGAGGTCGTGCTCCCGGAAGAGCTCCGTGGAGCGCTCGGCCTGCTGCTCCGGGCCTCGCTCAGGAATCCCGGGCCCCACCTGGGCGCCTTCCAGCTGCCGGCGGGTGGGACACGCCAGTGAGGCGCACTCCGGGAACGGAGCAGAGTACTAGAATCACAAACACGACCCGAACAACCCGAGGAACCGAAGGAATGACAGCAAAGACCCTGGTGCGTTACGAGGAGAAGGGCCCGGTGGCGCTTCTCACGCTCGACGATCCCCCTGCCAACACCTACACCCACGAGATGATGCGGCAACTGGACGACGCCATCATCCGGGCGCGCTTCTCCGACGACGTCCACGTGATCGTGATCACGGGCTCGGGCGAGAAGTTCTTCAGCGCCGGCGCCAACATCCAGATGCTCTCCGAGGTCACGTCGGGTTTCAAGTACTGCTTCTGCCTGCACGCCAACGAGACCCTCAATCGCCTCGAGCACACCCCCAAGCTCACGATCGCCGCGCTCAACGGTCACACCGTGGGTGGCGGCCTGGAGATCGCCATGGCCGCCGACATCCGCATCGCCCGCCAGGGCGCGGGTAAGGTGGGGCTCCCCGAGGTCAACCTCGGCGTCCTGCCGGGAACGGGCGGCACGCAGCGGCTCGGGCGCCTGGTCGGGAAGTCGCGGGCCATCGAGATGATGGCCACCGGCGACATGTTCGACTTCGAGCGCGCGGAGCACTTCGGCATCGTGAACCAGGTCTGGGCGACCGAGACCCACGCCGAGTTCATGGACAAGATCATGGAGTACGCCGGCCGCTTCGCTCCGCCCCACATGGCGTCCAAGGCCATCGGCGCGATAAAGCGCGCCGTTCAGACGGGAGTCGAGATCCCGTTCGAGACGGCGCTCGCGGTCGAGCGCGAGCTTCAGCAGCAGCTCTTCCAGAGCGAGGACGCGCGCGAGGGCCTGAACGCCTACGTCGAGAAGCGGAAGCCCCAGTTCAAGGGCCGCTGAGGCGCGCAAACGGATCACCGAGGAGCCGAACATGCAGATCCCCACCCGGCTCTGGATCGGGGGCGAATGGGTGGACTCCGATGAGGGGTCCACCTTCCCGGTCCGGAACCCGGCCAGCGGCGACGTGCTGGCGGAAGTGCAGGAAGCGCGCGCCGCCGATGTCGACCGTGCCGTGGCCGCGGCCCGCGCGGCGTTCGTGGCCAGCGAATGGCGCGACATCGGCCCGCACGAGCGCAGCGCGCTGCTCTGGCGTCTGGCCGACCTGATCGAGGCCAACGCCGACGAGCTGGCGACCATCGAGACGCACGACAACGGCAAGCCCTACTTCGAGGCCCGGCGGATCGACCTCCCCTCCGTCGTGGAGAACTTCCGCTACTTCGCGGGAATGGCGGACAAGATCCACGGCGCCACCATTCCCGTGAGCGGGCCCTTCCTCAACTACACGCTCCGCGAGCCCGTGGGCGTGGTGGGCGCCATCATCCCCTGGAACTTCCCCCTGTCCCAGGCGGCGTGGAAGGTGGCCCCGGCGCTGGCCTGCGGGAACGCCGTGGTGCTCAAGCCGGCCGAGCAGACGCCGCTCACCGCCCTCCGCCTCGGGGAGCTGGCCACCCAGGCCGGGGTCCCGCCCGGGGTGCTGAACGTGGTGCCGGGGTTCGGGGAGACGGCGGGAGCGGCGCTGGTGCGCCATCCGGGCGTAGACGCCATCGCCTTCACGGGCTCGACGCCGGTGGGGAAGACCGTCATGCGGGAGGCGTCCGAGACGCTCAAGAAGGTGTCGCTCGAGCTGGGTGGGAAGTCGCCCAACGTGGTGTTCGCGGACGCCGATCTGAAGGCGGCGGTCCGGGGGGCCTCGACCGGGATCTTCTACGGGAAAGGAGAGGTGTGCGCGGCGGGCTCGCGCATCCTCGTGGAGCGTTCCATCTACGACGACTTCGTGGGCGAGCTGGCCTCCCGGGCCGAGTCCATGACCGTGGGCGATCCGATGGAGAAGACCACGCGACTGGGCGCGATCGTCTCGGAAGAGCAACTCGAGCGGGTCCTGTCCTACGTGGAGGCGGGGAAGTCCGAGGGTGCCCGGCTGGTGACAGGCGGCGAGCGCACGGACGTGAACGGCAAAGGGTACTTCGTGACGGCCACCGTGTTCGCGGACGTGGAGTCGACGATGCGCATCGCGCAGGAGGAGATCTTCGGGCCGGTGGCAGCGGTCATGCCGTTCGAAGACGTCGACGACGCCATCGCCAAGGCCAACGACACCATTTACGGCCTGGCGGCGGGCGTGTGGACCCGGGACGTGGGCAAGGCCCATCGCTTCGCCCGCGAGGTGCAGGCCGGCACGGTCTGGATCAACACGTACAACCGCTACGATTCGGCCTCCCCGTTCGGCGGGTACAAGCAGAGCGGATTCAGCCGCGACCTGGGCTACGAGGCGGCGCTCGACAAGTACACGCAGACCAAGAGCGTTTGGGTCGCCCTCGATGACTGAGGCCGGGCGACGCGTGCGTCGGCGCATCCGGCGTGACGGCCGCGATCGCGGGCGCCCCTCCCGGGGAGGCCGGCCGTGAGGGAGGCGTGGATCGTCGACGCGGTGCGGACCCCCATCGGCCGCCACGGGGGCGCGCTGGCGCCGGTGCGTCCGGACGACCTGGCGGCCGTGACCATCGAGGCTCTGATGGCGCGCGCGGGGGTGGATCCCGCGACCATCGACGACGTGGTGTTCGGCTGTACGAACCAGGCAGGCGAGGACAACCGCAACGTGGCGCGGATGGCTCTCCTGAGGGCCGGCCTGCCGGTCACGGTGCCGGGCCAGACGGTCAACCGTCTCTGCGGCTCCGGGCTGCAGGCGGCGGCGCTGGCGTTTCACGCCATCCGCGCCGGTGAGGGCGACGTGTTCGTCTGTGGCGGCGTGGAGAGCATGAGCCGCGCGCCCTTCGTCCAGCTCAAGCCGGATCGTGCTTACCCCCGTGGGGTCCCGCCCATGGCCGACACGGTGCTCGGGTGGCGATTCGTCAACCCGGCGCTTCCGGACCAGTGGACCATCGGGCTGGGCGAGACCGCGGAGTTGGTGGCGGCCGAGTTCGGCGTGACGCGCGAGGCGCAGGACGCGTTCGCGCTCGAGAGCCAGCGGCGGGCCGCCGACGCGATGAAGTCCGGTCGGTTCGAGGCGGAGATCGTCCCCGTCACGATTCCGGTGCGGAAGGGCGACCCGGTGATGGTGTCCGCGGACGAGCATCCTCGCCCGGAGACGACGCTCGACACACTCGCCCGTCTCCGACCCGTGTTCAAGCAGGGGGGCACGGTGACGGCGGGCAACGCCTCCGGCATCAACGACGGCGCGGCGGCGCTGCTGGTCGTGTCGGATTCCGCGGGGAAGGAGCTCGGTCTGGAGCCCGTCGCCCGCATCGTGTCCACCGGCGTTGCGGGGCTGGAGCCACACCGCATGGGCATGGGCCCGGTGTCGTCGTCGCGTACCGCGTTGCGACGAGCGGCGCTGGCGGCCGCGGACCTGGATCTGGTCGAGCTGAACGAGGCGTTCGCCGCGCAGGCCCTCCCGTGCCTGGAGCAGCTCGAGCTCGATCCGGCGCGCGTCAACGTGAACGGCGGAGCCATCGCGTTGGGACACCCCGTCGGATGCTCGGGCGCACGCATCCTCACCACGCTCGTCCATGAGATGAAGAGGCGCGGCGCTGCTCACGGCCTCGCCACCATGTGCATCGGTGTGGGTCAGGGCATCGCCATGGTCGTAGAGGGCGCATGAGCGAGGGCCCCGATCCGCGCTCGGCCGCCGGGGCGCCGTCCGAGGTCGGGCCGCTCGGTCCGCACGAGACCACCGTGGTCGTGATCGGAGCGGGGACCATGGGGCATGGGATTGCGCACGTGTGTGCCCTCAGCGGATACGACACGGTGCTGGTGGACGTGGACGACATTCGGGTGGCCGCCGGGCTGTCCCGCGTGAAGGCCAACCTGAACAAGGGCGTGGAGCTGGGGAAAGTCGACGCTGCGGACCGCGATGCGGCCCTCATGCGGCTCTCCGGAAGCTCCGACCTGGTGACCGCGGTGTCCGGCGCGGGTCTGGTGATCGAGGCGGTCCCGGAGGACCTGGAGCTCAAGTCGGACCTCCTGCGGAGAATCGGGGAGGCCGCGCCCGCAGGGTGCCTGGTGGCGAGCAACACGTCGTCGCTCTCCATTGCCGCGCTCTCCGAGAGCGCCCCGGACCCCAAGCGTTTCCTGGGCCTCCACTTCTTCAATCCCGTCCACATCCTTCAGTTGGTGGAGGTGGTACATGGCCCCGCCACGTCGGCCGATTCGTTGGCCGCTGCGGTGACGTTCGCGCGGCGGCTGGGCAAGGAGCCCATCGTGGTCAAGGACTCTCCCGGGTTCGCGTCGTCCCGCCTGGGCATCATCCTCGGGCTCGAGGCGATGCGCATGGTCGAGGACGGCGTGGCGAGCGCCGCGGACATCGACAAGGCCATGGAGCTGGGCTACCGTCATCCGCTCGGTCCGCTCAAGCTCACCGACCTCGTGGGGCTCGACGTGCGCCTCGCCATCGCGCGGTACATGCACGAGACCACGGGATCGGAGCGGTTCCGGCCACCGGCCATCCTGGAGCGCATGGTGGCCGAGGGACGGCTGGGCAAGAAGAGCGGGCGGGGCTTCTACGACTGGAACGACTGAGCGGGAGGGGGCCGTGGAGTTCGAGACGATCGCGGTGACGGTGGAGGACCCTCTCGCTCTCGTGCGGCTGAACCGCCCCGACAAGCTCAACGCCCTGAACGGCACGGTCAGACGTGAGCTCATGGAGACGTTCGCCGGGCTCGCCGATCACGACGCGGTCAAGGTCGTGATTCTGCACGGAGCGGGCGACAAGGCGTTCGCTGCCGGCGCCGACGTGTCCGAGTTCGCGGCGCGAACCCCGGCGGAGCAACGCGCCGTCTACCAGCGGCGCCGGATCTACGAGACCGTGGCCGACTTTCCGAAGCCCGTCATCGCGGCGGTCCACGGATTCTGCATCGGGGGCGGCTCCGAGCTGGCGTTGGCCTGCGACCTGCGCGTGGCTGACACGACCGCCCGCTTCGGCCAGTTCGAGATCAGGCTGGGCCTGATCCCGGGCGGTGGCGGAACGCAGCGCCTCACGCGGCTGGTGGGACCGGGCCACGCGCTCCGCATCTCGCTCTGCGGGGACCTGGTTGATGCGACGGAAGCCCACCGCATCGGCCTCGTCGAGTTCCTCACCGAGGAGGGCGCGCACCTGGAGAAGGCGCGCGAGGTTGCCGGCAGGATGGCGCGCTGGAGTCCCCTCGCGCTTCGGCTGGGAAAGCAGGCGGTACGAGCGGCTCTGGAGACGCCCCTGGCGGCGGGCCTCGATCTCGAGAAGGAGCTCTTCCTCGCCGCCTTCGCGAGCGACGACGGTCGGGAAGGCGTGACGGCCTTCGTGGAGAAGCGGGACCCCGAGTGGATCGGCAGTTGAGGCGGAGCCCGTGAGCGAACCCATCCTCCGACGCCTGACCCAGGCGTACGTGGTGCTCTTCGCGGTGGCGACCACCTGGCCGGGCGCCGTGCCCGCGAACCGGGTCGAGCCGCTGATCCTCGGGCTTCCGTTCAACCTGGCGTGGGTGGCCATGTGGGTCGTGCTGGGCTTCGTGCTGCTCGTGCTCCTCGACCGGGCCGTGACCCGCGACGAGGACGGAGACTGATGGAGCGCTGGCACCTCATCACGGTCATCATCCTCGTCTACCTGGGGGTGACGCTCGGGATCGGACTCTACGCCGGGAGACGGGCGTCCAAGGGGGTTCAGGGCTACGTGGCGGGCGACCGCGATTTCGGGCTGCTCGTCATGTACTTCGTCACGGGCGCGTCCGTCTTTTCGTCGTTCGCGTTCCTGGGCGGTCCGGGATGGGCCTATTCACGAGGTGCGGCCGCGTTCTACATCCTGGCCTACGGCGTCATGGGCATGACCGTCTGGTACTGGCTGGGACCGAGGGCGGCGGGGCTGGGGCGCCGGTTCGGCTACGTCACGCAGGCGCAACTGGTGGTCGGCCGGTTCCCCTCGAAGACGCTGTCCGTGCTGATCGCCACGCTGACGGTGCTGGCGTTCGTCCCCTACGTGACGCTGCAGATGCGCGGCGCCGCCATCGTCATCAACGCCGTCACCGACGGGAACGTGCCCATCTGGCTGGGGGCGGCGGTGGCATACGGCGTGGTCGTGGCCTACGTGCTCAGGAGCGGGGTGGCCGCCGTCGGGTGGACCAACACG
>JAHEKN010000237.1 GCA_024638305.1 Gemmatimonadota bacterium | reverse complement strand
GGCTGGCCACCGCTTCCGGTCGGTGAGCGACACGGAGACGATCGTGCATCTGTACGAGGACCGGGGACGGGACCTCGTGCACGAGCTCAACGGCATGTTCGCGTTCGCCATCTGGGACGCAGGCCGCTCGAGGCTTCTTCTGGCCCGCGACCGACTGGGGATAAAGCCGCTCTACTACTGGCCCTCCGAGGGCGGCGTGGCGTTCGCTTCGGAGCTCAAGTCGTTCCTGGCGCTCGAGGACTTCGTGAGCTCGGTCGATCCACGTGCCATGGCCTACTACCTGGCCCTCGGGTACGTCCCCGAGCCCCTATCGATCTACCAGGACGTTCGAAAGCTCGAGCCGGGGGAGACACTCACCTGGAGTGCCGCGGAAGGGATACGGATCGAGCGCTATTGGACCCCCGTGGTGGAGCAGGACCCCGGGATCGATGCGGAGGAGGGAATCTCGCGCGTGCGAGAGCTCCTTGAGGATGCCGTCCGCGCGCGGCTCGTGGCGGACGTTCCGTTGGGGGCGTTTCTCTCCGGCGGCATCGATTCGTCCACCGTGGTGGCCACGATGGCTCGGCTGATGGACCGGCCCGTGAAGACGTTTTCAATCGGTTTCGAGGAGCCCGAATTCAACGAGGCCGGGGACGCGCGCATCGTGGCGGACGCTCTCGGGACCGAACACACCGAGCTGATCGTCCGCCCCGACGTGGACGCCCTGATCGAGCGCGTGGCCACGGCCTTCGACGAGCCGTTCTCCGACTCTTCCGCGATCCCGACCTTTCTGGTCTCCGAGCTCGCTCGCCGGGAGGTGACGGTCTCTCTCTCGGGAGACGGTGGAGACGAGCTGTTCGGTGGGTATACACGCTACCAGAGCGCGCTCAGCCGAGATCCGAGCCTCCCCCGACCCGTGCGCGCGCTGGCCGCCGCAGTGGGCCGGCATCTCCCACATGCGACCTTCGGACGCCAGCGGATCCTCGAGTACTCGCGGACGCGCCGCGGGCGGTACGCCGGCATGGTGGCGTGGCCCCTGACGCCAGCCCTCGGTGGGCTGGCGCGCCCCGAGATCGCGGGGCTGCTGCCAGGGCTCGACGGGCTCCTCGACCCGTGGTTCGATCGGGCCGGGCCGCGCGACTACGCCAGCCAGATCATGCTGGTCGACACGATGACGTATCTGCCGGGAGACATCCTGACCAAGGTCGATCGAATGTCGATGGCGGTCTCCCTGGAGGCGCGAGTCCCTTTGCTCGACCACCGCATGGTCGAGCTCGCGGGTCGGCTCCCTCAGGCGCTCAAGGTCCAGGGGCAGGGAAAGTGGGTCCTGAGGGAGGCGATGCGGGCCGCCCTGCCGGCTCACGTGTTCGACAAGCGCAAGCAAGGGTTCGGGGTTCCGTTGGCGAAATGGTTTCGTGGCGAGCTCCGCTATCGCGTGGACGCGCTGCTCGATCCCACCGCCGCCATTTACCAGTACGTGGACCCGGCAGCGGTCGATCGAGTGGCCCGGGAGCACGAGCGGGGGAGGCGGGACCACAGCGCCGTGCTCTGGCGCCTCGTCGTGCTGTCCATCTTCCTTGCGTCGTCCGGGAGCCGTCGATCGGGAGCGGGGAACCTACCCCTAGCGGTCTCTGCGTGACGCATCACGCTCGCACTTTTTTTCCGACCGTCCGAATTCTCAGAATGCCCGTTGCACTTGCACCATGCAATATTTGATCATGTTTGACATCATACAATCGCAGTAAAGCGTTGTTGCACAGTGGCATAGCACTGTAGGTCGCGAAAAAGGCACAGACGCTTCGACGTAATTCCGGTCAAACGGTCCGCCCGTTGCAAACGGCCCCTCCCCACGGGCCGTCGTTGACAGGGCCCGTCGGGACATCCTCGTCGGACCCGCGATGCCTTCCCCCAGGCTGCTGTCGCCGGTCCCCCGTCCCGGGAGTTGCTGGGCCATCGGAGTCGTGACCGCGGGCCCAGGCGTTTTACCCGAGCCCGGTTCAGACCTGTGCCCAAGCGACCGATTTTTCCAGCGCGCTCCGGCTTCTACAGCTATCTCGGTGCGCTCCTGATCGCCTCCGTTCTCGTAGCCTCCTGCCGGTCCGATGCACTCGGGCCCGCCCTCGAGTTCACGGACCTCCTCGTCGGAGATCTACAGATCGCTCCGACCGAGCTCATCCTGGACGACGGCCAATCAGGGTGGTTCAGTCTGCACCTGATGAAGAAGGACGGGACGCTCATGACGTCCGTCCCGGGCAAAGCCGAATGGACCAGCTCGGCCCCTGGAATCGCGTCGGTCTCCGGGACAGGCGCGATCACGGCCAAGCAGCCGGGGTCTGCCTTGATCACGGCGCGCTTTGGTGACCAAACCGTGCAGGCACCGGTCGTGGTATTCCCGACGCCGTCCGATCTGCGCCCGCTGTTCGACGGGGAGATGACCGGACGCGTAGGCGCTTCGTTGCCGGGCGTAGGCGTGCGGGTTGTCGATCGCGGTGGCCTCCCGGTCCCCGGTGTCAGCGTTTCCTTTTCGGTGGAGATGGGGGGCGGAAGCGTCTTCCCGCGCACGGTCATAACCGGTCCCGACGGGTCCGCCAACGCCGTTTGGCGCCTCGGCCCACAGGCGGGCGACAACGCGCTCGTGGCGTCGGCTCAGGGTGTCGAGACCGTTCTGCTTCGTGCCCGGGCGGAGTCGGGCGGAGAAGAGGACCGCCTCGAGTTGCTAGGCGGGGACAACCAGCACGGCGTCGTGGACCAAGCGCTCCCACAGCAACTGACCGTCCGCGTGGTCGACGAGCAGGGGAACGCCGTTCCCAACGCCGCGGTCGAATGGATCTTCGAGTCCGGGTCCGCCGAAATGGACGGTTCCGGCTCGAACGGCGGCACGGTCACGTCGGTCGCCGACGCGCAGGGCGTCGCCACGATGAGCTGGCGGTTGGGAGCGGACGCCGGCTCGCAGCGGACCACGGTGCGCCCGCTGGACGGGCATGTCGAGACCTGGTTCCTCGCGTCGGCCCAGGCGGCCAAGAGCAAGATCGTGGTGGTGACCCCGTCGTCCGCCACCATCGGGACGGGCCAGCAGACCACGCTTACCGCGGACGCCGTCGACAAATTCGGCAACTCCGTGAACAGCGGAAACATCAGATGGTCGTCCTCCGACGAGTCGGTCGCTTCGGTGGACGCGGGCAGCGGCGTCGTGCGCGGAGTCGGTGTGGGCACGGCCCAGATCGTCGCCAAGTCCGGCAACGTGACGGGCAGCGCGCAGATCACGGTACAATCCGTGGGCCCGGCCTCGCTCTCCATCTACGGCGGAAACGGGCAGTCCGGACCGGTGGGGAGCCTGCTCCCCCAGGAATTCGAGGTCAAGGTGCTCGACGGTTCCGGGAATCCTCTTCCGAATGTCGACGTGGCCTGGTCCATCGTCTCGGGTGGAGGCTCGCTGTCAGCGAACTCCGGCAAGACCGGCGGCGCCGGACGGGCCCGTGTGAGCTACACGCTCGGCGGCAACGCGGGCGTCAACCAGGTGAGGGCACTGGTGGGAAGCCTCTCACCGGTCACGTTCACCTCGACGGCCCAAGCGGCTGGTGTCGCGTCGGTGCAGGTGACGCCCACCGGCGCCACGGTGAATGCCGGACAGACGCTCCAGATGGCCGCAACCGCCCTGGACGCGTCCGGCAATCCCGTGCCGGGCAAATCGTTTTCCTGGTCATCCTCAGATGGCGCGGTAGCCACGGTCGGTGGCTCCGGTCTGGTTACGGGTGTCGCGGCGGGGACCGCCACAATCAGCGCCGCGACCGACGGCATCACGGGGTCGGCGACGGTTGACGTAACGAGAGACGTGTCGAGCGTGGTCATCACGACCCCACCCCAGACACTCAATGCGATCGGCGACACGGCGAACTATCAGGCACAGGCGCTCGACGCCTCCGGCTCGCCGATCGGGGGGGTGACGTTCACCTGGTCGAGCCAGGACGCGAGCATCGCGACTGTCGACGCCTTGGGTAGGGTCGTGAGCCGTGGCGTCGGGACCGCCATCATCGAGGCTCGTGCCTCCGGGAAGTCCGACGGCGAGTCGGTGAACTCCCGCCAGATCGTCGCCCAGCTCGACCTTTCCCCCAACAACCCCACCGTGGACGAGGGAGCGTCGCTGCAAATGCAGGCGACCGCTGCGGACTCGAACGGGGTGGCGGTTCCGGGCGTGACGGTGACCTGGTCATCGTCGAATACCGGGGTCGCTACCGTGTCGAGCGGTGGAATGGTGCAGGGCGTGACGGCGGGCTCTGCTCAGATCAGCGGCAACACCGGCGGAGCCGGCTCGAGCGGCGAGGGAAGCGGAGGCGGCGTCACCGGATCGGAGACCGTGAGCGTCCAGAGCGGCTCGGCGCCGCCCCCTCCGCCCCCTCCACCGCCACCACCATCCGGGTCGCCCGAGCTCCCGCGCGACTACGTGAACACGAGCTACGTCCCCCCGACTGGGAACACCATTCGGGTGAACCAGGGCGACAATCTGCAAGCCGCCCTCGATCAAGCCCAAAGGGGAGACATCATCCTGCTGCAGGCGGGCGCGACCTTCATGGGCGAGTTCGATCTGCGTGCCAAATCCGGCTCTGGATGGATCACGATTACCACGGACACCAACTTGCCCGGCGGCCGCATGACGCCAGGCGCCGCGGCGAGCGCCAACCTGGCACGCGTCGTGAGCCAGCAGGGCTACGAGCCTGCGCTCCGCACCGATCCGGGCGCGAGTCACTACCGGATCATGGGCATCGAGTTCACGTTCGACGACC
>JAHEKN010000236.1 GCA_024638305.1 Gemmatimonadota bacterium | reverse complement strand
TCGCGGACGACATCCCCGAGCAGGGCGTAGAACTGGGTCCCCCCGAAGGTTCCCTGGCCGTGGTCGGATGGGGATCCACCTACGGCTCCCTGTTCAAGGCGGTGGAGAGGTCTCGGGGAAAGGGCCTCGACGTGTCGCACATTCATCTGCGCTACCTGTCGCCGTTCCCCCGGAACCTGGGAGATCTCCTGGCACGTTTTGAACGTGTGCTCGTTCCGGAGCTGAACACGGGCCAGCTCCTGGCCATGCTGCGAAGCACCTATCTGATTCCGGCCGAGGGCCTGAACCGCGTCGCGGGTCGTCCATTCCGGATCGCCGACATCGAGGCCGCCATCGGCCGCCTGCTCGAGACCGAGAGGACCGCATGAGCCACAGCGTGCTGCCCCAACTCAAGCCCAGGGACTTCGCGTCCGACCAGGAGGTTCGCTGGTGCCCGGGATGCGGCGACTACGCCATTCTCAAGGCGATCCAGAAGACCCTGGCCGACCTCGAGGTGCCGCGAGAAGAGAGCGTGTTCATATCGGGGATCGGATGTTCGTCGCGGTTTCCGTACTACATGGCCACCTACGGTTTTCACACGATCCACGGCCGGGCCCCGGCGGTGGCCACGGGCACCAAGCTGGCGAATCCGGACCTCGACGTCTGGGTCATCACGGGGGACGGCGACGGACTGAGCATCGGCGGAAACCACCTGGTCCACGCCCTGCGCCGTAACATCGATCTCAACATCATCCTGTTCAACAACGAGATCTACGGGTTGACCAAGGGGCAGGTCTCGCCCACCTCGAAGCGGGGAACGCTGTCCCCCACCACGCCCCGCGGGTCGGTAGCCAATCCGATCAGTCCGGCTACCATGGCGCTCGGCGTCGGGGCACGGTTCGTCGCCCGGTCGGTGGACATCAACATGGGGCACCTGGTGGACGTGCTCAAACAGGCGCACGCGAACCGGGGCACGTCGTTCGTCGAGATCTTCCAGAACTGCATCGTGTTCAACGACGCCACGTTCGCGGACTTCACCGACAAGGCGGTGGCGAAGGAGAACCAGCTGCTCGTGGAGCACGGCCAGCCGCTGCTGTTCGGCGTGGAGCGGGACCGGGGGCTGCGGCTCGATCCGGCAACGTGGACGCTGGAGGTGGTGCGGCCGGGCGTGAACGGCGTCACCGAGGCGGACGTCCTCGTGCACGATGAGACCAACCGGATGCTGGCGACGATGCTGGCCGCCCTCGAGCCCCCGGGTTTCCCGATGGCGCTGGGGGTCCTGTACCGGGATCCGGCCGCAACGTTCGATCATCAGGTGCTGGCCCAGGTCGAGCCCGAGTCCGAGGGGCGAGGGCTGGCGGACCTGCTGTACGGTGGCCGGACCTGGAAGGTGGGCTGACCGGCCGAGTCCACGGCGGGCCGACGTCGGATCAGCTCGCCAACATCAGACCAGGTCGACCACCATCTTCACCAGGATCGCGACGATCGCGCTCGGGGCGACGAAGCGGATCAGGAATCCCCACGTCCTGCCGAGCGGGAACTCGCCGTCGTTCTCCCGCACCTCTTCTCCGGCGGCCTTCACACCCCACACCCAACCGACGAACAGGCTGATCAGCAGGGCCCCGATGACGAGGGAGTACTGCCCGAACAGCATGAACAGGAAGCTCAGGAAGTCCATGCCGACCCCGGGCAGGTTCGTGAGCCACGGAACGGCCCCATTCGCCAGGGCACTCGGGATCCCGAGCAGGAACGCGATCGAACCGAGCGTGATGGCGGCCTTGCGCCTCGACATGCCTCGCTCGTCCACCGCCCACGACGTGACGACCTCGAGTAGGGATACGCTCGACGTCAGGGCCGCGATTCCGAGAAGCATAAAGAACCCTGTGCCAAATACGATGCCGCCGTACGGGGCCGGCGGGATCGACGACAGCAGAGAGGTCAGTACGACGAACACCATTCCAGGTCCGCCCGCTCCGGGCTCCAGGCCCGCATGAAACAGGGTGGGGAAGATGATCAGCCCGGCCAGTATGGCGATCGTCGTATCCGCCAACGTCACCCAACCGGCCGAGGAGACGAGATCGTCCCGCTTCGACACGTACGAGCCGTAGGTGATCATGGCCCCCATGCCGAGACTGAGGCTGAAGAAGGCCTGCCCGATGGCCGAGAGGATCACGGCGCCCGTGACCTTGCTGAAATCCGGCCGGAGATAGAAGTCGAGGCCGGCTCCTGCCCCGGACAGCGTCACGGCACGGAACGCGAGAAGCGCCAGCAGACCGAACAGGACAGGCATCAGAACCTTGGTCCAGCGTTCGATACCGTCCCGAACACCGCCCAGCACCACGTATACGGTGATGACCATGAACAGCAGGTGCCACGAGATCGCGGGGACCGCGCTTCCCGCCAGGTCGTTGTAGATGGCTTCCGTGTCCACGCCGGCCTGGAACGTCCCGGCAATCGTCTTGAAGATGTACGACAGCGTCCACCCGGCGATGACGGAATAGAAGCTCAGGATCACGATGCCCGTGAACACGCCGAGGCCGCCGACCACCACCCACATCGTCCGTGGAGCCAGCGCCTTGAATGCGCCCACGGGGTTCCGCTGCGTGCGCCGGCCGACGATGAGCTCCGCCAGCATGACGGGCGCTCCGATGAGAGCCACGGCGGCCAGGTAGATCAGCAGGAACGCCGCGCCACCGTTCTGACCCGCGACCGTGGGGAAACCCCAGATGTTCCCGAGGCCCACCGCGCTTCCCGCGGCGGCGAGAACGAACGCGACCTTGGAGCCCCAGGTGTCACGCGGTTTTCCGGTGCTCGGATCCATGGGCCTTCTTCCTCCCAGAAGCGGTCGAACGGGTGACGCCTCGTGATGCCGGGGTGCGCCCGGGTTCGGTCGGGGAGGATAAGGCGGAGGCTGCGGAAAGAAAAGCGATCGCCGGGATTGCGGCTGTCCGCTGAATGGCGAACCTTAGAACGATCCCAAGCCAGCTTCCCTGGGCTCCGGAGAACGCGAATGGCGGAATTGAAGGAGAGAAAGCGCCTGGAGGGAGTCTTCCTGATCGGGTTGGCTCTCGTCATCACGGTCATCTTCTACCGCATGGTCTCGGGCTTCATCGAGACCCTCTTCCTGGCCGCCATCTTCAGCGGGATGCTGCACCCGCTCTACAAGAGACTCGGGAATCAGATGGGTGGCAGGAAACCGGCGTCCGCGGTGCTCACGATCCTCCTGTTCATAGTCGTGCTCGTGGTGCCTCTCTCGGCCTTCCTCGGTGTGGTCGTGTCACAGGCCGTGGACGTCAGCGCATCCGTCGGTCCCTGGGTAGAGCGAGAGCTCTCGCAGACGAATCAGCTTGACGGTCTGCTGCAGCGCCTGCCTTTCTGGGAGACGATCCAGCCGTATCAGGACCTGATCTCGACGAAGGCGGCGGAGTTCGCCGGACGGCTCGGGACGTTTCTGGTAGGGTCGGTCGCCGCTGCGAGCCGCGGGACGGCGGTGTTCTTCTTTCAGTTGTTCATCATGCTGTACGCCATGTTCTTCTTCCTCCTGTACGGCAAGGCGTACATGGCCCGGATCCTCTATTACATCCCGCTCGCTCCCGATGCCGAGAACCGCCTGGTGGCCAAGTTCGTGTCTGTGGCCCGAGCCACGATCAAAGGGACGCTCGTGATCGGGGTCATCCAGGGTGGACTGGGCGGTCTAGGGTTCTGGGTTGCCGGCATTCAGGGGTGGGCCTTCTGGTCCGTGGTGATGATGATCCTGTCGATCATCCCGGGCGTCGGGACGGCCCTCATCTGGATACCGGCGGTGATCTACCTGTTCGCCGTCGGACTCGGTGGCAAAGCGATCGCCCTTGCTCTGTGGTGCGCGCTGGTGGTGGGCATGGTCGACAACGTCCTCCGGCCCAGGCTCGTCGGCCGGGATACGGAGATGTCCGATCTGCTCGTGCTGATCAGCACCCTGGGGGGCATCGTCGCCTTCGGGGCCACCGGCTTCATCATCGGGCCGATCGTCGCCGCCCTGTGGGTCACCGTCTGGGAGATCTACGGTGAGACGTTTTCCGAGTACCTTCCGAGGGTGGAGATGCCGGTCACGGAGACCGTGGCCAATCTGTCGGTCGTCGTGCCGCCGGGGGCCGACTCGAGCCCCGTCCGCAGTCACGGTGAGCCTGCCCCGGCGCCCTTCGAGGAAGCCCCGGGCGACGAGTCGGGTTCCGAGGACCCCGGGGGGGCAGCCCCACCCGCCGACGGCCCCTGATGCCCGCCAGGCGCGGCGCGGCGGATTCGGAGGCCAGGGACCTCGCAAAGGTCTCGCTGCACCACGAAGGCGACCGGCTCATCGTCGGACTCGGGGGCACGTGGCAGATGTCGGGGCTCCTGCCGGGAACGACCGCTGTCGAGGCGGCCCTCGACGGTCCTGCGGCGCCCGGAGGAGTTCACTTTGATTCGGCGGCCATCGAGGGCTGGGACAGCAGCGTCCTCACCTTTCTGATGCGCGTCGAAGATGCCGCCGAGGACCGGAGCATTCCCGTGGACCGAGCTGGTCTCCCGGACGGGGTGCGCCGCCTCGTGGAGTTGGCCCGGGCGGTACCGGAACGAGGAGCCCGGACCGAAGAGTCCAGGGGTTCGCCGCTGACCCGGGTAGGGCGATTCGGCATGAGCGTCTACGATGGAGCGCTCGACGAACTCGAGTTCCTGGGGGAGGCGGCGCGCGCCTTCGGCAGGTTCCTTCAGGGCAAGGCGCGCTACCGGAAATCCGATCTCAGGCTGCTGATCCAGCAGGCGGGAGCC
>JAHEKN010000060.1:8528-19288 GCA_024638305.1 Gemmatimonadota bacterium | reverse complement strand
TCATCGTCCCTCCTCCGTTTCCGGTGCGGGCTCGGTCCGCGGACGGGGTTGCGGGGTCATGCCACGCACGGGGTGGCGGCTCCGCACTCCCTCCATGCGCGCGCCCCAGGTACGATTGTGGAGCCAACGGTTGTAGTGGTTGGCCATGGCCTTCAGGCCGTCCGGATAGGAGTGCCCCTCCAGGTGGAAGAGCTCGGCGCCCGCCGTGTACCAGCTCTCGTAGCCCCGCTCGGCCAGCCGGAGACAGAGGTCGGCGTCCTCGTATCCACCCTGGACGAAGTCGGCCCGGAATCCGCCGATCTCCTGGAACCGGTCGCGGGCGATCATCATGCAGGCGCTCGATACGGCCGCGACGGCCCTCGATTGCCTGGCTACCGGAAACTCCCCGTGCATGCCGCGGAGCAGGTGGGCAGCCTCCCATCCGCGGGCGTCGTCTCCCTCGCGGAAGAAGAGTCCCGCGCTCTGGATGGTCCCGTCCTCGTAGAGCAGCCGTGGACCGACGGCGCCTGCCTCGGGCACCCGCGCCAGTTGGGACGCCATAGCCTCCAGCCAGCCCGGACGGACCGGAAGCACGTCCGAGTGCATGAGCACGAGCAGTCGGCCGCGCGCCGTGTGCGCCCCGAGGTTGAAGGCGAGCGACACGCCGCTGTTGCGGTTCAGCACCACGAGGCGAAACGGGATGCCGTAGAGCTCGTGGAGATCCCGCGCGCGTCGCTCGACGGACTCGTGCTGTTCCAGCGCGTCCAACACCAGCACGATCTCGGCCTCCGCCATGCCCGGATCGTGCACGAACTGCGCGAACTGGTGCTCGAGCATGTCGAGCCGGCGGTAGAGCGGAAGGACCAACGAGATCTCGGGTTCCTTCGGCGGCCGTCCGAAGACCCTGGTGACCTCGACACCCACGTCGGCAACCTCGCCCTCACGCATCCGCGAGAGGGCGGGATGAACGTGATTGCGGGCCAGTGTCTCGAACTGGTCTGCCCTGGCCAACTCGCTCAGGATGCGGTTGCGCGCCTCGACGGGATCGCGGAGGACCGCCGGGACCGGGGCCTCGATCACGCTCCCGACGCGGCTGTGCAGCTCGCAGAGCCAACCCTCGCTCAGCCGGCTGGGAGCCGACAGCCGGAAGTAGTGGATGAACCCGGAGCGCTCGTCTTTGCTCGAGTGGCGGATGTCGTAGAGCGCGCGCACGTCTGGCCGGTCGTACGCGTAGGCGCCGGGGAGCACGTCGAACGTGAGCCCTTCGGGCGCGACCGCGAGCAGCCGCTCGGCCGCGCCGTCGGCATCGCGATGCCAGCCCTGTATCCAGAACGAACGGTCGTCCAGGGACAGCAACAGATCGACCGCGAGACCCTGGGGGTGGTCACGGCCGGTGACGGCCAGGGGATACGGCTCCCGAAGTCCGTTGCGCACCTGGTTCAAGGCCAGCGACAGGCTCAGGCCGCCCCCGTTTGCCGAGTGCCATTCGGACGAGGAGGCCAGGAGCCCGAGGATTTCCGCGCGGGGAGCGTCCGGGAGGTCCGCGAGCTCACTGCGGAGGATGGAGCGCGCGTCCACGAGTCTGTCGGCCAACTGTCCGGGATCCACCGTGATCGACCGTCGCCAACTGCGCACCTCGACTTCGATGCGGGGGGCCCGCATCCCCACGACCCCGTCGGGGACGATTACGAGCAGCGCCCGCCCCTCGACCGCGCCGTCCTCGTCCGCTGGGAATCTGCAGCCGCGCGTCAGCAGAGGGCGGTCGCCGCCCTCCAGGCGCACCGTGATCTCGGGGTCCCAGTCGCGGTAGCGCCGCGTGTGGAAGACGAGAAGCAGCAGGCGGTCGCTCAGCCAGGAAGCGGCCCGCAGCGACGTGCCCACCCGGGCCTCGAGGATCCCGAGCACGTCGGGGTTTTCGTCGACGATCTCGACCGGCACGGTCGATCCGGTGCTGTGCTCCACTGCGTCTACTCCGCCGTCACGAGAGCTCCGAGGAGCTCCTGGTAGATTTCGGTGAGCGCCGCCACATGGCGCTCCATGGGATAGATCTCGGGGACGCCGGCTCGGAGACGGTCCCAGAGGCCAGGGGTGGTGGCCGCTCGTTCGATGGTGTCGGCGAGGCTGCTCGCGTCCCCTACCCGGAAATGGAGGCCGTTCACTCCGTCCCCCACCTTCTCCGCCATCCCGCCGATGTCGCTACACAGCACCGGCTTCCCGTGGATGAAGGCCTCCTGGATCACCAGCGGCGAGTTTTCCCACCAGATGGACGGGATGATCACCCAGTCCACCTCGGCCATCAGGGTGCCGAGGTCCTCTTGGCGGTAGCGGCCGTGCAGGGTCACGTTGCCGCCAGATTGCTCGAGCAGTTCCTCGAACCGGTCGCGGAACTCCTGCGGCTGGATCTCGAGGTTGGCCCCGTGAACGGACAGGTGCGCGCCGACGCCGGGCTCGATCAGGCTCATGGCCTCGAGCGCCACCGTCACGCCCTTGTAGGGATTGAACTGCCCGAAGTAGCCGAACCGGGTCCGGGGTCGTTCGCCACCGGGCGCCTCCGACACGGGCTGGGGGAGCCGCCCATAGTCCTCGAAGCGAATCCGCTCCTCGGGGATGCCCCACTCTTTGTAGCGCTCCATCAGGAACCGGCTGGGCGCCAGAAACAGGTCCACGTGCTCGAAATGCGAGCGCAGGAGCCGCTCGCGCAGGAAGAAGCGCTGCTCCGGGATGTCGGGGAAGCACTCATGACAGCGCCGCGGGCTCGCGGTCCAGCAGTTCTGCCCGTCGGTGGCCCGCAGCATCTGACCGTTCCGGTGACAGATGGCCAGGAACTCGTGCAGCGTGTAGACGATCGGCGTGTCCGGGAGCGTCCTCCGGATCATCGTGATCAGGTCGTTGCCGATGAACAGGGTGTGCTGGATGTGCACCAGGTCCGGTTCCACCGCGAGGAGGAAGTCCCGGAAGTGGCGAGTGTGCAGCGCCTGGTCTTTGGCCGTGAGCGTGAAGAAGTCGAAGCTCTTGTTGCTCGTGTGGACGAAGTACTGGTTGGGGTCGTCCCCGACGGCCGAGAAGGGGGTGCCACGCCCCGAATCGCCCCGACTGTCGGCATCGACCCGCGCCACGAAGTACGGATCGAAATCGTCATGGTCCCGAAGCGCTTGGTAGAGCTCGAGCGCATAGCCCTCGGCTCCGCCGGGCCGGACCTCCGGATGGTTGTGGGCCACGAACAGCACCTTCTGTTTCCGCATGTCAGTCCTCGACGGGAGGGTGGCCAGCCGGAGCGGGTCCGGCTCGCTTCAGGTCGTACAGGGAGCACAGGTGTGCCCGATGGGCGATGCGTGGCAGCCCCTGCTCCAGGGCCCTCCGCATCGGATTGCCGGCTCCCCCGGCCTGTGAGGCACGGGCGCCGGGCAGGCGATCGTCCGCGCTCAGTACGAGGATCACGGCGGCCCCCTGGCGTTCGCACTCCTCGATGGCCGGACCGGGATCCAGCTCGTCGTCACCTGCCAGGTCGACGCTCACCACCGGATGGTTGAGCAGGCGCAGCTCCGGCTCGGCAGGGCGGCGCAGGTGCCCCACCGGAACGCCGGGGACGAGCAGCGCGTCGAGCAGCCGCCCGAGGCGAGCGTTGAGATGGGGATCGGTGGGCGGGGCGGGGGCGGTCGGTTCCGGTGCCCCGATCGATGTCGCCTGGGCACGCCGGCTCGCCGCCGCCCCTCCGCCACCGAGGAGCGACCAGACGCGGCAGTGGTCGCCGGGGTGCCGGACGCGCGACCCGCGCCGGTTCAGGTGCTCCTCGAGCCCGGCGTAGTGGTCGAACCACCAGTAGGCCGTGCGCGGAAAGACGATGTGGTCGTACCCGGTGAGGATCAGCGCCTCGAGATGCGCGATCACGACCGACGTGTCGGCAGGGTAGTGACCCGCGTACTCGCCAGCCTCGTCCTGAGGGAAATGTCCGGTGGTCCGGGTTCCCAGCTTGGCCAGCTCGCGATCCCCCTTCCCCACGGTCAGCACCCTGGCGTCCGCGGGCAGATGGGTGTCGACGGTTCCCCGGATTCGTCGCACGAGCGCGCGATACCCTCCCCGGGAAACCGCGCGGTCAACGGACGGCGACATGTGCCCTCCTTGGTGAGAGTGCATAGATCACGCAGACGTCCTCCGACTCGATGGGTGTGTATCGTTCGTTCAGGTGGCGGGCGAAGGCCGCGTAGTGCCCGAGCCACCAACGCGCTCCTTCGGGCACGACCAGATGCCCGGCACCGCGGGCCCGGAGCTCCTCCAGGTGCCGGATCGCCTCCGTGTCGTCGGCCGGATAGTGCCCGGCGAACCCGCCGCCCGGGCCGCGCGGGAAGTGCCAACCGGTGCGGCGTCCCAGCTCGAGGAAGGCGTCCTCCCCTCGGCTGATCACCAGGACCGTCTGGTCTTCGGGCACCGTGCGACACACGGCTTCGGTCACCCGGCGGACCAGGTGTCGGTGGGCGAGCCGGGGCGTCGGCAGGACATCCCCTCCGGCCTCGCTGGTGGAGAGCAGGACCTGGAGCCCGTGGACGGCGGCCCCGATCTCGTCGATGCGGCGGCCGATCTCGGCATGGTCGAGCCCTGTGGCTCCCGGCATCTTCCGCCCGGGGGAAGCCGGTATCCCGTGCTCCTCCGCGCCGGCGAGCCGCGCGCTCAGCTCGACCACGTCCCGAAGCAGGTCGGCGGCCTGCCGTGATCGCTCGCGGAGCAGCCGGTCCAACTCGGTGCCGCGCTCCCCGACGATCGTGGCCAGCTCGGGGGCAATCTCCACCTCCGCCGGATAGGTGTCCTCGTAGCGGATACGGAGCAGTCCGTCCTCTTGATAGATCCGGAGGTCGTCGGGTTCGGCCCCGCTCTCCCAGCGCTCTCGGAAGCGGCGGATGCCGGCCCGGATCTCCGGAGTGCCTCGACCGCGGGTCACGGACTCGTAGTGGACGAGCACGCTGTCCGCGCAGTAGTGGACCTCGTGGCCGGCCGCGCCCAGCCGGAGGCAGAGGTCTACGTCCTCCATCCCATTCCGGTATTCCGGATCGAACCCGCCCATGTCCAGGAACCGCAGCCGGTCGACGAGCATGCAGGCGGCGGTGACCGCCTTGAACGGGCGGGAGCGCGACACGGCCGGATGGTCCGCCGGGAATCCGGCATACACGTGCCGTGGGAAGCCGTCCTGTCCGATCGTCACGCCGGCGTGCTGGATCGTGCCGTCCGGGAAAAGCAGCTTGCTCCCGACGGCCCCGAGCCCCGGATTGGCGTCGTAGTATCCGGCCAGCGCGTCGAGCCAGCCGGGGCGGGGCAGCGTGTCGTTGTTGAGGAAGAGGACCAGCTCTCCCTCCGCCGCCTCCGCCCCGGCGTTGCAGGCTCGCGCGAAACCGCCGTTTTCGGCCAGCGCCACCAGGCGCGCGCCCTCGATCCGGGCGAGCACCGCGGGTGATCCGTCGGTGGAGCCGTCGTCCACGAGCACGATCTCGTGGGGGACCATGGGCGGATCCTGCCTGATGCTCCGCACGCACTCCCGGGCCAGCTCGGCGCCGTTGAAGACCGGAATGACGATCGAGCAGCGAATCATGACCCCGCCCCTTCGAGCGCGTAGATGGCGCACGTATCCTCGTCGTCCAGGATCCGGCGGTAGCGCTCGTCCAGGTGCTTCCGCAGCCCCTCGTAGAAGTCGAGCCACCAGTAGGACGTGCTCGGGAACACGACGAACTGGCCGCCCCGGGCCCGCAGGTCCTCCAGATGGGCGATGGCGGCGCTCCCGTCGCCCGGATAGTGACCGGCGTACACGCCTTGGTGGTCCTGGGGCAGGTGCCAGCCCGTACGCGCTCCCAGGTCGAGCAGCCGCTCGTCGCCCCGACTCGCCACCAGCACGGTGGCGGTCTCGGGGAGGTGGTCGTCCACGACGCTCCGGATCCGCTCCGCCAGCTCCGCGTACGCCTCGCTCGTCCGCTTTGCGTAGGGGCTCCAGGGTTCGCCCCACTTCTGATGGAACCGCTCGCGATTCCGGCGGAGCAGCGCGTCGTAGCTTCCACCCGACACCATCTCTCCGAACGACGTGCGGCCGAAGTGGTGAACGAACACATCCTCCGCGCAGCGGAGCTCGTGGCCGGCCTTTCGCAGCCGCAGCGAGTAGTCGTCGTCCTCGAGCGTCCCGAGGCCGAAGCGCTCGTCGAGCGGACCCACGGAGTCCATCACGTCCTTCCGGATCGCGAAGCAGAACATCGTGAGCGTAGGAATGTGGAAGTGGGCGCCCTCCCATCCGCTGGCGCGCATGGACGCGAAGCGCAGCAACTCGCCGTAGGTCTCGTAGTCGGCGTCGACCTCGGCTTCGTTTCCGATGCGGTTGGTCACCGGTCCCACGGCGCCGACGCCGGGCGCATCGAGATGCCGCTCGAGTCTCGCCAGCCAGCCAGGCACCACGACCGTGTCGTTGTTGAGCAGCACGATCGTGCGACCGCGTGCGCGCGCGACGCCCTGGTTGTTGCCGGAGGCGAAGCCTCGGTTGTCGTCGTTGAGGACCACCTGGACGCGACCGTCAGCCGAGGCCAGCTCCGTCAGGTATGCGGGCGTGCCGTCGCTAGAGGCGTTGTCCACCACGATCACCTCGAAGTCCCCTTCCGTGTTGGTGAGCACGGAAGCGATGCACAGCCGGGTGAACGTCAGTTGGTTGTGCGTGAGCACCACGATGCTCGTCCCAGGGGTGTCCGCACGCGTCGCAACCTCGGGACGGCGTGCGGGCGCCAGCCGGTCGATCGAGCGGCGCGTACCCTCGGGGAGGACCGTCGGGTGGCGGGACACCGGCGTCAGCACCAGGTCGAGTGGGATCTCCGCGTCCGATGGCGACGTCTGGTCGGTCCCTGCCAGACCTTGCTCGCCCCGCTCCGGCGCCCGACCACGCGGGAGCCGCACGCCGCACTCGCGCAGGATGGGTTCGAGCACCACTCGGTGGTCGAAGAAGCCGCGGGCGATCTCGCGCGCCGCCGCCCTGTGCGCCGGGTAGTCGGCCTGGACGGCATTCAGGGCCTCCGCGGCCGATTCCAGATCGTCGAAGTCCAGTAGCCCTCGTCCCGTGGGGAGCACCGACCGGAACCCGGTATCCTGCGTGACCACCGGTCTGCCGGCCGCCAGGTAGGTCGCGCTGCGGTCGCTGAACCAGCCGCTCCGAAAACGCACGTTCTGGTCCTTGGCCACGGTGAGCTCGCCTCGCGATTCCGAGACGTAACGGCGGTAGGCGTCGGGATCGGACGAGAGCGGCTCGGCGGCCCGGACCGACCAGCCGTGTCCCTCGAGCAAGGCTCGGTCGGGGTCGTCGATGCTGGCGAGCGCGAGCTCGAGCGGAGCCTCCGTCCGGCTCGGCAACTCCAGCACCGTGAGGAACTGGTCGTGCTTGCTCCATGTGTAGGTCTCGCCCCGGTAGCGGAGGTCGCGGATGGCCTGCCGCCAATTGCCCACCGTGGTGAAGTAGCCCGAGTCCGAGGCCTGCTCCGGCCAGAAATCGAGCACCACCGGCTGGCGGGTGGGCACCAGCTCGAAGCGGTCGGTGACCGGCAGCAAGCAGTCGTCGTTGCCGTAGTTCTCGCCGAACGTGAAATGGCGGAAGTGTGCATCGAGGAAGCGGATGGTGTCCTCGTTGCCGTGGAACAGCTCCACTTCGAGCTGTACCGGGTCGGTGCCGAGAAACACCAGCCGGTTCGTAGCCGTGTGCTCGGCGAGCGGATAGGTGCCGCCGTGTAGGTTGACGATCAGCTCGGCCGACCCGTACAGGCGGTCCAGCTCGCCCCGCGACAGCCCTAAGCAGCGGCCGTCGGCGTGTAGGGCGTGATACGCCCAATGACCCGCGAACCCGAACCGCCGCATGAGGCTGTCCAGGTAGGCTGCGGCCGCGTCGGCCCCGTCCGGCGACTCGGGCCCTACGAACATGGACGGGGTCCGGGCGTGCGCCTCCACGTAGTACGGATCGAGCCCCAGACGCCGGAAGCCCTCCAGGTAGTGCATCACCTGCCACTCCACCCCGGCGACCGGCATTTTCGTGGCCATGCCGAGCACGACCACCTTGGGCGTCGCCGGCGCGATCACGACGCGGCCCCCACTGGGGTGAGGCCGGACTTCCCCGGCCGGTCCGGTCGGGCCGTCTGCATGCTGTGCAGCTGCCGGTACAGCCCGTTCAGGGCCAGCAGCTCGTCGTGGCTGCCCTGCTCGACGATCCGCCCCTCGTCCATGACCAGGATGCGGTGGGCAAAGCGGATCGTGGACAGGCGGTGGGCGATCATGAAGGTCGTCCGCCCCTCCATCAGCCGCTCCAGCGCCTTCAGGATCACCGACTCCGTGCGCGAGTCGATGGCCGAGGTGGGCTCGTCCAGGATCAGGATGGGGGCGTCCTTGAGGAACGCGCGGGCGATGGAAATGCGCTGTCGCTCACCACCCGAGAGCTTGACGCCGCGCTCGCCGAGCTTGGTATCCATCCCGAGCGGCAGGCGATGCTCGATGAAGTGGGCCGCGTTGGCCGACCGGGCGGCTTGCCAGATGTCCTCCATGGACGCGTCCAAACGGCCATAGCGGATGTTGTCGGCGATGGTGCCCGAGAAGAGCAGCGGCTCCTGAAGCACGATCGAGACCTGCTCGCGAAGCGAGCGCAGGGTGAACTCGTGGATGTCCCGCCCGTCCAGCAGGATGCGGCCTTCCTGGGGGTCGTAGAACCTGGGCAGGAGGCTCACCAGCGTGGTCTTCCCCGCCCCGGTCGGACCCACGATCCCGATCACTTCGCCGGGCTCGACCCTGAATGAGATGTCCCTGAGCGTCTCCCGGCGGCCCTCGTAGCTGAAGTCGACGCCGGAGAACTCGACTTCGCCGCGCGAGCGTTCCAGCACGACGGCTCCGGGTCGGTCGTTGATGTCGGGCTTGGTGTCGAGGACGCCGTAGGCCATCTCGAGCGAGATGAAGCGGTCCTGCAGCGACCCGATCGTGTTGGAGATGGCCTCGAGCGGCCCGTAGATGGAGCTCACGTAGGCCAGCACGACCAATAACTCGCCGCCCGTCATGGCGCCCTGCGTGATCCGATACGCGCCGAACCCCATCACGAGCGCGGCTCCGGCCGCCGTAGCGGTGTTGACCGCCAACGAGAACAGCGTCTGACGGACCGTCACGTCCACGCGGGCGCCCACGGCGCGCTCCCCCTGTTCCCGGAACCGGCGGAACTCGTGGCCCTGGCGATTGAAGGCCACGATCACGCGCAGCATCGAGACGGCCTCGTGGATGATGGAGAGCGACTCGCCCTCCATGCCCCTCACGTCGCGCAAGCGGTCCTGGATGTTCGAGATGTAGTAGCCGACCGAGTAGTAGATGAACGGCACCACCGCGAGCGACAGGAGCGCCAGGGTCCGGTCGATCGTGTACGTGAGCCAGAACATCCCGATCAGCGTCAGCGAGCTCTGGACGAGCGGCTGCACCGCCATGATCAGGCCCGCCGCCGCGTCCGCCTGGAAGTTGATCGCGAAGATGAGCCCGCCCGAGCGCCGACGGTCGTGGTAGGCCATCGACAGGCGCTGGGTGTGCTGGAACAGGTCGCTCCTGAAGTTCAGGATCATCCCCTGCTCGAGCGCCGTCTGTAGGTAACTGTTGGCCACCGAAAGGCCGTTCGATACGAGCGTGATCCCGAACCCGGCGCCGACCACCACCAGCAGCAGCAGGAGGGTCCGGTCGACGATGGGCCCCAGCACCGGAACGAGGACGCCCGGCAGCGGGTGACTTCCGAGCACGGAGTCGAACAGGATCTTGAGCGGCCAGGGCCCGAGCAGTGCCAGCAGCGACACGGTGACGGTGATCGCCCCCGAAACGGCGGCCTTCTTCCAGAACGGCCGGACGTAGCGGAGCACGCGCACGAAGTACTTCATGGCGTCCCGCTCGCGGCGATGGGCTGGCGGTCTAGGGCCGGCACCGGGAAGCCGCCAGGCGACCCGGGCGTGTCGGGCGTCTCGGACACGGATCTCTCGGGGGCCCGCTGGCGCACCGGCTCACGAGCGCCCGACGTCCTGACGCCCACCGTGGGTGCGGCCGCGGCCACGCCGTCGAACGCGGCCAGGGCGACCCCGACCGCCATCCCGCACTCGCGCACGGATCGCACGGCCAGCAGGAGCGCCGAGCCGATGAGGATGCCGGCCGTCGGCCAGGAACCGGCGGCGGCCGCCCAGCTGGACACCGCGCCGAGCAGGAGCATGCAGAGCAGGGCCGGGCCCGACCCACCGGGCCGAACGTGGAGCCTCACGAGTTGGCGGCCGTCCCCATGCTCCTCGACCACGGCGCGGATGCGAGCCCAGCCGGCCATGCCGCCCCTGAGCTCCAGGTCCCAGTCGTCATAGGCGCCGCCCCGCCGCACGATCCCGCCAGCCTCGCGCAGCCGCGCTTCGATACCGCTCAGCCGACCCGCCACCGACTCCCAGGCTTCGCTCCAGATCTCCCGCGAGCGGGGCCAAGGGAAGCGGAACGTGGCCGGCGTGCGGAGCCTCCAAGGGGTGAGCCCCTGGCTCAGGCGTCCGAGCAGCCTGGCGAGCGGCTGGAGAAGGCTGAGGCCCGTGGTGACACCGTGGAGTACGATGCGCACCGCGCGGGATCGACCGCGCCTCCGGAAGCTCGCGCGGCGGGAGGCCCGGAGCGCCCGGATGCACAGCGCCCCGAGTGCGAACGCCAGGAACGGCGCCGCCGTGAGCAGCGGAGCCCAGAGGACCCCGAGGCCGACAAGCACGGACAGCACCGCAATGAGCAGATACCACTCAGGCGTG
>JAHEKN010000060.1:0-8518 GCA_024638305.1 Gemmatimonadota bacterium | reverse complement strand
CGCCGGGCTCCTCGTGGTGGAGCTTCTGGAAGGGCGCGTCACCCCAGGTGCCGTGATAGACCCGGCTGGTCCACCCGAGCAGGCTTGGAACGGCGCGCCCGTAGACCCGCCCGCCCCAGGTGACGTGTCCGGCCGAGTTGTACTTCTCCGGCCACTTGCTCTCGAGGAGCGCTTCGGCCTTTCCATAGCCCCACTGCTGGCGCCAGTAGGCCTTGAGCGAGTTCCGATGGTGGTGCCACACCAGCGCCGCCGGGTTGAACCCCAGCTTCCAGCCGCGCTCCTGGAGGCGCCAACAAAGATCGACGTCGTCGCCGGCCGCGCGGAAGCGCTCGTCGAACCCGCCGATCTCCTCCAGCGCCGTCCGCCAGAACGCCATGTTGCACCCGGGTATGTGCTCGGCTTCCTGGTCTGACAGGAGCACGTGCACGGGTCCGCCGGGCGCGTTCGCGACGCACTCGGCGATCGGTCCGTCCCCCTCCGGGGGCATGTTGGGGCCGCCGACCCCCACCCACCCCTGATCGGAGAAGGATCGTGCCAGGTAGGTCAGCCAGTCGGGATCGGGCCAGGCGTCCGCGTCGATGAACGCGACGATCTCGCCAGTCGCGTTGGCGATGCCCGTGTTGCGGGCGGCCGACAGTCCGCGATTGACGGTGCTGATCAGTCGGACGTCGTACTCCGACGCGATGTCCGCCGTCCTGTCCGTGGACCCGTCGTCGACGACGATGGTCTCGAAGTTGGGATACCGGACCTCCGCGAGGCCGTCGAGCGTGTCCCGAATGGTCGGCTCGGCGTTGTAGGCGCAGACGACGACGGAGAACCGCGGGGCCGGCGCGCTGGCGGCATGGGGCAATTCCGGCAGAGACCGCCGGACGGCGGCGAGCGCTGGCTTGGGTTGGCGGGCGCGGGAGACCAGCCCGAAGTCCCAATCGAGGACGTCGTGTCCACCGCGGTGCCACTCGTCCGTCCAGGAGAACACGAAGGCACCCGCCGCGCCGCCCCCGAATCCCGTGCGCAACTGCCGCTCGATCGCCTGGGCTTGCCGCGTCTCCCCGTTCCGCCGGCTGTCGAGCCCGAGCTCGCCGAGCACGAGCGGCTGGTCGCCGGCGACGTTGTGGAGTCGCGCCAGGTACGCCTCGAGCCGCTCCGGACACTCCAGGTAGACGTTGAAGCAGGAGAAGTCGAGAAACGGCAGCTCCAGGTACTCGGTGGTCGGGTAGTTGGCGTAGGTGACGAGCGCGCCGGGATCCGCGCTCCGGACCACTTCCGCGAGCCGGTCGAGGAAACGCTCGATCCGCTTCCTCCCGGTCCACCGGACGATCGGTCCCGGAATCTCGTTTCCGACCGTGTAGCCGAGCACGGCAGAGTGCGCGCGGCAGGCGATCGCGCCGGCACGCACGCGCGCTTGGATGCTCCGCATCCGGGCCGGGTCGTCCATGAAAGCCACGTGGTGCTCCCATGGCAGGCCGACCAGGACCCTGAGGTCGTGCTCCGCCGCCTGGTCCAGAAGCCAGCGCGGTGGAACGGTGTACGTCCGGAGGGCGTTCATCCCGGCCAGCGACATCATGGCGAAGTCGCGCCGGACGGTCTCGGGCGCCGGGAACTCGGATCCGTCCGACGTTGGACGGAACGTCCCGTAGGTCGCGCCTTTCAGGTAGAGCTTCTGGCCGCCCTCGAAGAGGAACTTACCCCGGGCCTCGGCGCGGGCCGGGTGGCCCGCACAGCCGGACCCTCGAGGTATTGGAAGATTGCGGCCGCTCATTCCCACCAACGACAAGTAGGACGTCTGTTCGGATGCGCGGGCTCGGGTCCCGTACCACGTGCTCCGCCCGTGCGGTGCGCGAGATGAACCGGATGGGATGACGCCCCGAGTGCCCTCGACGCGCGAACAGGACGCAACGACCGAACCACGAAGCTCGGCAGGCGGACATCGTCGGTTTCAGCCGCCCAACTATTTATGGGATAGGGGCTTACGTGTGGTGTGCCGAAATGGACCAGGTGACCGCTGGCGGGCAAGCGGCTCGCGGTGCCCGACGGGCGGAAAAAAGGTCTATCGACGCCGGGGTAAAGCGGTTGCACGGACGCTACGGTCCGTCGAGAGGGCGGGCTCCCCCGCGGGCGGGTCGCCGAGCACGGAGCGAAGCTGATCCGTCCAGTGCGGCAGGCTGACGCCGAAGCTCCGCTCGAGTCTGCCGTTGTCGAGCACCGAGTAGCGCGGGCGCTCCGCGCCGGTGGGACGGTCCGCCGTGGACACGGGGACGAGCGACTCGAACCGATGCTCGGACCCCAGCGGGTCGAGGGCGAGCGCTTCCCGCGCGAACCCGAACCAGGTGGTGCTCCCGGCCGCGCTCAGATGGAAGATCCCGGTCAGTCCCGGGTCCGGACCGAAGGTCCCCTCGGACCCCAACTGCTCGAGGATCGCAACCGTCGCCTCCGCGATCTGGGTCGAGTGGGTCGGGGCCCCGATCTGGTCGTCCACCACCTGGATGACCCGGCCGGGGTCACGCGCCAGGCGGAGCATCGTGAGGAGGAAGTTCGAGCGGCGGAGCCCGTACACCCAGCTCGTCCGGAGAATGATGGCCGGGCCTCCGGCCGATAGCACCGCGACCTCTCCGGCCCGCTTGCTCTCACCGTACGCGCCGAGCGGGCCCGTGGGCGCCTCCTCCGCGTAGGGCTCGGACGCCCGTCCGTCGAAGACGTAGTCCGTCGAATAGTGGACCAGGAGTCCACCCAGCCGCGCCGTCTCTTCGGCCAGCACGCCCGGAGCCGTGGCGTTCACCGCGAACGCCCGCTCGGTCTCGCTCTCGGCGCGCTCCACGTCCGTGTAGGCCGCTGCGTTCACCACGCAGTCCGGCCGGATGTCCCGCAGGGCGTCCCGCAGGCGGGTGGGATCCTCCAGGTCGACGTCCCCTCGGGGCGGCGCTACGACCGTGGCCAGGCGTGGGAGCAGCCGCGCCAGCTCCCATCCGATCTGACCACCGGCTCCGAGTAGCAGGATGAGCGGCCTGTCCACGGGGGGCCGATCGATCACCGCGCGATCTCCGCCCCCTGGAGCGCGAGCACCCCGTAGGTGGGGAGTCGCTCGACTGGGATGTCGGAGAGCCTCCGGCCTGCGCGGTCCCGGTCGGATACCACCGGATCACGGACCGGCCAGTCGATGTCCAATGCGGGATCGTCCCAGCGCAGGACTAGCTCGGCCTCCGGCACGTACACGTCGGTGCACTTGTAGGCCACGAGGGCCTCGTCGCTCGACACCACGAAGCCGTGGGCGAATCCCTCCGGGATGAACAGTTGCCTGCCGTTCTCGGCGGAGAGGATGGCCGCCGTCCAGCGCCCGAACGTCGGCGAGCCCACGCGGACGTCCACCGCCACGTCGTAAGCTTCCCCGGCCAGCACCGAGATCAGCTTGGCCTGCGGACGCGGGCACTGGAAGTGGAGCCCCCTGAGCACGCCTCGCCGGGAGCGGGACACGTTGTCCTGGAGAAAGTCGGCGGGAAGCCCAGCCGCCCGGTAACGCTCGCGCCGCCAGGTCTCGAGAAAGTGCCCACGCGGGTCGCGGTGGACGGTCGGCTCGATCAGCAGCACGCCCGGAAGGCCGAGCTCACGCACCTTCATGGGGCGCTCCTTCCGGCGCGGTCCCGCGGTGGTGGCGACGTGGCCCCGTCCCACGCGTCGGCCCACGCCTCGTCGTGGGGCGCGGCCTTGGATGTAGGGGACGGCGGCGCGGGTGCAGAGGACGCGGCCGTCCCCAGCTCGACCAGGTAGCGGCCGTAGCTGCTCGGCAAGAGCGACTCGCCCAGCTCGAGCAGGCGGCCCCGATCGATGAATCCCATGCGGAAGGCGATCTCCTCGGGACAGGCGACCTTGAGTCCCTGGCGCGCCTCGATGGCCTCGATGAAGCTCGCGGCCTGTTGCAGGGACGCGGGTGTGCCGGTGTCCAGCCAGGCCGTGCCCCTCCCCAACAGCTCGACGCGAAGCCGACCACGTCGAAGGTACTCGCGATTCACATCTGTGATCTCCAGCTCTCCCCGGGCCGAGGGCTCCAGCGCGGCCGCGATGTCGAGTACCTCGTTGTCGTAGAAGTAGAGGCCGGTGACGGCGTAGGGCGACCGGGGACTCGCGGGCTTCTCCTCGATGGCGACGGGGCGACCTTCCCCGTCGAGCTCGATCACGCCGTAGCGCTCGGGGTCTCTAACGCGATACGCGAATACAGTGGCGCCATCACGTTGCATCGCAGCGTGTTGCAGTGCTGCGCTGAGGCCACTCGCATAGAAGATGTTGTCGCCCAAAACGAGGGCGACGGCTTCGGATCCCACGAACTCGCGGCCGAGCACCAGGGCTTGGGCAATGCCTTCGGGCCGAAGCTGGGCCGCGTATCGGAACGAGAGCCCCCACTGGTGTCCGTCGCCCAGCAGCTCCTCGAATCTCGGCAGGTCCGTGGGTGTCGAGATCACCAGGATTTCGCGGATGCCCGCCAGCATGAGCGTCGACAGCGGGTAGTAGATCATCGGCTTGTCGAAGACCGGGAGCAGCTGCTTGCTCACCACCCGCGTGATCGGATGGAGCCGCGTTCCGGAGCCGCCCGCCAGGATGATGCCCCTCAATGGACGACCCTCGTGCGTGTCCGCGAGGGGGCGCTCGGTTGGGCGTCCGGGGTCGATCCACCCGATCCGCCGGCTGCGAGTCCCAGCCGCTCGCCTCGGTAGCGGTCGGACCGCACGCGATCCACCCACTCGGCGTTGGCCAGATACCAATCGACGGTACGACGCAGGCCGGACTCGAAGGTCGTGCGCGGGACCCATCCCAGCTCATCCCGAATCTTCGAGGGGTCGATCGCGTACCTCCAGTCGTGCCCGGGCCGGTCCGCGACCAGCTCGATCAACGATTCGTGCGGGCGTCCGCCCGAAGCCGGCCGGAGATCGTCCAGGTGCCTACACACGGCGGTCACCACCTCGAGGTTGGTGCGCTCGCCTTCCCCACCGACCAGGTATGACTCCCCGGGGGTGCCGCGCTCGAGAATCGTCAGCAGAGCGTCTACGTGGTCGTCCACGTGGATCCAGTCCCGCACGTTCTCGCCGGTCCCGTAGACGGGGATCCGCTCTCCGGCCAGTGCCTTCGCGATCGAGAGGGGAACGAGCTTCTCGGGGAACTGACGCGGACCGTAGTTGTTGCCGCAGTTGGAGAGCAGCACGGGAAGGCCGTAGGTCCGATGCCAGGCGCGGACCAAGTGGTCGGAGCCAGCCTTGGTGGCCGAGTAAGGCGAGCTCGGATCGTACGCGGTCCGTTCGTCGAACCGCCCCTCCGGTCCGAGCGCGCCGAACACCTCGTCGGTGGACACGTGCAGGAAGCGAAACCGGCCGCGCCTGTCCGAGCCGCTCGACTCCAGGAGCGTGCGGGCCGCCTCCAGCATCGCGAACGTGCCGACCAGGTTGGTGCGGACGAAGGCCGCGGGCCCGTCGATGGAGCGGTCCACGTGCGACTCGGCCGCCAGGTGGATCACGGCGTCCGGCCGATGCTCCAGCAGGAGCGAGAGCATGGCCGCGTGGTCGGACACGTCCGCCCGTACGAATACGTGGCGGGGATCGGCCATCAAGTCCGCGATCGAGTCGAGGTTCCCCGCGTAGGTGAGGCGGTCCACGTTCACCACGGTCCTGTCCGTGTCACGGACGAGACGCCGCACCAGCGCGGAGCCGATGAAGCCCGCCCCCCCGGTCACGAGGACGACCATACGCAGCACCTGGGATCGGGAACCGTACGGCGGGTCGGATCGCGCCCGCCTCGACTCGACGCGCTTGGAGCAATTTCCGATCCAGCCGGGGCTGCCGCGGCGGCCGGGCCCATCCGGAGAAAAGCGGCCCCCCATTTGCAGACGTGGGTTAGCGTCCACCGACGAGGCGGAGGTGGCCGCGCACGACCGGGGCGCGCACGTCGGCCTCTCAGCCTGTTCGCAGGCCGCCAATGCAGGGTCAGGGAAAGAAGAAGTCGGGGCGCTCGCGGCTACTCACGTTTTCACTCGGAAGCGGCAAGGTCTCCTCGGCGGTGATGACTTTCACCGCGTGGATGAACAGCAAGGAGTTCTTCGCAGCCACCGCCGTCATCATCTTCACGCTGATGGTGGGCGTGCTCGGCGGCTCGGTCCTCCTGAGCGTGCTGGTCGCCACGCTGATCCTCTCCGTCGCCACGGGCGTTTGGGCCATCCGCGAGGGCGCCCGCCGGAACGCGGACGTGCAGAAGGCTCTGAGCGAGGAGTTGGTGCGGTTCCGCCAGGACCTCCGCCGGGCCAACGACGTGCTGGCCAACATGGCCATGGTCCCCGACCCCGAGGTGCAGGAGTCGCTCCGGACCATCAGCCAGGCGTTGGCGGAAGCCCGCAGCCAGCGGCTCCTGTTCGGCATCGTGAAACAGGAGGTCGGCGTGGTAGCGGCGGAGATGGGCAGCCGACTCGGCCGGAGCAGCTACGACGTGTGGTCGCGGCAGTCCGGGGATCGCCTGAACGACATCGTCGAGGCGTTCATCGACTCACTGGAGTCGGGATGGTCGCTCGACGCGCTCACCAACCTCCACTTCTGGTCCTCGGACCCCCTGATCCGGCCCGGGGACCTGATCGACGCCAACGTGGAGGCGGCACGCCGGGGAGCGAGAATCCGCAGGATCTTCCTGCTTCCCTCCGACTACGCGCCCAACCAGGACGAGGTGTCCGTGCTCGTGGCGCATTGGGAGCTCGGACGGAGCCAACAGCACATCGACACGTGGGTCACGTCGCCCCGGACCCACGAGGCATGGACGGACCTGGGCGCGTACATGATCTGCACCCCGCCGAGGAGCGGGGAGCCCATCGCGCTCGAGCTGCACTACGGCTCGCCCCGCGGCCGCGAGGCGGGTGGGCTCGAAAGGCTCGAGGTCGTGAACAGCCGCGACCGCATCGACCGCAGGCGGAGCCGCTTCGAGCGCATCCTCGAGCGAGCGACTCCGCTGGAGAAGTATCTGCGCGAGATCGTGCCGGACTTCGGCAAGGACGGGCCCTCCGATCCGCTGGCCCTGATGGCGCCTCAGTACTGACGCGATTGCTCGGCTGCTCCGCTGCTCCCTAGGTTGGGACCGACCCATCCTTCAATGGGAGGGAGCCGAATGCGTGAGCAATCCGTCTGCCCGTTCTTCATCGCCGCGGCCTTGGCCCTCGCTCCTGTCTCCGTCGCGGCCCAGGAACCCGAGGCCCCCATCCCCTGCCTTTCGGCCCCGTGTGCGCTCGACGTGGACTGGGGCGGTCCCCCTCCGGGGGGAATGGACAGGAGGTACGGGAACGCCTTCGAGTTCGAGGAGCGGCTGCGCGGCCACCTCGCTGAAGCCGGCTACCGTCTGACGGCGACGGTGGCGATCGACGACGGGACCGTCATTCTCCGGCTGCAACCGGAGATGATGCGGGCCATCTGCGACCGGGTGCCAGGCACAGGCACGGACATGAGCTGTCAAACGATCGGGGAAGTCCGCGTTCAGGTGCACAACGTGGATGAAGCGGTGGACTTCAATCGCTCGTTCCGGATCCGCGGGCGCTGCGGAGCGGATCAGCTCATGGACGTCGCGCGGATGAGCCAGCACGCGGCGGCGACGATCGTGTACGAGCTGGCGGGCCGGGAGGGGGATCGGCCGTCCACGCGCTGCTAGCCCGACGGGCCGGAGTGCGGGTGCACCCCGGCCGTTGTCGTCAGCTTCCCGGACCCACGATCTTCGGCGCGTGCTCGTGGACCGTGTACTCTTCACCCGGGCACGTCACGTCGGGATTGGTGGGCACGAACATCCCGGCCGGGTTGTCCTTCCAGAGCCACGCATGCAGGTCCCAGTGGTGGAATCCCGCCGGCATCAGCGGCTGGTGGCCCTCCATGGGACCGTCGAGCTTCCGGCCAAAGAGCTCAGGGGCGGTCGGAGACGCCTCGAGCGGCACGAACCACTCGGCGGCCGCGAGATGGAGCGTCCCATCACGGGCGCGCTCGTAGATGAGCACCTCCGGACGCAGCGGATCGAGCTCGTTGTCGATCAGTGAGACGTTGAGGAAGTGGACGCCCATCCCTCCGGGAGGGTACTGCATCTGGCCTTCCGCACCCCCCTCGGGGTAGACGATGCACCCGACCGTGGAGAGATAGAGGTCGTGAACCGCGACGTAGGGGTCCTGGTATTTATCGAGGGCGGCCTTGATCTCTTCCAGACTCGCGTCCTGGGCGAACGCAGGCCCGGCGCCTGCGATCAAAGCGAGGACTGCGATCGCCCAAGCAAGGGTGCAGCGGAGCGGCGAATGCGACGGCGTACTCATGGGACGACCTCCACCGAGTGAAGTTCTCAGCGCTTTGGATCCTTGCGCTGGAGCACGGTGCGCCACGGAGGAATCAACGTCAAGATGTGAGGTAACGCGGGTCGACACGGCGGCCAGTCCCCGCTCGCATCCGACAAGCCCCCCGATGCCCACGCACTTCCCCACAGGGTGGCCACGACGCCAGCGGCCCCTTCCGCGGCCTCAATGTTGACAAAT
>JAHEKN010000059.1:14324-19488 GCA_024638305.1 Gemmatimonadota bacterium | reverse complement strand
GTACGTGATCGCTGCCGTCAACGTCGTCTTCCCGTGGTCCACGTGCCCGATCGTGCCCACGTTCACATGCGGCTTCGTTCGCTCGAATTTCGCCTTGCCCATCTTCTCTTAGCCTCGTGTCACGTTGTCAGCCGCCCGAAGGGGCGGAGCGTCGACGCCTCGTTCCGGTCCAACGGGCCCGCCACGGTCCGGGCGCCACAAGCTCTGGCGGGGATTTGAACCCCGGACCTCTTCCTTACCAAGGAAGCGCTCTACCCCTGAGCTACCAGAGCGGCCAGGAGCCCGTGGGCCCCAGAGCGGGAGACGGGACTCGAACCCGCGACCCTCAGCTTGGAAGGCTGATGCTCTAGCCAACTGAGCTACTCCCGCAGACTGTCGATCCGTCGCAGACTGTCGATCCGTGATTGATGGTCGTCTCCGCGACGGGAATCCTCCGCTCGCGGACATGGTGGGGGGAGGATTCGAACCTCCGAAGGCATATGCCAGCAGATTTACAGTCTGCCCCGTTTGACCGCTTCGGTACCCCACCGCAACTGAGGGACCCACGGTCCCATGCCCGCATGCTCGCCTCTGGCACACGCGCAAACGCGGCCGACACCACCCCCGAGAGATTCAGTGAGCCTGGCCGCGGTTTGCAACGAGCTGACGAAGGGACTCGAACCCCCAACCTGCTGCTTACAAGGCAGCTGCTCTACCAATTGAGCTACGTCAGCGAACAGAGCCAAGTAATGTAGGAATGTTTGGGGAGGAGTGTCAACGGACCACGTTGGACGGTCTGGGACCGGCGGCCGTGGCGCCCGCGGGGGCGCTCTCAGCATGCTCGCAGCACGCGCACCCACCGGCCGTCTTCTCGCCGGCCCAACCGGGGCCCGATGACGGCGGCATCCGAAGGGACCGGATCCCGGAGAGCGGCGTCGGCCTCTGCCACGAGGGCAGAGACCGACGTGCGGGCAGATTGGCGTCTCCAGGGCTTGCCTTACCCTGGTTGCCGCCCTCCACCCTTGGGCCTTCCCGCCCAGAGCACGAGCCCCAGGCATCCTCCCAGCAGTACCAGAACGAAGATCGACGCCGGATCGGCCGCATCCGTCGAGCTGCCGAGGAGTAGCTCACCCGACCGGATTCGTGCCGTGCGCGACCGGAGTTCCTTTCCACATGACGCCCCGGCGCCGCCGTCGTTCGTTCACCCGCGTTTCCAATGCGTGCCGTCCGCGGTGTCTTCGAGGACGATTCCGGCCTCGGCCAGCTCGTCTCGGATCCGGTCGGCGGTGACGAAATCGCGTCCCGCGCGCGCCGCGTCCCGGGCCGCGATCCGCTCTTCGATCCAAGCCTCCTCGGCGTCGTCCACCCGGTCCCGGTCGACGAGCTCGAGCAGACCGAGCACGGAATCCATGGACCGCACCGCGCCAAGCACCGCCTCCAGGTCGGCAGTGCTCGTTTCTTCCTCTCGATCGAGCTCGACGTTCGCTTCCCGCACGAGACCGAAGACGGCGGAAAGGGCCTCGGGCATGTTGAGATCGTCGTCGAGTGCCCGCTCGAACGCCTCCAGGGCAGCCGCCGCCTTGGCCGTGAGCGGCCCCGACGGCCCCGGGCTCCCGGAGGTGCGGTCCAGACGCGCCCGAAAGTCGACGAGGCGCCCCACCGCGCTCGCCGACTGGTCCAGCCCCACGCGAGTGAAGTTGAGCTCGCTCCTATAGTGCGCGCTCAGGAGTTGGTGGCGGATGGCGGCCGGGTGGCGGCCCTCGTCGAGGAGTCCACGGACGGTGAGCGTGTTCCCGAGCGACTTGGACATCTTCTGGCCCTCCAGCACCAGGTGCTTGAGGTGCATCCAGTGCCGCACGAACGCGACGCCGCTGGCTCCTTCGGACTGCGCGATCTCGTCCTCGTGATGTGGGAAGCGCAGATCCTCCCCCCCGAGGTGCAGGTCAAGGGTATCCCCAAGCTCGGACATGCTCATCACGGAGCACTCGAGGTGCCAGCCGGGCCTCCCGGGCCCCCATGGCGACTCCCACGCCGCACCCACATCGGCGTCGGCCCCCTTCGCGGACTTCCACAGCGCGAAGTCGCGCGCGTCCTGCTTCTCGTACTCGTCGTCCGCCACCCGCGCCGTCGACTGCACCGAGTCGAGGTCCAGGCCGGAGAGCTTCCCGTACGCAGCGAACGACGAGATGTCGAAGTAGACCGATCCATCGTCCATCGCGTACGCGTGGCCGCGCGTCACGAGGCGCTCGACGAAACGGATCATCTCGTCGATGTAGCGCGTGGCACGCGGTGTGGCGTCGAAGGAACGGATGCCGATGGCGTCGGCGTCGGCCTCGAAGGCGTCGGCGAACGGCTGCGTGAACTCGTCCAGCGTCAGCCCGCGCTCGGCCGCGCGATCGATGGTCTTGTCATCGACGTCCGTGTAGTTGACCACGAACCGTACACCGAACCCCTTCCACTCGAGGTAGCGGTGTACCAGATCGTAGGTGACGAACGTGCGGAAGTTTCCGATGTGCGCGAAGTCGTAGATGGTGGGCCCGCATCCATAGATGCGAACCTCCGCGGCGTCGGCCGGACGGAACTCCTCGACCGAGCGGGTCAGCGAGTTGTAGAGCCTGAGCGTCATTCGGAGAGGATTCGAATCTCTGAGATCCAGAAGCGCTCGCCGCGTTCGACGAGACCGATGTAGATCCGGTGTCCACGAGGCTCGGACGTGCCGCTCTCGATCGTGTCCCAGGCGAGCTCCATGAACGCCTGGGCCGGATCGCCCCCCACGTCCACTGCCCGGACCACCCTTACGTTGCCTGACACGATGCCTTTGCGTAGGTCCGCGACCGCCGCCACCACCCGCCCGGGGGACAGCCGCACGTGCTCGCGTCCATCCACCTCCAACAGGGCGCCGTTCGGATCGAGGAGGCCCTGGAGGGATCGTAGCGTGGGGTCGGCCCAAGCCGCTGCGACGGCCGCGGAGGTTGCCTCCAGGGTCTGGGCGACGACCGGTCGTGGGCTCGCGAGGGCCGTCACGGCCAACGCGGCGGCGAGCGCTCGACCCGGCACGGAGCTGGATCGTGTCACGGGGTGACCTCCAGCAACTCGCGGCACACCCGCGCGAGCGCCGCCGACGGGTCGGCCGCCGCGGTGACGGCCCGCCCCACCACGATGTGCGACGCTCCCGCCCGCGCGGCCTGCTCCGGGGTAGCCGTGCGGGCCTGATCGTGGGTCGCCTCGCCGGCGAAGCGGATCCCCGGAGTGACCACGAGCGCGTTGGGACCGAGCGCCCGTCTCAGGGCGGCGGCTTCGGCCACGGACGCGACGGCGCCGGCCAGACCCGCACCCACGGCCGCACGAGCCAGGCGGACCACCTCCGACTCGACCTCGAGTCCCGCCTCTCGTCCCCAGGCGGCACCCAGGCCATCGGCGTCGAGAGAGGTCAGGGCGGTCACGCCCAGAAGGCGGACGTCTCCGGCTTCGGCCTGGGCCGCTCTCATCATGGGCTCGCCCCCCGAGGCATGCAGGGTGAGGAGATCGACGTCAAGATCGCGAGCCGCAGCCACCGCCCCGGCCACAGTGGTGGGGATATCGTGCAGTTTGAGATCCAGGAACACGCGACGCCCCTCTCCGCGAAGCCACCGCACCGTGTCCGGTCCGGCCCGGGTGAAGAGCTCGAGTCCCACCTTCACGAACGTGCACGCGGGCCCGAGGGCGGCAACGAGACGCTCGGCCTCGGTGCGGCCGGGTACGTCGAGAGCCACGATGGGCTCCACCACACCGGTCGCGTTCATTGCCCCCTCCCCGCTGAATGTGCCGCCCCCACCCATTCGCTGACCTTGGCGAGGCCGGCGCGGCGCCCCAATCGATCGAGGCCCCTCACCACCCGCTCACCCGCGTGCGGATCGGCGAACGACGCTGTACCCACCTGCACGAGCGATGCTCCGGCCCTGAGGTATTGAACCGCGTCCGAGGCGCAGTTGATCCCCCCCACACCGACAATGGGGACCTCGACCGCCTCCCGGGCGCGGTGCGTGCAGCGCACGCCGGCCGGTCTCAGGGCGCCCCCGGAGAGCCCACCCGGTCCTGCCCCCAGGGCAGCCTCACCGGATTCGGGATGCATCACCAGCGCGGGCATCGTGTTGACGAGGGTGATGCCGTCGGCGCCGGCGTCCACGGCCGCTCGCGCGACCACGGCGATGTCGGGAACGTTCGGAGCGAGCTTGGCCAACAACGGCCGACTCGTGACGGATCGGCAACGCGCCATCACGGCCGCGGTCGAGTCGGCCTCGAGCGCGAAGGGAAGGCCCGCGAGCCCCGTGTCGTTCGGACAGGAAAGGTTGATCTCGAATCCCAAGAACCCGTCTTCCGAGTCGAGCCTCTCAACCACGGCCGCATACTCTTGCTCGTTGTGGCCGGCCACGCTGACGAAGACGCGGGCCAGCCGCACGTTGCTCGCGATCCAGGGCAGACGCTCACTCCGTACCCGTTCGACCCCGGGATTGGCCAGGCCGATGGAATTGACCATACCGACGTCCAGCTCGGCCACGCGGGGGGCCGGGTTACCCGCCCGAGGCTCCATGGTGACCGACTTGGTCACGAAGCCACCCAGGCGGTCCAGGTCGATGACGTCGGCCAGTTCTCGGCCGAAGCCGCAGGTTCCGGCGGCCAGGAGGACGGGATTCTGGAAGGTGGTCCCGAAGAGCGTCTGTTCTAACCGCATCGAGTGAGGGCCGATCCCTGTTCCAACGCCGTCAGGGTGTGTCGCCGCGCGAGCCCGGCGGGTAGCGCTCGAAGAACCTACGGAGGGCCCGCGCCATCGCGCGAGCGGCATCGCGGTGAAAGGCGGGGCTCCGGAGCAGAGCCTCGTCGAGGGGGTTGGTGAGATACCCGGCCTCGACGAGCACAGCCGGCATCAGGGCGTTGGTGATTACAGCCAGCGGAGCCTGTTGCACACCCCGGTCGCGCCCCGTGTGGACGGTGGCGAGCTCTTCCTGAACCAACTCGGCCAGCAGCCCGGACCAGGTCTGATACCCCAGGTTCTGTAGCTCCCGGAGGATCCGATCGAGGTCCTCGTCCTCCTCCTCGGCCGCGCCCCGCTCCGGGAGAGGCGTCCCGTTCTCGATCGCGGCTACCCTACGCTCGTGGTCGGTGCGGGCCACCGAGAGAATGTAGGTCTCGAACCCCCGTGTTGCCC
>JAHEKN010000059.1:0-14314 GCA_024638305.1 Gemmatimonadota bacterium | reverse complement strand
AGCGGTTGGGTCCGCCGAAACGGAAGCCGCCCGAGGCAATGCCGGCGCCACGACCGAAGCGCCCGGAGGTCAGACCGAAGCCCGGGCCGAAGCCGGCCCTGGGCGGTTACGACGGACGGCGCTCGACGGTCCGGGACACCGAGAGAATGTAGGTCTCGAACCCCCGTGTTGCCCGCGAGCCCGGGAGCGCGTTCGCGTGCAGCGAGATGAACACTCCGGCCCGGTTTCCCTTCCATCGTGTCGCCTGCTCGCCCCGGCGCCAGATGGGGATGAGGACGTCGGAGTCACGCGTGAGACGGACCTCGAGGGAGGTGTCGGCCGAGAGCTCGCGGGCCAGCGCCAGCCCGAGCGCAAGCGCGATGTCCTTCTCCCGCACGCCCCCGGCGCCCGTCGTGCCCGGATCGCGTCCCCCGTGGCCCGGGTCGATCACCACCAGCCGGCGCTGGGCGCGCGCCGCCGCCGTGGTCCCCGGCCGGTCAGCCGGCGGCTCCGGACCCTCGGCCCGGACCCCGGTGAGCGTCCGCGTGAGGGGGTCGTAGCGCACCGCCGCGCTCCGCCGAGGCAGGAAGTCCAGCACCAACTGAGCGGGCACGTGGTAGCCACCGTCGATCCAATACGGGGGATGTGTGAGCTGCAGCACGTCGTCGCCCCAGCGGATGTACGGCGTTCCGATCACGAATCGGACGACCTCGCCCTCCGGGTCGGGCGTCCGGAGATCGACCGTGTCACCCCGGGCGACGACCTCCCATCCGATCCGGATCAGCTCGGTCACGGGGAGAGACGCGTACCCTTCGTGGTTGACGACCTGAAGTCGCACCGTGGGAGCATCGCCGGCGCTCCACCAGATTCCCGGTGCCTGCGCCGATGCGGTCGGAGACCAGAGGGCGAGCGCGATGGGGACCCAGGCGTAGCCCAACCCCCTGCGAGGCTCCATCACCCGTCCCGCCTCATGGCCCGGTCAGCTTCCCTCTTCTGCGTGCGTTCCTTGATCTTCTCGCGCTTGTCGTACGTCTTGCGCCCCCTGGCCAGCCCGAGCCGGACCTTGGCACGGCCCCGCACGAAATAGATCTCGAGCGGCACGAGGGTCAGTCCCTTCTCCTCGACCTTGCCCTTCAACTTCCGGATCTCCGACCGATGGAGGAGAAGCTTGCGCACCCGATCGGGGTCGGCGTTCCAGCGGTTGGCCTGCTCGTATGGGCTGATGTGCAGGTCGTGAAGGAAGACCTCGCCGCCCTCGACTCGGGCGAACGCGTCCCGAAACGCCACGTGACCGGCCCGCACGGACTTGACCTCGGTCCCCTTGAGCACGATGCCCGCCTCGTACTCGTCGAGCACCTGGAACTCGTGCCGCGCTTTTCGGTTGCGCGCCACGACTCGCTTTCCCGGCGGTTCGGCCATGCCCTGGCTAGAAGATCAGAACGGGGGTGCCCACCTCGACCCGGTGGAACAGATCGCGGGCGTCCTCGTTGGTGAGCCGGATGCAGCCGTGTGAGACGCGCCGGCGCTCCGGGTCCGGGTTGAGCAGTAGGCCCGGGTTGTTGGTGCCGTGAATCGCGATCCCGTCCCCGAGATAGATCGCGGTCGAGCCCATGACACCCGGAATCTGCCGGGACGGGTGGTCGAGCGGCGGGATGCGGACGCCCCTCTCGACGTAGTACCAGTCGGGCGCTTCCCAGATGGGGTCCTTCTCCTTGCGACGCACCGTGAACAACCCCTTGGGGGTGGTGAATGTCCACCGATGCCCCTGTCCGCTCAGCCGGAATCCGGTGCCCGTCCCCGCCGGCGCGGACCAAACCACATCCGCCCCGTCGAGCAGGAACACTCGGTTCTCCGCCAGATGGACCACGATGTAGGGCCCGTCCGCCTGGATTAGCGGAGCCCCCAGCGACTGCTGTCTCGTGAGCACGCGAGCCTCCATCATCACGCCGTCGTCGCCCGCGCGCGAGGTCTGGGACTCCGCGGGAACGGGCACGGCGAGTGTGGCCAGGAGGCTCAGGAAAAGCGGTCTGTGCATGGGACGTTAGACCCCGCGAGGATCGGTGAGGATCCCGGCCGGATCCGCCGCGCCCTCACGGGCTGCGGGCTCTGAGCGGTCCGGCTCGCGGTCGGACGGTGCGGCCGCGGGTGCCGTCGATCCGACCGGGCCGGAGGCCGGCGATTCAGTGGCCTGCCCGAGCCCGGCCGACTCGGACGTTTCGGGTTCGAGCGGTTCTGGCAGCGGGGACTCCATGTCGACCTCACCGACCTCGGGGTGCGTCACCAGATACCCGATTTCCGCCGCGAGCACGAACACGATCGCCGCGTAGTAGAGGAACAGGAGGAGCACCAGCAAAGCGATGATGCCGCCCGACGTCGTTCTGAGCGTGGCCATGTCGGTGAAGTACCAGCGGAACGCGATGCGCATCGCCTCGAACCCGATCGACGCGATCGTCGCCGACGTGAATACCGCCTTCCAGGGCGGGCGCACGGGAGCGGCCGTCCGATACACGATCGCAAACAGCGCCCACAGGGTGGCGACGGTGAGCGGATACCCGAGAACGAGCTCGGCCAGCCCGCGCCCGGTCACACCGACGACAACGCCCAGGTTGGCCAGGATCAGCAACCCGCTGATCAGTACCAGGCGCGTGTCGAACAGCACGCCACGGAAGAGGCCTCGCCGGACATCCACGTCGTAAACGACACGCAGCACGCTGCGGAGCGTGGCCGACAAGCGGGTGGAGACCAGGATGAGCAGGATCGCGCCGACCACGCTGAAGCCGGTGCGCGCATCGAGGGTGCGGGTGACGAAGTCGACCACGCTGGCAACCAGCTCGGGGTCGATGGAGTCGCCGGGGAGCATGCGGTCGAGAAACGCCGCCACCTGGGAGGGCGGATTCGTGAACGACGACTGTAGCACGTAGCCGGTGATGCCCACCGCGAGGACCATCAGGGGCACCATGGCCATCACGAGAGTGAACGCGATGGCCCCGGACAGGAAGAAGATATCGTCGCGCACGGCCTTGGCCGTTACGCGGTGCACGAACCGAGCGGAGATCGAGAGCAAGCTATGCTCCTCCCGTCACGGAGTGGTGGGTTCCCAGCGCGCGAGAGCCGCGACGAGGGAATCCCCCGCCGCGGCTCCGCAGCGTACGTCGACCCCTCGGGTCAGGACTCGATGGCCGGCGTGTCGCCCCCTTCCTTGGCCACCGCACGTGCAGCATCCATGCCCGCCCGGTAGGCGGCCTTCGAGCGCTCCAGCTTGGTCTCCAGGTCCTGGCGGGCGTCGACGGCGGCCTGGCGGCCGGCCTCGACCGCCTCCCGCACCGTTCCCAGCTTCTCAGTGACGCCGTCGCGGGCTTGCTCGATGCGAGTCTCGACCACGGCCTGAGCGTCTTTCACGCGCTCCTCGGCCACAGCCTTCCACTTCTTGACCTGCTCGCGCAGCTCCTCCTGGGTCTCGCGCCCCGACTTGGGCGCCAGTAGCAGTGCGGCACCGGCACCGATCAGGGCGCCGATCACGAAGGCGCCGAGACCGCTGTTTCCGCGCTCCACGACGATGTATGGCTCCCGTTCGTTCACGATCTCACCTCCAGCCCGGAGTTTTCCGGGTGGACAGACAAAACGACCTCCGTGCGCCGGCCGCGGACTGCGTCTCGGACATGGCGGAGGCACCACTCGAAAGGTATCTCGGGCGGAGGGGCGGTCAAGCGACCGCCCACGGCCTCGGCCCGTCGTGAGCGCGGGCGTGGGGGCGGTCGGGTGCGTGAATCCTCAGTCCACCTCGATCTCGAGGCCGTCGTGGGCGGGCTCGATGCCATCCGGGAGATATCGACTCAGCCCCTCGTGTCCGACCCGATGGGTGAGGTGGGTGAGATAGGTCCGCTCGGCGCCGACGCTCCGCGCCACTTCCACCGCTTCTTCCACGTTGAAGTGGGTCGGGTGGGGGTTTCCGATCCAAAGGGCGTTCAAGACCAGCAGCCGGACCCCGGAGAGCGCGCTCAGGACAGCCGGCGGCAGGCGCTTGGCGTCGGTCACGTACCCGATCCCTCCGACACGGAAGCCGTAGACCGTGAGCGGACCGTGTGGCACGGGCAGCGGTCGGAAGGTCGCGCCGCCGATCACCACATCGGCGTCCGGCGCCACCTCGATCAGGTCGATGGTGGGCTTGGAGGTTCCCTCCTCCGGAAGGATGGACCGGTCGAAGATGTAGGCGAAGCGCCGGTGGAACAGACGAGCGGAGCCCGCGGGAACGTAGGCGGTCACGGGGTGGCTGCGGAGCGCCGTGTACGCCCGCAGGTCGTCGATCCCGTGGATGTGATCGGCGTGCGCATGCGTATACCACACGGCGTCCACCGGCGCGGGCCCCGCCTCGAGCAGTTGCAACCGCAGCTCGGGCGGCGTATCGACGAGCACGCGACCGCCTGCCAGGTCCAGGAGCGCCGCGTGGCGCGTGCGTCGATCACGAGGGTCCGCCGACGTGCACGTTGGGCATCGGCATCCCAACACGGGGACCCCGAACGAGGTCCCGGTCCCCAGAAAGCGGAGCTTCATCGCCGCACGCCCGCCCCCGCCCGGGCGAGGCTCATAGGTGCTCGATGCGCATGGTGTTGGTCGTTCCGCGGTGGTGGAACGGATACCCGGCCGTGACCACGACCGACTGTCCGCTCCGCCCGACCCCGGATTCGAGGACCGCGCGCTTGCCCCGCTCCATCAACGCCTCGTAGCTGACGTCGTCCGGATCGGCCAGAACCGGGATCACTCCCCACACGACCGAAAGCTCCCGATACGTCAGCTGGTCGGTGCACACGCCAAAGATGGGCACCGGCGGCCGGTAGCTCGAAACGAGGCGCGCACTGAAGCCGCTGCGCGTGATGACGACGACCGCGGGGGCCTCCAACTGCCGAACCGCCCCCACGGTCGCCGAGGCCACGGCGTGTTCCTTGGCGGAGGCACCCGACCGCATGCCCTGGTCGGTCGCCCGAAAATAGCGCGGGCCTCCTTCGAGCAGCGTTGTCTTTTCGATCTCGCCCGCGATACGGACGATCGCGTCGAAGGCCTGAAGGGGGTGCTTCCCGCGCGCGGTCTCGCCGGAGAGCATGACGGCGTCCGTCCCGTCCAGGATGGCGTTGGCCACGTCGGAGGCCTCGGCTCGGGTGGGCCGCGGATGCTCGATCATTGACTCGAGCATCTGCGTGGCCGTGATGACGGGCCTCCCGTAATAGTTGGCGAGCTGCACGATGCGCTTCTGGGCCATCGGCACCTGTTCGAACGGCAGCTCGACCCCGAGGTCGCCTCGCGCGACCATCACCGCGTCGGTGACCTCCAGGATGGCCGGAAGCGCCTCCAGGGCGCGGGCCTTTTCGATCTTGGCCACCACGAGCGCTCGATCGGCGACGCGCTCCTTGAGGTCCCGGACGTCGTCCGGTCGCCGGACGAACGAGAGGCCGATGAACTCGGCGCGTTGCCCCAGGGCGAACTCCAGATCCACCAGATCCTTCTCGGTGAGCGACGGTGCCGAGATGTTCACGGACGGGAGGTTCATGCCCTTGCCGCTGTCCAGCAGACCTCCGCGCACCACCTCGAAGCGAGCGCGGTCGCCGTCGGTCCCCGTACAGGTCAGCTCCAGCAACCCGTCGTCCAGGAACATCACGTCGCCCGCGGCGATCTCGGCGGCCAGCTCGGCGAACGTGGTCGGCAGCTCGCCCTCCGCGGCCATGGTTTCGGGAGCGAACACGACCGACTGCCCGGCCTCGAGGCGCACCGTCTCAGCCAGCGATCCCACGCGGATCTTGGGCCCTTGCAGGTCGGCCAGAATCCCGACTGGGCGCCCACACTCCCGGGCCGCCTCACGGACGAGCCGGATGACGCGGGCGTGACTCTCATGGGTCCCGTGCGACATGTTCACGCGCGCCACGTCCAGCCCGCCACGCACGAGGGCTTGCACGACCTCGGGAGTGGAGCTCGACGGGCCCAACGTGCAGACCACTTTGGTGAGGAGCATCGAGCCTCGGGGTAGGGGCGCGCGACGACGATGGAAACGGTGGGGCTCGGGGTGGGCCGGCACGGGTCAAAGCTGGACGGGACACCCCGGCGGGGCAACCCGCCGTCGCCGGGAACATCGCACCGCGCCGACGAGTACGCCCCCCCGGCCCGAGCCGTCCCGGCCTCTCATCACCAGCGAGCCGAATGCAACACATACTGATCGACGACGAGGGTGGGCTGGAACCGCTGCGCGCGCAGCTCGATCGCGTCGAGCGTTTGGCCCTCGACTGCGAGGCCGCGGGATTCCACCGCTACTCGGATCGCCTCTGCCTGGTCCAGGTCTCGCTGGCCGAAGGCGCGGACTACCTGCTGGACGCCCTCGCCTTCGATCTGGGGCCGTTCCTGCGCGGGGTTCTCGAGGACCCGGAGGTCGAGGTGGTCATGCACGGATCGGATTACGATCTGCGCCTCCTCGACCGGGATCTGGGGATCCGCCCCCGCGGTATTTTCGACACGCAGGTGGCCGCGGCCCTGTTGGGAGAGCCCGGGCTCGGTTTGTCGGCCCTGCTCGAGCGTCACGTGGGGGTGCGGCTCTCCAAGAAGTTCCAGCGAGCGGATTGGGCAGCGCGCCCACTGGGTGACGAGATGCTGCGGTACGCCGTCGAGGACACGCGGCACCTCCTTCGCCTTTCGGACCTGCTGTGGAATCAACTGGAGTCGAGGAACCGCGACCACTGGGCCCTCGAAGAGTTCGAGCTCCTTCAGGACATCCGCTACGAAGAGCCCGCGGACGTGGATCCGGTCGCCCGTGTGAAAGGGGCGCGGGACCTCACGCCCCGTCAGCTCGAGCGGCTGCGCGTGTGCCTGGTTTGGCGTGACGAGGTAGCGCAGGAGATGGACCGGGCCCCGTTCCGGGTCGCCGACGATCGCGCGCTCTCGGCCGTTGCCGTGGCCGCGCCGGAGTCGGCGGCTCAGCTCGCCGACGTGCGCGGATTCTCGCGGGGGCTCGCTCGAGGACCGGGGGAGAGCCTGCTCCAGCGTCTCGAGGCCGTCGATCGCCTTCCGGAGTCGGAGCTCCGCGGCTATCCCCCACCCCCCCGGGGCGGCGTCGGCAGACCTCCACCCGAGGTCGAAGAGCGGCTCGACCGCGTCAAGGCGGCACGGAACCGGAGGGCCGTCGAGTTGGGTCTCGACCGTGGCACCCTTCTCCCCAACGCGGGTCTTCTCGAGATCGCGTGGGATCCTCCCTCGGCTCTCTCCGAGCTCGATGGCAGAGGGGCGATCAAGCGATGGCAGCTCGAGGCGGTCGGAGACGCGATCCTGAGCGCCCTGAACGGAGGCTCGGGACGGGTCACCAGCGAATGAGGGCGCTCCCCCAGGTGAACCCGGACCCGAAGGCGACCAGGCAGAGCAGGTCTCCCCGTTGGAGCCGGCCCTCGCGGACCGCCTCGGCCAACGCGATTGGAATGGTCGCGGCGGTCGTGTTGCCGTACCGCTGGATGTTGTTGTAGACCCGCTCCTCCGGTAGCTGGAGGCGCCTGCGCACCATCTCGGAGATCCTGAGGTTGGCCTGGTGCGGAATCAGGAGGTCGACGTCCCCGATCTCCAGCCCGCTGGCGGCCAGGGCCTCCTCGACCGCCTCCGGCATCCTCGTTGCGGCGTGTTTGAAGACTTCTCTTCCGTCCATGGACGGATAGTGTCGCCCGCTGGCGAGATCCTCACTGGAGACGCGGGGGTGGCGAGCGCTCGAAGCCGCGTCGCACCAGAGTGTCTCCGCGTGACGGCCGTCCGAGTGAAGTCGCGTGACCAGGACCCCCCTGCCGTCGTCGTCGGTCGCACCCACCACGACGGCCCCGGCCCCATCGCCGAACAACACGGCCATGTCCCGACCCGCCGTCGAGACGTCCAGGCCGGTCGACTGGATCTCGACCCCGACGAGGAGGATGGTCCGGTACTGCCCCATGCGGATCCAGGCGTCTGCGACGGACAGCCCGTACACGAACCCCGTGCACTGCGCTCGGACGTCCAGCGCGGGAATTCCGGTGAGTCCGAGCTCACGCTGCAGAAAGACCCCCGTTCCCGGGAAGGCGTGGTCGGGGCTGAGCGTCGCGAGGATGATAGCGTCCACGTCGGATGCGGGGATGTCGGCCTCCTCCAGCGCAGCAAGGCAGGCCCGATGTGCCATCTGCGCGCCGGTCGTACCCTCCCGCACCCAACGCCGCTCTTCGATGCCGGTTCGCTCCCGGATCCAAGCGTCGGAAGTGTCCATGACCGCAGTCAGATCGTCGTTGGAGACCACCCGGTCGGGCACGTCGAAGCCGGTCCCCAGGATCGCGGCGCGGGGCACTAGCGGACGGTCCCCGAGCCCTGGTGGACCACCGGAGAGGGGTGGCTCCGCGACTTCCCTCCAGCGTGTCTCCGGTGCGCGTCCACTCAGGCCGGACCCGGATTGACCTGCATGAGCACGACCGTCGAGTTGTCCGGTCCGCCGCGATCGTTGGCCTCCCGGATCACCAGCGACGCGACCTCCGCCAGGGAGAGGTCCCTCCGGAGGACGCGTTCGATCTCCTCCTCCTCGATCACGCGGATGACGCCGTCGGTACACAGGAAGAAAGCGTCTCCCGGCACTACCTCTCCCTCCAGGATCTGCGGGACCGCGCCCTCGGCCATGCCGATCACGCGGGTCAGGATGTGTCCGAACGGGTGGTGCCGAACCGCATCGGGGGGGAGGCGACCCTGATCCACCGACTCCTGAGCCAGCGTGTGATCCTGGGTGAGCTGCTCCAACGTTCCGCCGCGGAAGCGGTATGCGCGGCTGTCCCCCACGTGGCCGACGGCGAACCGGGACCTCCGCGGGTCGACACGGAGGACCGTCAGCGTACACCCCAGACCCCGGTTGAGCGGGTTGCTTTCCCCCTCCGCACGGACTGCCTGGTCGGCCGCCTCCATCGCGTGGCGCACCAGCCCACACAAATCGTCGTCCCGAGTTGCCCCCGACTCGGAAGCAACCACGCCGAGGACCGTCCTCACTGCAAGCGAGCTCGCGAGCGCCCCGGCGGGCGCGCCGCCCATCCCGTCGGCCACCACACCCAGTCCCGCCGCGTCGTCCACGTGGTATGCGTCCTCGTTGCGTTTTCGGACCAGGCCCACGTCGGACTGCCCGTGCACCCGCACCGACAGTGTCACCGGACCCGTCGTCCGTTGATCCCGCACACTCTGGCCGGCTCGAGACCGCTGCCCGTCGTCATGATCCGAAGATGGGTAGGCTTCCGGGTCTCGTCCACCGAACTCTTTCGCGATCGCAGGTGTACGTTCAGCGCTCATCGATTTCGTCCGCCATCGGGATGGTACTGTGGGTACGGTCCGTTGCCAACGTTGTAATGAAGATAAGCCGGGGCTCGATAAGGCTCCCTTCAAGAATGACCTCGGAACCAAGGTCCTTGGTCACATCTGTCAGGATTGCTGGAAGGACTGGCTGGTGCACCAGACCCTGCTGATCAACCACTACGGACTCGATCCCCGGAACCCGGAATCGCGGCAGTTCCTCTACTCCCAGGTGGAGGAGGTCCTGCTCGGGGAAGGCGACGCCAAGCAGGTCGACACGACCAAGAAAGGCGAGATCGAGTGGTGAGTCGGCCGACGTGGAGCCGCGGGCATCCCCCCCTGGCCGCTCCCCGGCACCACCCAGCCCGAGCCGCTCACGGCAGGCCGCGTCCCAGTTGAGCCGCGCCAGCAGGCTCCCGGGCATGGTCGCCACCAGCTCGACCGCCCCGCCGGGGCACTCCGCGTCCACCCGGTCGAGCGCGTCTCCGTGCACCCCGCCGGCGTGCTCGGCCAGCACGTAATCGATCCCCGCAGCGATCCAGACACGGTACTGCTGCTCGGGGGTTCCCCAGGACGGACCCGCACGGGCCAACGGGAGAAAGCGGGCGCTCGGTGAAACCGTGCGGCCCGTGTAGATGTGGAGTCCAGCCCAGAGCTCCGGCGCCCCCACCACGCTCTCCACCGGCACCCAAGACCCGACCGCCTCGGACGCGGCCGCCAGGGCGCGCGCGCGGACGTCGAAATCCTCGAGATGGCCCCCGCGAGCGAGGACCAGGAAGTTGGGAAGAGCGAACCCGACGGCGAGAGCGAGCAACGCCCAGAAGGGGGCGCGGCCCACCCCACCGGGCGGCGGGCCCGGTCCCGACGACACCAGGATCGGCCCGGCGATGGCGGCGGCGACCAGGGGTAGCACCGGAGCTACGAGCCGTTCGGACTGGAAGGGCCAGAGGGCCACGACGATCAGATAGAACACCACGAAGGCGGCGACGGTCGGCGACGCGCGTCCCAGGCGCACGAGACCGAAGAGGCCGATGGGTGCCAGCACGATCGCGGCGGCCAGGAGCGGCCAACCCGATAGAAGGGGCACGAGGATCGTGATGGCCCGCTCCCACACCTCCCACGCATTCCGCAGGGCGAAGGCCACGTAGGTCAGGGGGTTTCGGAGCGCCTGTTCCGCGAGCCATCCGCCGTAGGACCCGAGCACGTCTCGGAGTGGCTCGGCAATGCCAGCCGTCGCGGCGCGCGACCAGAGAACCCAGGGGAGCGCGATCACCGCCATGCCGGTTGCGAGCCCCGCACCCCGGGCCCAACCCCGGCGGGAGCCGACCCCGATCGCTGCGGCGCCGGCAAGCGCGACTCCAGCGGTCCGCGTGTGAAACGCGGCGGCGAACGCCAGCAGGAGCGTCGCGGTGAGAAGCGCAGTGCCCGACCTCTCCAGTCGCGAAGCCGCGAGCAGGAACGCGAGGCACGCCACCATGAACAGCGGCTCGGAAAGTGGAACGGACGCGAGCCGCCAGAGGGCGGGCGCAGTCCAGAGGACGGCGGTCGCCCCCAGCGCCCCGATCCGAGGAACGCCCAGTGGACCGGTGAGGAGCAGGAAGTAGAGGACTCCGGCGAGCGCCATCAACCCGAGGTTGAGTCTGGCGAGTGGCACTGCCGCCTGACGGGCGTCGGGACCCCAGCGGAGCACCCCCGCCGCGACGGCCGGGAAGAGCGGTGGGAATTTGGCGGCGGGCGGCGCATTGGCCACCCCTGCCCAGGTCAGCCCATCGCCCGCCGCAATGGACTGCGCCATGAGCACGTAGGCGCCGTCGTCGTGCCAGACGCCGATCGGGACGGGGTGCCAAGACCACCACCCCAAGGCGTAGAGCGCAGCGCCCAGCGCCGCCGCGACCCACGGCGTCCGCATACGCGGGCGGTCGGGGGAAGCGCCAGGGGCGAGTCCGGGCCGCTCGTCCCCTGGCCCTCCGCCCTGGTGGCCCACGCTCGCAGCGACCGGTCGATCAGGCCGTGAGCACCTCTCGAATCGAGACCAGCGCTTGCTCCAGCGTCTCCCGCTCGATCACGAGCGGCGGCGCGAAGCGGATAACCGTGTGATGCGTCTCCTTGGCGAGGATGCCCCGCTCCTGGAGCGCCTCGCAGAACGGCCTCGCTCCGCCGGACTCCTCCCGTACGACCACACCGATCATGAGACCCTTGCCCCGGACCTCCGTCACATGCGGCGAGTCGATCTCGGCCAGCTGCTGCATGAACCAGGATCCGAGCTCATCCGAGCGCTCGGCGAGCCGCTCTTCGACGATCACCCGGAGCGACGCCCTTCCCACGGCGGCGCCGAGCGGGTTCCCTCCGAACGTGGATCCGTGGTCCCCGGGACGGAACACGTCCATGTACTCGCGGTCGGCGATGGCGGCCGACACGGGATAGACCCCGCCGCCCAGCGCCTTGCCCACGATCAGCACGTCCGGACGAACGCCCTCCCAATCGCAGCAGAACATGCGTCCCGTGCGTCCGAGTCCCGTCTGGATCTCGTCGGCCATCAGCGCGATCCGGTGCTCGTCGCAGAGCGCGCGCGCCGCTGCCAGGTATCCGCTCGGCGGGATGACCACCCCCCCTTCGCCCTGCACCGGTTCCACCAGGAAGCCCACGGTGTTGGGTGTGATGGCCGCCTCGAACGCGTCGATGTCCCCGTAGGGAACCAGTTTGAAGCCGGGCGTGAACGGGCCGAACCCGTCTCGGTACTGCTCGTCCGACGAGAACCCCACGATCGTGGTGGTCCGGCCGTGGAAGTTGCCTTCGCAGCAGATGATCTCGGCGCGGCCCGCGGCCACGCCCTTCTTCTGATACCCCCACTTGCGGACCATCTTGATAGCGGTCTCCACGGCCTCGGCCCCCGTGTTCATCGGCAGAGCCTGCTCGAACCCGGTGACCTCGCACAGCTCGCGCAGGAAGGGTCCCATCTGGTCGTTGTGAAAGGCGCGCGACGTGAGCGTCAGCTTGGCCATCTGCTCCTCGGCCGCCGCGACGATGGCGGGATGCCGGTGGCCCTGGTTGACCGCGGAATAGGCCGCCAGCATGTCCAGGTACTTACGGCCATCCACGTCCCAGACCCACGCTCCCTCGGCTCGGTCGAGCACGACCGGTAGCGGCTTGTAGTTGTGCGCCGAGTACCGCTCGGCCTCGTCCAGATACTGCTTGGTCTTGGACATCGTCGCTTCCGTCATCGCTCACGCCTCCCGGACGAACCAGTGCGCATCCTGAAATAGAAACCGCCCGGGGCGAAGCCGGTCCTGTGAGTCCGGCGACCCGGGCGGGAGTCGTCACTCGTGCAACTGTAAGTGATCCCGCAGTAGAAATCCAGATTCAGGGGCGCCCCTCCGCGTGGCCGGCGCCGCCGTCCTCCTCTCCGAGCTCGAGAGGCGCTTTCTCACGCTCGTCCACGAGCAGCCGGAACACGTCGGGGCGGGCGTAGTGACCCACCACGTCGAAGTCGAACTTGCCGCGACCGACGTCGCCCAGGTCCAGGTCGGCGGACAGGATGCCCTCGGCGTCGTAGAGCGGACCGGCGAGGCAGGTCCCGTCGGGCGCATAGAGGGCGCTCCCACCCCGGCACAGGGTCTCGGGCCAGTTGGCCAGCTCCTCGGCTACCTCCAGATCGCGCGGATAGTCGTCGCGGGTCACGTACTGGTTGCACCCCAGCACGAAACAACGACCCTCGAGCGCGATGTGGCGGAGGGTGGCCTGCCAACGATCGCGCGCGTCGGCGGTCGGCGCCAAATAGATCTCGACGCCCTTGCCGTACATGGCCATGCGCGCGAGCGGCATGTAGTTCTCCCAACAGATCAAGCCCCCCACCTTTCCGAAGGGCGTGTCGATGACGGGCAGGGTGCTCCCGTCGCCCTCTCCCCAGATGAAACGCTCGGCCGCTGTCGGCTTGAGCTTGCGATGCTTGCCGAGCAAGACACCGTCGGGACCCAGGTAGACGATCGTGCAGTAGAGCGTCCCACCGGAGTAACGTGCGTCGCGCTCGACGACCCCGGCGGCCACATAGACGCCCGCGCGCCGCGCGGCCTCACCCATTGCCTCCGTCGCGGGGCCGGGCACTTCGACGGCCGAGTCACGGTATCGGCCCCACGTTCGCCGTCCCGGCTCCGAACGACCGCCCACGGAGGTCCCGAAGCGGAGACCCCACGGGTAGCCGCCCACGTAGGCCTCCGGAAGCACGACCAGCTTAGCGCCCGTCTCGGCGGCGCGGTCGATCCATTCGCACGCCTCGGCGATCCCGCGCTCGACGTCGAAGAAGACGGGGCGGGGCTGTACGACGGCCACGCGGACCGTGTCCCCGTCGCGCGCCTGGGGCGTGCCAGGCTCCGCCCTGTCAGCGTAGACGCTCTCGCCCGACGGAGTACGCACACCCCCTTCCATGGCCTCCACGTCCACGTGTCTAGCCTCCCCGGTAGATCAGCTCAGCCATGACTTCGCCGACCATGCCCAGCGTGAACGTGCTGAGCTTGTCGACCGTGTCGTCCGGCGTGTGCCAATAGCCGTTCCCGGGACCGTAGTTGAAATCGATGACGTCGATCGTCTGCAGCCCCGCGGCATTGAGGGGGACGTGATCGTCCTGGATCGGTTGCCCGACGTCCATGGGGAAGTAGCGGGCGTACCCGAGGTCGGCCGCGATGCCCCAGACGCGGCGCGCGACGTTCAAGGCGGCGGAGGCAGAGTTGCCCTCGATGGGAAACGAGGGATCCGCGTCGCCCACCATGTCCAGGAGCACGCCGTAGGTCCACTGCCCGCTGGGAACCTGAGTGTCCGCGAAGCGTCGAGCGCCGATGAACATGTCCTCGGTGGTCGGCCCGTAGTCCTCGCCGTCGACTAAGAGCAGGTCCACGCCCACCGGAGGAGGCTGCGAGCTCATCAAAGAGGCGAGCTCGAGCAGGATCGCGGTTCCGGACGCGCCGTCGTTGGCGCCCGGGACCGGTGCCATCCGGCCGCCCGGAGTCCGGGCTTGGTCGGACGTGGGGCGCGTATC
>JAHEKN010000058.1 GCA_024638305.1 Gemmatimonadota bacterium | reverse complement strand
CGACGCGAGTCGAGTATCCCCACTCGTTGTCGTACCAGGCCAGCACCTTCACCAGTCTGCCGTTGATGACGGACGTGCTGAGCGCGTCCACGATCGAGCTTGCCGGGTTCCCCGTGTAGTCGATGGAGACCAGCGGCTCATCCGATACGGCCAGCACCCCCTCGAGGGCACCAGTGGCCGCGGCCCTCATCGCACCGTTCACGTCATCGGCGGTCACGTCCGTCGCCACCTGAGCTACGAGGTCGACCAGGGACACGTCCGGCGTGGGCACCCGGATGGCGAGCCCGTCGATCTTGCCCTCGACAGCGGGGATCACCTTCCCCGTCGCGCGGGCCGCCCCAGTGGTCGTCGGGATCATCGACATGTGGGCCGCGCGGGCCCGCCGCAGGTCCTTGTGGGGCGTGTCGAGGATCCGTTGGTCGTTCGTGTAGGCGTGCACGGTCGTCATGAAGCCGTGCTCCCACCCGAACGACTCCAGCAGCACCTTGACGACCGGAGACAGGCAATTGGTGGTACAGCTGGCGTTGGAGATCACGTCGTGGGAGTCGGGATCGTACACGTCCTCGTTGACGCCGAGCACGATCGTCACGTCCTCGTTCTTGCCGGGCGCGCTGATGATCACTTTGCGGGCCCCGGCCTGGAGGTGGGCCGCCGCCTTCGAGCGCTCGGTGAAGATCCCGGTGGACTCGATGACGACGTCCACATCGAGCTCTCTCCAGGGGAGGGCTGCCGGATCGCGCTCGCTGTAGACCAGCAAGGCGTCGCCGTCCACGACGAGGCCGGTGTCGGACAGCTCGACCGTTCCGGGGTAGGCCCCGTGGACCGAGTCGTAGCGCAGCAGATGGGCCAGCGTGGCGTTGTCGGTGAGGTCGTTGACCGCCACGAAGTCCAGATCCTGCCGGCCCTGCTGCTTGGCCGCCCTGAGGACGTTCCGGCCAATCCGGCCGAATCCGTTGATCGCAACTCGAATCGCCATCGTCGCTCCTTCTACGCGTCACCCCGCGTGCGGCGGAGGGGCGTCGCCCGGGCAAAGGTCAGGACGCGCACGCTGCGCACTCCAGCCTCACCGACGGCGCTCGCTGCCGCGACCGCGGTCGCTCCAGTCGTGAGCACATCATCCACCAAAAGAACGTGGGTCCCAGCTAGGCGAGAAGAGGCCTCTCCCCGCAACGTGAAGGCCCGTCGGACGTTACTCAAGCGCCCGGCCGGCTGCAAGACGACCTGCGTGCGTCCTCCTCGGCGGCGCCGGAGCGCCGCGAACGAGCGTATCCTCAACCGCGCGGACACCTCGCGAGCCAGGATCTCCGCCTGATCGTACCCGCGACTCCGACGCCGCCACGCCGTGGTCGGCACCCAGGTCACGACATCGGGCTCGATCCCGGCGGCCCTCACGGCGCGCTCCAGGCACCGTCCCATGAATTCCGCCACGCCCTGCCACCCTCCGTACTTGAAGCGCCAGACCAGGGCGGACGCAGGCTCCTGGTGGAGATAGCAGCTGCGGGCGCCGGCCAGGACCTCGGGCCACTCGGCGCACTCCAGGCAGAAGCGCCCGGCCCCGCCCGAGCCCAGCATCGTGCCGCAGCGTGGGCAAAGCGGGGGCGGCGGCGGCTTGAGCGCGAGCCGGCACCCGAGGCACACGCCGGCCAATGCCGTCGCATCCGCCGGTCCATCGCACCCCGGGCAAGCCGGGGGCAGCAGGAAGTCCGCGACCGCAGCGGCCCACGACCGTCCGGTCTTCAGCGAAGGGCCTCCTCGAGGGCGGCCGACATGGCGTCCACGGGCGCCGGAGCGTCCCACCAACGCTCGAACGCGACCGCCCCCTGATGGAGGAGCATCGCGCGCCCGTCGCTCGCGGGAATCCCACGCTCCCGGGCGCCCCGCGTGAGCAGCGTGGTCTCCCGCCCGTAGACGATGTCCATGACCGCGCCCACAGAACCCAGGGTCCCCAGATCCACCGGCGCGGGATCGTCGACTCGGAGACCGAGCGACGTGCCGTTGACCACGAGGTCGTAGGCTGCTCCATCCAGCTCCCGTGGCGACTCGACAACGCGGACCCGATGGTCACCAATGCGTCGGGCCATCGCCGTGGCCCGCTCGGGCGTGCGATTGAGCACCGAGACCCCGCCGATCTCCATGTCCAAGAGCGCCGCGAGCACGGCCCGCGCACCGCCACCGGCTCCCACGAGGAGCACCTGCATTGGGGTGTACGGTCCCGAGAGCGAGGCTTCGAGCGCCCGGCGGAATCCCTCGACGTCCGTGTTGTCCCCATGGATGACGCCGTCCCGGCCCCAGAACGTGTTGCAGGCCCCGGTCCGGCGAACCGCTTCGGAGGGGCGATCAACGATTCCCGCAGCAAGCTCCTTGTGCGGGAGCGTCACGTTGCCGGCGCCCCCGGCGCGAGCGATCCCGACGAGCAGGCCCGGGAGCTCCTCGGCAGTGCAGCGGAGTGCCAGGTACGCTCCGTCGACCTTGGCGGCCCGACACGCAGCGTTCTGGATGATCGGCGACAGGGACTGGTGGACAGGGTCACCGAGGAGCACGAGCGGGCGAGTGCGGCTCGTGATCATGCCGGTCCGACTCCGCCGCTCACGGCCCCGCCAGGATGGGCCGTAGACGCGCGAAGGCCAGCCCGATCATCTCCTCCAACCTCCGGAACGTGGCCTCGTAGACATCCATCCCCAGGCCGATGGGGTCCGGCACGGACACACCGTCGAACGGATCCTCCCGCCCGTCAGCGAACGCCCCCAGGGTGGAACTGCGGGCGCCGGCGTCGCTGTGGAGGAGGGGCTCGAGGTGCTCCGGCCCCATCGTCAGAAGGAGATCCAGGTCGTCGAGCTCGTCCGCCAGCAGACCGCGGCTCCGGTGGTCGTGCAGATCGAGGCCGCGCCTGCGGGCCACGTCGACCGACTCGGGGCTCGCGGGTTGGCCGGACCACGCGTGCACGCCCGCAGACGACACGCGGACGCGCCCGAGCCCGAGCTCGCGGAGGCGCTGGCGTGCGATGACCTCGGCGAGCGGGCTTCGGCAGGTGTTGCCGGTACACACGAAGCACACGTGCACCGGCCTCACCCACGGCCGGTCCATCTCGACGCCTCCGCCGGCGAGCGCCGAGGTCACCGCTTCCGTCGGGATCGCGCCTTCGCGGAGCACCTGGGGCTCGGCTCCAGTGCAATCGACGATGGTCGACGACGCCGACGACGGGAGTCGGCCGCCGTCGAGCACCCACGTGCCCTCCCACCCGGTCCGACCCGCCAAGGCCAGCGCCTCCGCCCCGCTCGCCGCGGGATCGCCACCCGGCTCGTTCGCGCTCGACGACGTGATCGGCCCGCCGGCGGACGTGAGAAGAGCCTGCGCGCCCAGATGCGGTGACTGCCGAACCGCTACTCCTCCGCCCGGACCCCTCAGGCCAGCTGGCCAAGCCTCCCGGGGATCGGGCAGGATCAACGTGAGGGGACCTGGCCAGAATCGATCGGCCAGCGTCCGGGCGGAATCCGTCCACTCGAGATCGGCTAGCTGGTCGGGGTGCCCCACGAGGACGACGAACGGCTTCTCGGGAGGACGGCGCTTGAGCGTCTCCAGCCGGGCCAGCGCCTCCGGCGCCGCGAGTCCGCCGACTCCGTATACGGTCGCGGTGGGATAGAGCATCAAGCCGCCCGACACCATGTGCTCCCGAATTTCCGCGCGTACTCGTTCGCTCGCGAGCGCCGCTACTTGCCGGATGACGCGGCCCGGCGCGCTCAACTCTCGGCCTCCTGCGCGTGGGCGCCCTCGCGCCTGAGGCGCAGGACGGCCTCTGCGTACAGGAGGTCGGCGGGAAACGTGATCTTGATGTTCTCCGGGGACCCTCGAATCAGCCGGACCCGGCCGCCCACGCGCTCCACGAGCTGCGCGTCGTCCGTCCCGGAGACCCCGTCGGCGCCTGCCCGCCGGTGGGCCTCTTCCAGCAGGGCGCGCGGGAACGCCTGCGGGGTCTGGACCTGCCAGAGGCTCGCGCGATCCTCTGTTCCCTGAACCAGCCCGGTCGCATCGGCGCGCTTGATGGTGTCGACGGCCGGGAAGCCCACGACGGCGCCGCAGCCGCTGTCCACCGCGAGCACACACGCCTCGATCCACTCGGGCCGCACCAGCGGGCGGGCCCCGTCGTGCACCACGACCACGCTCACTTCGTCCGGAAGCCCCTTCAACGCGTGGGCCACCGACTCGGTTCGCGTGGCGCCGCCGGCCACGACCTTCACGCGCGGGGCCAGCGCCTCCAACCACGACGGGGGCGCGGCCGCGTCCTCGGAGGGCAAGGCGACCACGATCGAGCGTACCGCGTCATGCTCCAGGAACGGATCCAGCGACCAGCGTAGGACGGGGCGCCCGAGGAGATCCTGGAACTGCTTACGAACCGAGCCCATGCGGGTGCCGGATCCGGCGGCGGGCACGACCACGCCGACCGCAGGGCTCGGACCCGTCAAATCACGCCTCGGGGAACGCGGCGGCCCCCGCTGCCGGCCCCGCGGGCGGCGCTGGACCCACGCCCCGGTCGAGGTCGTCGAATCGCGTGTACGCCTTGTGGAAGAAGAGCGACACCTTGCCGGTGGGTCCGTTGCGCTGCTTCCCGATGATCAGGTCCGAGAGTCCCTCCACGTCCATCGCTCGCTCGATCTCACCCTGCTGCATGAGATAGTACTCCTCGCGGTACAGGAACATGACCAGATCGGCATCCTGCTCGATGGATCCGGACTCCCTCAGGTCGGAGAGTTGGGGCCGGTGGCCCGTGCGCTGCTCCGGGGCACGGCTGAGCTGCGAGAGCGCGATGACGGGGACATCGAGCTCCTTGGCCAGGGACTTCAGCCCCCTGGAGATCTCGCTCACCTCCTGCTGGCGGTTCTCCTTTCTCCCACCCCCCGACATGAGCTGCATGTAGTCGATGATGAGCAGGCCCAGGTCGGTCTCGGCCTTGAGCCGCCTCGCCTTCGCCCTGGTCTCCAGCAGGGAGATCCCGGGCTGATCGTCGATCCAGATGGGCGCCGTGTTCAGGTGGGCCGCCGCAGTGGCGAGCCGCTGGTATTCGCTCGGGCTCAGCATGCCCTTGCGGAGCTTCTGCAGGTCGATCCGGCCCTCGGCACAGAGGAGTCGCTGGACCAGCTGCTCCTTCGACATCTCGAGCGAGAAGATCCCGACCTGCACTTGGTGATCGATGGCCGCGTTCTGGGCCACGTTCAGGACCCAGGAGGTCTTCCCCATCGACGGTCTGGCCGCGACGACGATGAAGTCGCCCGATTGGAACCCGGAGGTCAAGCGGTCGAGGTCCTTGAATCCGCTCGGGACTCCGGTGATGCCCCCCTGCGCTTCCTGGAGCTTCTCGATGTGCTCGAAGGCGGGCCAGAGGATCTCCTTGATCCACACGAACCCTTCGCGCTCGTGGCTCTGGGCCACCTGGAAGATCTTCTGCTCCGCCAGATCCAGCAGCTCGTCGACGTCGCGCTCGCCCTGCTCGTACACGTCGCGGATGATCTCGCTGGAGGCGTCGATCAGACGCCGCAGCATGGCCTTTTCGCGAACGATACGCGCGTGGTACTCGATGTTGGCCGCAGTGGGAACGGCGTCGAGGAGCTCGGCCAGGTACGCGTTCCCGCCCGCCGCTTCCAGCTCCTCGTTCTTCTTGAGGTCCTCGCTGACGGTGATGACGTCGATCACCTGTCCCGTCTGGAACAGGCGTACCATGGAGCGGATGAGCCGCCGGTTGCCCTCGCGGAAGAACATCGAGTCGTCCACGATCTCGATCACTTTCGCGACGGCTGCCGGGTCGATCAGCATCCCGCCGAGAACGGAAACCTCCGCTTCGAGCGAGTACGGAGGCGAGCGATCGTATTGGATCGGAGGTGCGGTCGTCGTGGTGTTCAACTAGGGCGTCAGCAGGCCAGGGGTCATGGATCCAGCGCGAGCTCGTCCGTGGGGGCGTCGCCGTCCATCACCTGTCGCAGTAGCTGGAGATCGTCCCAGGTGGCACGAGTCCAACTCTGGTTCCGGAGCAGGGCGGCCGGATGGTAGGTGACGACGAGCGGCGTTCCCGCATAACTGTACACCGAGCCGCGGAGCTTTCCCAGCGCGAGGGGGCGCCCGGTGAGGAGCTGCGCCGAAAAGGTGCCTACTGCAAGGAGGACCTCCGGGCGCACCAGATCGATCTGTCGCCGGAGATACGGGGAGCACAGCTCGATCTCGTCCGGAAGCGGGTTCCGATTGCCGGGCGGCCGACACTTGAGGACGTTGCAGATGTAGACCGACTCTCGACGCGACAGCCCGACCGTGGCGAGCAGTAGATCGAGCAGTTGCCCCGCGGGCCCGACGAAGGGAAAGCCCGTCTCGTCCTCACGTTGCCCCGGAGCTTCTCCCACCACCATCAGCCGACCGTTCGGGTTGCCGTCGGAGAACACCACCTGGGTCCGCCCTTCGGCCAGCCGGCAGCGCGTGCAAGCGAGCGCCTCCCGCCGCAGCTCCTCGTACCCTTCCGGAAGGACCGGCAGGGCCGCGGGCGGTTGGTCGCCGGACTGGGCCAACGTGGGCTCGGGCCCACGGTCGCTCGTGGGGCCACGTCGGGGCGCTCCCTCCGCTCCCCGCACCCGACGGATGGCCTCCTCGCGGGTCATGGTGTCGAGGAAGATCTCACCCGCCCCGAGGGTCTCCATTTCCCCCAAGACGCGCGCCAGCCGGTCCCGATCCGCCTCGTCCGGGGGGATGCCCGCCGGATTCAAGCGAGCGCCTCCACCAGACGGTCGAGGATCTCCTCGGCCACGGCGTCCTTTTCGAGGAGCGGGAGTGTCTCGGGCTCGGCGCCGGTGGAGATCAACGTGACGCGGTTCGTGTCGACCTCGAAGCCCGCATCCGGCTCGCGGGCGTCGTTGGCGACGATGAGGTCGAACCCCTTCTTCTCCAGCTTGGCCCGGGCGTTCTCAACCAGGTCCTCGGTCTCGAGGGCGAACCCGACGATGAACGCCTCGGGTCGGCGAAGGTCACGCGTGCCCAGCACGACGTCCGGGTTCTCCACGGTGTCGAGCACCGGAGATCGCTCGGCTGCGTCCTTCTTGATCTTGGCGCCTGCGGCGGTCGCCGGTCGGAAGTCAGCCACGGCCGCGGCGAAAACGACCGCGTCCGCTGCGGGGATTCGCTCGCGCACCGCCGCCAGCATCTCCTCCGCCGTCTCCACGCGCACGACCTCGACTCCCTCCGGTCCGTCGAGCTGGGTCGGCCCGCTCACCAGCACGACGTCCGCCCCTCGTCGCCAGGCCGCGCGCGCCACGGCGTACCCCATCTTCCCCGATGAGCGGTTCCCGAGATAGCGCACCGGGTCGACCGCCTCCCGCGTGGGCCCGGCGGTCACCAAGACCGTTTTCCCCAGCAGCCTGGCGTCCTCGGCGAGGGCCCGGCCCACGTGCTCGACGATCTCCGTGGGCTCGAGCATGCGTCCGGGCCCGGCACCCTCGCCGGCCGCGAGCGGACCCTCGGCCGGCCCCGCGACCCGGTAGCCGAGCGCGTCGCGCACGTGGCCGATGTTGCTCTGGGTTTGCGGGTGCCCGTACATACGGTCGTTCATGGCCGGACAAACCACGACCGGCGCCGCGGTCGCGAGCAGCACGGTGGTGAGGAGGTCGTCCGCCATCCCCTGCGCCGCCCGCGCCAGGAAATCAGCCGTGGCGGGCGCCACGCAGACGACATCGGCGTCCCTGGCGAGCGCGATGTGCGCGGCCGCGCCCTCGACCGAGAAGAGCTCGTCGTACGCCGGGCGGCCCGTGACACCGGCAAAGCTGAGCGGCTGTACGAAGCGCTTGGCGCCTCGCGTCAGGACCACATCCACGTGCGCGCCCAGACGGGTGAGATCCCTGGCGAGCTGGACGCTCTTGTACGCGGCGATCCCGCCCGTGACCCCGAGAACGACCCGGCTGCCCTGCCAGGGCCGCCGCGGGGAGAGCGGCCGCCGCAAGGATCAGCTCTCCGAGCGGCGGCGCCTGCGCACCAGTCGGAACTCGATCTGTCCCGAGGTCAGCGCCTCCAGGGCGCGGGTGGTGAGCTTCTTCTGCTCGCCGACGCTCATGGCCTCGTGCGGAAGCAAGTTGAGCTCCCGGGCATACTTGGCTGAGACGAGCACACCCAGGTACTTGCTCTGGGTATTCTTCGCGACTTCGTTCGGGGTGAACACCCGCATGCGTTGCTTCCTCTCTGTTGGTCAGGACGCCGCGCGTCGCGCCACGTCCTCGATCTCCGATTTCAGCCTCGCGATTGTATCCGCGAAGCGCGCGTCCCTGCGAATGCTCCTGCCGTCGGCTTCCGCGATACGGCGCACCGCCTCGACGGACTCCGACAGATCCCTGTTTACCACCGAGTAGTCGAATTGCTCCGCACGGTCCAACTCCTCGAGCGCCGTCTCCAATCGGCGCCGGATCTGGTCGGCCTGGTCGGTCCCCCTCCCGCGTAAGCGGGCGGCGAGCTCGGCGCCCGACGGCGGCAGAAGGAACACCAGGAGCGCCTCGGGAGCGCGCTCCCGCACCTGGAGCGCACCCTGCACGTCGATGTCCAGCACAGCAAAGCTACCACTCGAGACGATGCGGTCCACCTCCGAGACCAGGGAACCGTATCGGCGGCCGTGCACGCTGGCCCACTCCAGAAGCGCTCGCTCCCCCACCAGGCGGTCGAATTCGTCGTCGGTGACGAAGTGGTAGTCGACCCCGTGGACCTCCTCTCCCCGCGGCGACCGCGTCGTCGCGGAGACGGAAAACTCGAACGCGGGTGATTCGCGAACCAGTGCCCGGGCGACGGAGGTCTTGCCGGTGCCGCTGGGGGCGGAGAGAACGAGGATGCCGCCGCTCACTCGACGTTCTCGACCTGCTCACGCAGTCGTTCGATCTCCTCCTTGAGGCCGACCGCCGCGTGTCCGATGTCCGTGTCGTTGGCCTTCGAGGCGATGGTGTTGGCCTCGCGGTTCATCTCCTGCAGAACGAAGCCCAGCCTCTTCCCCGCCGGGTCCGCCGCATCTTCGTCCAGAATGGAGCGAAACAACGCGACGTGGGACCGTAGACGCACGATCTCTTCGCTCAAGTCCCATTTGTCCGCCAGATAGGCGATCTCGCGGGCCAGCCGGTCGGGATCCACTCCCACGCCTTCAGCCAGTTCCGCCACCGAGGCCCGCAGCCGCTCTCGCTCTCGCACGAGCCGCTCGGGCGCCCGGGCTTCCACGGCGTCGACGAGGGCTTCGACCGCGTCGAGCCGCTCCCGGAAGTCCGTCTGGATCCGGGCGCCTTCCGTAGCGCGCGACTCGACGAAGCGCTCGAGCGCGTCGTCCGCGAGCTCGCCGATCAGCTCCGGCGTCACCTCGGACCAACGGTTGCGGTCGTCTCCAGCTCGAAAGAGCTCCGGGAATCGGACGAACGTGCTCACCCGCAGATCCTGCTCCAGATCGAGCGCATCGCCCAGGGCCGTCAACGCCTCCGCGTAGGCGCGAGCCCGCTCGACGTCCAGCTCGGGCCTCGGCGCATCGCCGCCTCCGCCCGTCCGCTCCAGGGAGAGCGTGAAGGTGACGTTGCCCCGCGAGACTGCGCGCTTCAGCCGATCGACGACCAGTGGCTCGTGGCGGTCGAGACCCGAGGGCAGACGTACCGAAGAGTTGAAGAACCGGTGGTTCACGGACTTGATCTCGACGCGGAGGCGGCCACCGTCGACGTCGCGCTCGGTGTCACCGAACCCGGTCATGCTGCGTATCATCGGCGCTCCTCGCAGGGGCGTTCGAACTTAGCGCGGTGTCGGCGGAGCGCCCAAATGGCGGGGCCGGCCACTAGTTCCGCAGGGTCCAGCGCACGCCGTAGACGGCACGGGTGGCGGGAAGGATCCGGCCGGGAAAGTCCTGGCGGTCCCGACGCACGCTCGCGTTCTCCCACTCCACGAAGATCTTGAGCGTCACGATCCGCATCTCCAGGCGTGCGTACCAGTTCTGGTGGAACCGTACCACGTCGGTCGGTGGCAGCACCGGGCCAACCGCCTCCTCGCCTTCGCTGGGAGGCGCCACGACCGAGACGGTGTCCACGCGGCGGAACACGCGCATGGCCTCCCGTTCCTGGACCCCCACGTTCACGAGCAACTCGAAGTTGCCTGTCGGGAGGAAGGACCGTCGAAAGTGGACCTTGGCGTCGTAGAACAGCCGCGGGAGGTAGGGCCAGGCATCGTCGGCGAGACCGGCCACGGGCTGGCCCAGGCTGTCCGGCGGGGGCACGAAGTCGCCGCTCCAACGAACCACGTTCCCCTTGAGGAACAGACCGTCGAGCAGGGGGATGGGCAGACTCGCGTTCGCCTCGTACCCCTCGCGCCGACCTCCAGGGAACCCGGCCGGGCCGCGGTCGATCGGCAGTCCCAGTGGGAAAATCGAATCGGCCTCCACCGTCACCCGCGCCCCCTCCAACAGCACGTCGCGCCAGGCGAATCCCACACCCAGCCGGCGAGTCGTTCGATCGTCCACCTGGAGCGGGCGGGCGTAGGGGACGTAGACCGAGTCCGCGAGGATCTGCAGTGGACGGAAGTAGGGCACGTGCGGCACCCCGCTCTTCCCCTGGTCGAGCTCCGCGAACAGGAAGGCACCGTAGACCGGACTCGTCCATCCACGAAGCGACGTGCGCGTCAGCGAGACTCCGTCCCATGCCTCGCGCCGGACCGTCGCTGCGAGTCCACCGAGACGGGCCTCGTCCAAGCCCGCCGACGCCTCCTGGACGCTGCCAGGGAGCCCCGCACCCGAGAAGCTCCGCACGGATGCGGTCGCCCAGAACGGCCCCCGATCGGCCCACAGACTGGCGGTCAGCTCCCGTACGTCTTCCGCGGAAACCGTGTCGCCCGTGAGCCCCTCACCCTCGAGCCCCGTGCGAGCGTAGTGGCCGCCCACGTACAGCCCCTCGCCGATGCGCGCGCGCGTGCGCACGCTCCATTCACGCCGAACGAGGTTCGCGGGTGCGAAAAGCTCGCCACGCTCCTGCGAGCGCCGCCTATAGTCGAACTCTATCCCTCCACGGTCGCCGCGAACGATGCCGAAGCGAATCCAGGCCTCGCTGAGCGCGCCGCGCTCCTTGCCCCCCGGCCCCCTCGTGTCCACCCGCTCGAGCGCCGCGACGGCGCTGCCTCCAGCGGCCCGTGGAAGCCCGAACGTCCCCCGGAACAGGTTGGTCTCGAGGTCACCCGTCCCGACATCGATCTGCGAGTAGGCGCGCGCGTCGTCGAAGCGCAACGTCTCGAGCTCGACGAGGATGCCCGCCGCCGACCGCCGCACCGAGACGTGCTCGACTCCGGCGAGCGAGATCTGGGTCAGATCCAGCGCCCCCCCTTCGTAGGGGATGCGCTCGATGCCGTCGGTGACCACCCGCACCCGCCCCGCCGCAGCCCCGAAGGCGGTGACTGTGAGCGGCATGCCGTAGTCGCCCGACTTGAGCGTCATGATCCCCGGCACCGTGGCGAGGAGGTCGGCCAGCGTGAAGGCGGACGTCCAGAGCAGCTCCTCGCGGTCCCACTCCCACGCGCCCGTGTGGAATCCGCGCGGAGCCCGACGGCGTGGGCTGGGAAAGTTGTCGATGTGCAGCGAATCCAGTCGCAAGGAGTCGGCGACCTGCAGGCTGTCGAGGAGCTGAAGGGCGGCCAGCGAGTCCACGGCGAGCGAATCGGCCAACAACGAGTCCGGCACCGCAGCGCTGTCCGGCGGGATCTGCCCAGCGAGCGGTCCCGGTAGCACAAAGGCCCCGGCAACGAGCAGCGCCCCGGCCCAGAAGGACCAGGGCGCCGGGAAACGAACCGGGCCGAGGATCACCCGGCGCGACCTCGCACCCACTCGAACAGGAGGCGGGTCGGCACACCGTAGGCCCCCTTGCGGCGGTACGGGGCCGGCTCGTCCCCGTAAGCCGTGCCGGCGATGTCGAGATGGGCCCACGTCACGTCTCCCACGAACTCCTTCAGGAAGGCCGCGGCCGTGATCGTGCCGGCCGGACGGCCACCCACGTTCTTCAAGTCGGCGACCTCGGAGTCGAGCTGCTTGCGATACTCCTTCCAGAGCGGCAGCGGCCACACCCGCTCGCCGCTCGTCTCTCCCGCACTCTTGAGTTCATCGACCAGGCCGTCGTTGTTCCCCAGGACGGCCATCGCATGATGCCCGAGACCAATCACCACGGCCCCCGTGAGGGTCGCACAGTCCACGACGGCGGCGGGGTCAAGGGTCGCGGCGTACGCCAGCGCGTCGGCCAGGATCAGCCGGCCCTCCGCGTCGGTGTTGATCACCTCGATGCTCTTCCCGGCCCGGCTGTCGATTACGTCGCCCGGCTTGGTGGCGGCGCCCGAGATGAGGTTCTCGGAGGACGGCACCACCCCGACCACGTTGATGGGCAACCCCATCTCGGCGATGGCCTGCATGGCCCCGATGACCGCCGCGCCGCCGGACATGTCGTACTTCATGTCCTCCATGCCGGCAGGGGGTTTGAGCGAGTAGCCGCCAGCGTCGAACGTGAGCCCCTTCCCCACGAGCACCACCGGGGGGTCTCCGGCCTGGCCGCCCGAGTGCGTGAGCACGATCAGCTTGGGCTCCTCCACCGAACCGTGCGACACGGACAAGAGCGCGTGCATCTTCTCGGCCAACAGCCGATCCCGGCCCCAGACGTCGATCTCCAGGCCAGCCCGCTCCGCCATCTGCGACGCGCGCCCGGCGAGGATGGTCGGGGTCATGCGGTTGCCCGGGTAGGTCTGGAGCTCGCGAGCCAGGTTCTCGCCCCGCGCCCCGGCCACGCCGGCCGCCACGGCGGACGTGGATGCCGCGGGTCCTGCCCAGACCGATGCCCGATCCACTTGTACGGGCGGGTCGTCCCCGGCGGCCTTGAGCTCGGTGAAGCGCCAGGCGGCCATGACGAGTCCCTCGCTCACGGCCTGGAGGGCGAGCTCCGGGTCGATCGAGTCGGTGGCTGGAACCGCCACCGTCACGTGGGTAACGCGGGCGGACTCGGCGGCCCGGACGGCGCGTCCGCCGAACCTCCGCACCGCCTCGAGATCGAGCTCCGCCTCAGGACCTACGCCCACCGCCAAGAGCCGGCGCGGCCCGTCCTCACCGGATCCGTAGAGCAGGACCTGCTCCCCGGTCTTGCCCCTGAGGTCTCCGGCGGCCACAGCGCCGCTCAAGGCCTCGGCCAGTGCGTCCGGAAGCCCCTCGGGCGGATCGCTGGCACCCTCGGTCCATGCGATGGCCAACAGGTCGGCACTCTCCCCGAACGGCGCGCTACCCAGCAGTTGCACGTTCATGTCAGATCCGATCGATGATGGCGGTCGCGAACTCGGAGGTGGAAACCTTGGTGGCGCCCTCCATCTGCCGCTCGAGGTCGTACGTGACCGTCTTCTGCGCGATGGCACCCTCGAGCCCGTGGTTCACGGCCTCAGCGGCCTCTACCCACCCGAGGTACTCGAGCATCATCACCGCGGACAAGATGAGCGACCCTGGATTCACCTTGTCCTGATCGGTGTACTTGGGGGCGGTTCCGTGGGTAGCCTCGAACAGGGCCACGTTATCCCCGATGTTGGCGCCGGGTGCCATCCCGAGCCCCCCGACCTGAGCCGCGCACGCGTCCGACAGATAGTCCCCGTTCAGGTTGGGGGTGACGATCACGTCGTATTCATCGGGCCGGAGGAGAACCTGCTGGAACATGGCGTCGGCGATCCGGTCCTTGATCACGATGCGCCCGGCCGGATCCTCACCGTCCCAAATCCTGGATTCGGGTATCGTCTCGTCGCCGAATTGCTCGGCCGCGGCCTCGTACCCCCAGTCGCGGAACGCCCCCTCGGTGAACTTCATGATGTTGCCCTTGTGCACCAGCGTGACCGAGGTCCGTCCGCGCTCCAACGCGTACCGGATGGCGGCCGCCGTATGCCGCTTCGTGCCGGCCGCGCTGATCGGCTTGATGCCGATGCCGCTTCCCTCTCGAATCGAGGCCCCCATCTCCTCGACCAGAAAGCTCCGCACTCGCTCCGCCTCCGCCGTTCCCGACTCCCACTCGATGCCGGCGTACACGTCCTCGGTGTTTTCGCGGTAGATGACCACGTCGAGCAGCTCCGGGTTCCGCATCGGGGACGGGACGCCGGGGATGTATCGTACCGGACGGACGCACGAATAGAGGTCGAGTACCTGGCGTAGCGTGACGTTGAGCGAACGGATCCCGCCGCCAACCGGTGTCGTCAGCGGACCCTTGATTCCGACACGGAACTCGGTGAGGGCCCGGACGGATTCGTCGGGGAGCCACTCGCCCGTCTTCTCGAAGGCCTTCTCACCGGCGTAGATCTCCATGAACGAGATGCGGCGCGTGCCTTCGTAGGTCCGCTCCACGGCGGCGTCGACCACGCGGCGCGTGGCCCTCCAGATGTCTGAGCCGATTCCGTCCCCCTCGATGAAGGGAATGATCGGCACATCGGGCACGAGCAGCCGCCCGTTCGACGACGAGATCGGGGTCCCGTCTGCGGGCACCCGGGCGTAGGTATACGAGGCCATGTGGGTCGGGGCTCCTGAGGCTCAGCGATGTCGAAGGGGGCGGATCGGGGCGCGGGTGGCACCCCGACACCCTGCGGGCGGATCGCCCGAAGATCTCAGCCGGGGGGTCCTCGGTCCCTGCACCGAACCGGCCCGAAGGTACCGAAGTCGGCATTCCGGGACAACGATCGGGGCCTGCCCCATCCCCGAAAACGCCTTGACACTGGCGGAAAACTCCGGGTATTGTTGTATCTGTACAACACATTGAGTGTCCGGCTCTTCGAGAGAACTGACGACCGGGAAAGCTGTACCGCGAACGGAGCGTGAACCGGGTTTCGTTAGCGGTTCCCGTCTTTCGGAGAGTCGGGCCTCTTCTTTTCGGGGGCTCGCGAGCACGGTCCTAGCGATCGGCGCAGGGATCCGCCCCTTCCACGGGGGCCACTCCGGCGGGCAGGTTGCGACAGGGATCGGCCGCCTCCAGCGCCACGCGGGCTCCCGTCCGGATCAGGCTCGTCGCGCTCGGACCCTGGAAGAACGAGTACCCCTCCCGGTCCCCCATCCAGGCGAGCGGGCCGCCCAGACTTCGGCCGGCCGACAGGGTCTCGTCCCTGATGGTGGTGACCAGGGCCTCATAGTCGGCGTCGCCTTGGCGGAGCCCAGTGAAGCTGCCCAGGTCCGAGCTGGCAGCGAACACCACGTCGACTCCGGGCGTGGCGGCCACCTCCCGGGCGATCTCGACCCCCGCCGGGGACTCGATCATGGCCACGATCATGATGTTGTCGTTGGCCGCCGCTCGATAATCTGCCCCCCAGATTGCCCGGTACTGCCCTCCCCCCTGGCTGCGCTTCCCCATCGGCGGATACTTCGCGAACGTCACGGCATCGCGGACTTTCTGTAGGTCGTCCACCATCGGGATGATGATCCCGAGCGCACCGATGTCGGTGGCCTTCTGGATGTCTCCCTCGGTGGCGTCGGGCACGCGGATGAAGGGAATGGCCGGCGCGTCCCGGCACGCCCAGATCATGCGAGCCACGTCCGTGTAGCTCAGCGGACTGTGCTGCATCTCGATCCAGGTGAAGTCGAACCCGGCGTTGGCGACCGCGCAGTAGATCTCGGGATCGGGTGTGGCAACCGTCCCGCCGACCACCTGCTCGCCGCTCGCGAGCTTGACCTTCACGGTGTTGAAGATCCGCACTTCCTGGGGGGTCGGGGCGACCGGGTGGGGCTCTGCGTTCGGGAGCGCCGCGGTGAGTCCCAGCGTGCCGAGAATCGCGAGAGCGGTCATGATCTTCATGCTCACCTCCAGAGGGCGGATCGCTCTGGGCGGATTCCCCGCCTCTTCGCGGCCGGTTGGGCTCAGCCTAGACACGCGAAAGAAGAGTCGCAACCTCTCTTGCCGTTCGGAAACCCCCGCTCTATCTTCGATTTTCGGTTTTTATTCGGTACAGGCGATCATGTCCGACGCACTCGCACGCACCTCGACATCCCACGATCTGGGGGGAGGCCCCGGCGCCCACGCCGTCTCCTTCTCCTACGGCGTCCAGCACGCGGCTCGCGGGAGTCGGGATGCGCTCTGTCTGTGGCTCCCCACGTTCGAGCTGCGGCTCGAGCTCGTACGCTCCCCGGAGCTCGATGCGACCTCCGTCGCGCTGCTCGACCGAGCCGAGGGTGCGCGCCGCACCATCTGGCAGATCTCGGAACGAGCCGCCGAGGCGGGCGTGCGACCGGGTATGACGGTCTCGAAGGCCGTCGGCCTCTGCTCGTCGCTGACCCTGCTCGAGCCGGATCCCGCGCACTACGACGCGGTCATGGAGTCCATGCTCGAGGCGCTCTCGGCACTGAGCCCGGTGGTCGAGCCCTCGGGCAGGGGACGGGTGTTCGTGGGAATGGACGGACTCGGCCGACTGTACGGCTCGCCCGCCCGACAGGTGGATCGGGCGCTGCGGACACTCTTCCGGGTGTTCCCCCGCCCTCTGGTCGCCGCGACCCGGGCGGGCTGGGCGTACGGGAAGTTCGGCGCCTGGGTGGCGGCCGTGTCGGCGGAGCCCGGCAGGCCGGTGATCGTGGAGCGCGACGAGCTGGTGCCGTTTCTCGCGGGCTGTCCGGTGGGAGCGCTCCCCGTGGAGCCGCTGACGCTCGAGCGGCTGGAGCGACTGGACCTCAGGACGCTGGGAGCGCTCGCCCGCCTTCCCGAGCCGGCCGTGATCGAGCAGTTCGGCCGCGAAGGACAGCGTGCCTATGCCTGGGCGACAGGCCGCAGGATCGACCGCGTACGCCCCTGGCACCGGCCCCGACCGATCCGGTCCGCGCTGGACTTCCCCACCCCGGCCGGCCAGACCGGCATTTTGCACGGAGCGCTCGATCGGCTCCTGGAGCGCGCGCTCGCAAAGCCCGAGCGGCGGGGGCGGAGCATCCGCTGCGCGCGTTTGGCCGCCCGGTTGGAGGGCGGAGGCTCGTGGACCACCGACGCGGTGTTGCGGGAGCCTTCGGCGGACCGGGACCGAATCGGGTTCGCGCTTCGCACCCGAATGGAGCTCTCGCCCCCACAGCGAGCCGTCGAAAGCCTGCTGCTCGAGTTCTTCGAGTTCGGCGCGCCTTCCTCGCAGGACGACCTGTTCGACCGTAAGGATGAATCCGGCCGGGCAGCCGAAGGGCATGGGCTGACCAACGGCGAGGTGCCCTTCGCGCTCCGGGAGGCGGTGCGCGAGCTCAAGCTCAAGATCGGGTACTCACCGCTCTACCGGGTGGTCGAGATCGATCCCTGGTCGAGGCTGCCGGAGCGGCGACACGGCCTCCTGGCCTTCGACCCTTGAGGCCCGGGTGCACACTCGGGCGCGGGACGTCGTTGGGCTGCGGACGCCGCTCCCTGCGGCGTACTCCAGTACGCCTCGGTCGCGTTGCCTGGCCCGCCTGCTCCCGCATCCCGATTGAGCACCCCCACGCCATGCGGCCAGAATGCCGGCGCTCGAATTGCGGGGTCATCCGCACCGTTCAGGAGATCGAGCGAGGGCGACCGAGGAGTACCGAAAGGTACTTCGCAGGAAGCCGAGCGAAGGCCAACGAACTCCTGCGCCCGAATGATCAGCCCATCACTGATCTGGGGCGTTCAGTCGGGATGCAGGAGCAGGCGGTCGAGCGAGGGCGACCGAGGAGTACCGAAAGGTACTTCGCAGGAAGCCGAGCGAAGGCCAACGAACTCCTGCGCCCGAATGGACGCTCCTTCACTGCTCGGGGGGTGTTCAGTCGGGATGCAGGAGCAGGCGGTCGAGCGAGGGCGACCGAGGAGTACCGAAAGGTACTTCGCAGGAAGCCGAGCGAAGGCCAACGAACTCCTGCGCCCGAATGGACACCCCCTTCCCTACGGTACCCTCTCCACCACGAAATCCTCCCGCACAATCTCGTCCTGCACCACCAGCACCAGCCGGCGGGCCAGCTGGCCTGCCGCCAGACGCCAGCCGCCCGGAATCGGACCCAGCTCGAGCGTCCAGGCACCGATGGCCACCGCCGGGAAGGCGTAGAGGCCACCCGCATCGGTCTGCGTCTCGAGGGTCGTGCTCCCGCTCGTGAGCGTGAGTCGCATCCCCGGTGGCCGGTTCCCGTCCACGGCGGTCACCGACCCACGCACGAGCCCCGCGGCCGGCGGCGCGAACAGGGATGTGGCGCTCTGATCGCAGCCCGGGAATGACGCGGCCGCCGCCAGCGCCAGGACGGCGACAGCGGCCCGAGCCGCCCCGGTGGCCCCCAGACCGCCGTTCACGGAACGAACGCGTCCACGGCGTCGGCCGGTGGCGGAGGCGTCGCGAGCGACACACCGACCAGGCACACGAGCGACACCACGAACCCGGCCAGCACCGGGTGCACGTCCGGCGAGCCCCAGAGCTCCCAGGCGAACACGGACAGCATGCCCCCCAGCATGGACGCCACGGCGCCCTCCTTGTTGGCTCGCCGCCAATAGACCCCCACGACGACCGCCGGGAAAAACGCCGCCGCCATGAGCGCCGTGAAGAGCAGCACGATGAACTGCACCAGCTCCCCCTCCCCGACCCCGCTCAGCAGCAGAACGACGGGTGCTACGCCCACGATCCCGATGCCCACGCGATTCATGATCTCCTTGGTCCGCGCGGACGCGTCCCGGTCGATCAGGTTCTGGTACAAGTCGTAGGAGAGGGCCGAGCCCGCAACGATGAGCAGCGAGTCCACGGTGGACATCATGGCGGACGTAATGGCCGCCAGCAGGATGCTCCCGAGCAGTGGCGGCAGTACGGCGCTCGCCACCATCGGCATCGCCAGGTCTCCGGTCGGCAGCGCGGGGAACATGACCACCGCCACCATGGCCAGCACGAACACCAGAAGGTTGATCCCCGTGGTGGCGACGATCGCGAGCAGGATTCCCCGTCGGATAGCGGGCATGTCCTTCATCGCGTAGAGGCGGATCAGCTTCTCGGGGGTGGAGACCGACCCCAGGAAGAACGCGAGTCCCATCGTGAACAGAAGCGTGCCCGGCATCCCCTCCCAACTGAAGAAGTCTGGGCGCACGGCGTCGAGCGCCCCGAACAGCCCATCGAATCCGCCGACCCGTCCGACGGCCAGCGGCACCGCGAACACGGCCCCCACGGTCATGATCACGAGCTGGATGAAGTCGGTGTACACGACCGCCACCATGCCGCCGAGCACCGTGTACGCCAGCAGGATGGCGGTGAAGCCGATCATGCCCCATTCGGTGGGGATGCCGAACACGGTGTTGGCGATGAGCCCGCCGGCGACGATCTGGGCCTGCACGTAGACGATCGTCGCGACCAGGATGATGCCGGCGCTCAGCCCGCGGACCCCCGTGCTGTCATAGCGCTGTTCCAGAAACGCCGGCAGCGTCAGCTTCTTCACCCGTGTGAATCGGGGGGCCAGCACCGCCGCCATGAACCAGTACGCCAGCGGGATGGTCAGAACGAGCCAGGTGAACGACCACCCCACCGTATAGATGACGCCGACCGTCCCGATGAAGG
>JAHEKN010000057.1 GCA_024638305.1 Gemmatimonadota bacterium | reverse complement strand
GACGCTCACGTCGCACCCCGACCGCACGTCCCCGGTGCTCCGCGGCAAATGGGTTCTGGAGGTCTTCCTGGGAGCCCCGCCCCCGCCACCGCCACCCGACGTTCCGGCCTTCGAGGAAACGGAGGAGGCGGACGCGGGGCGGTTCCTGTCGGTGCGCGAGCGCATGGAGCAGCATCGCGAGAACCCGGCGTGTAGATCCTGCCACGTGGTGATGGACCCGCTGGGGCTCGCGCTCGAGAACTACGACGTCACCGGCGCTTGGCGCACCCGCGATGAGGGGAACACGGTGGACCCGGTGGGTGAGATGTACGACGGGACCGTTCTCGCGGGACCCGACGATCTCCGCCAGGCCCTCCTCAGCCGCCCTGAGGTGTTCTTCCGGGTATTCACGGAAAACTTGATGGCTTACGCGCTCGGACGACGGGTCGAGTACTACGACATGCCGACCGTCCGGGCGATCACGCGGGATGCGGCCGACCAGGACCACCGCATCTCGACATTCATACTCGGGGTGATCGACAGCCCCGCGTTCCGGTCCACCCGTGCGGGTGCCGCGCTCGCGGCAGACGCGCCCATCAGCGAACAGCCTGGACTCCACGAGTGAGGTCAGAGGGATGAACTTCATTACCGGTAAGCACATATCGCGGCGCACCATGCTCAAGGGAGTTGGGGCGACCATCGGCCTTCCCCTGCTGGATGGGATGACGCCGGCGGGGCGGCTGTGGGCATCGACGGCGGCGGCCAAGGCCGCGGACCGCACGCGGCTCGTGTGTATCGAGCAGGTGCACGGGGCAGCCGGCTGCAATACGTGGGGCGAGTCGCAGAACCTGTGGGCGCCGGCTGAGACAGGGCGGAACTTCGACCTGTCGCCGAGCAGCCTCAAGCCGCTCGAGCCGTTCCGTGACTATCTGACCATCATCAGCGACACGGACTCGCGGATGGCAGACGCCTTCGCGCCGAACGAGATCGGGGGAGACCACTTTCGGACCACGGCGGTGTTCCTGACCCAGGCGCACCCGAAACAGACCGAGGGGTCCGACCTCTACGTCGGAACGTCGTTCGATCAGCTCTACGTGCAGCGCTTCGGTCAGGACACGCCCATCCCGTCCATGCAGCTCTCCATCGAGAACGTGGACCAGGCAGGCGGGTGCGCGTACGGGTATGCCTGCGCATACACGGACACCATCAGTTGGGCGTCACCGTCGCAGCCGCTCCCGATGATCCGCGACCCGCGGGCCGTGTTCGAGCAGCTCTTCGGGGCGGGCGGCACGGCGGAGCAGCGCGCGCTGCGGCTCACGACGGACCGGAGCATCCTGGACTGGGTGCTCGGCGAGATCACGTCCATTCGCGGCGGCCTCGAGCCGCAGGACAAGCAGCGACTGGACCAGTACACGCAGAACATCCGCGAGTTGGAGCAGCGGATTCAGCGAATCGAGGCACAGAACTCGAGCGGCGAGGAACGCGAGCTGCCGGAGGCCCCAGTCGGAGTCCCGGACTCGTTCGAGGAGCACGTCAAGCTGATGTTCGACCTGCAGCTTCTGGCGTTCATCTCGGACACGACGCGGGTCTTCTCGCTCAAGCTCGGGCGTGACGCGTCCCCGCGGGTCTATCCCGAGTCCGGCGTCACGACGCCCTTCCACGCGGCCTCGCACCATGGTAGCCGTGAGGAGCGTGTGCTCGACTTCGCCAAGATCAACGAGTACCACGTCTCCATGGTCCCGTACTTCCTCGAGAAGCTCCAGGGCTATACCGAGGGAGACTCGAACCTGCTGGACAAGACGCTCCTCATGTACGGCTCCGCCATGGCGGACAGCAATCTGCACAACCACATCCGCTGCCCGCTGTTCCTCGCGGGCGGTGGAAACGGGGTCGTGACCGGTGGCGAGCACATCCGCGCTCCGCTGGGCACACCGATGGCCAACGTGATGCTGACGCTCCTGCACCGGTTGGGGGCGACCGACATCGACCACTTCGGAAACAGCACCGGGACCTTCGCTCTCTAACGGACCTGTTCGAGAGGCACTGCGCCAAGGGGGCGTGAAATGTTGGCAGGACGAGTGAGAGCCGCTCGACGGATCGGAGTGGCCGTGGTGACCGGGCTGATGGTGCTGGGTGCCGGAGCTCCGTTCGACTCCCCCGTGGCCGACGCGGCCGAGCGCGGGGACACGGACGCCGTGCGGGCCCTGCTCGAACAGGGGGCCGACGTGAACGCGGCTCAGCCCGACGGGATGACGGCGCTCCACTGGGCGGCGGTCGGCGACCACGTCGAGATCGCGACGATGCTCGTCTATGCGGGTGCGACCGTTAAGACCACCACCCGGCTCGGCGGCTATACGCCGCTCCACTTGGCCAGCCGGAACGGCAGCACCGGGGTTGCCGAGGTCCTGCTCGATGCCGGCGCGGACCCGAACCGCTTCACGTCGACCGGTGTCACCGCCGCGCACTTCGCCGCGGACGCGGACGCGGACGGCGTGATCAGGCTCCTGGCCGCCCGGGGCGCCGATTTGGATGCCCAGGACACGTTCGCCCAGCGCACGCCGCTGATGTTCGCCGCCGTCAAGAACGCCACCAAGGCCGTTTCGGCGTTGGTCGAAGCCGGCGCGGACTTGTCGCTGGTGACCCGGGTCACCGACTACGAAGAGGTCGATCGGCTGAACCGCGAGGATCAGCAGCGGCGGAACCGGATCCGGGATGCGGCCATCGAGCCGGAGGAAGACCAACAGGCGGAGCGGAGGGGCGGGCCACCAGGGGCGCCAGCGCAACGCGGCGCACCCGGAGCCCCGGCGGAGCCACAGGCACAGCAAGGACAACAGGGTGCGCCGGGCAACGCGGCCGCCGCGGGCCGGGGGCAGCCCGACCCGGGCGAGCCCGAGAAGCCCGACGAGAAGAAGCCGGCCGAGCCCGAGATCCGGGCCCTGTCCTCAACCGAGCAGATCGGCCAGCAGGGTGGCTTCACCGCACTCCACTACGCCGCCCGTGACGGCAACGGCAAGGCCGCGCGGCTTCTGGTCGAGGCCGGGGCGGACGTCAACCAGTTGACGGCCGGAGATCAGTCGAGCCCGCTCCTCGTGGCAGTGATCAACGGCAACTATGATCTCGCCAAGGACCTGCTCGAGGCCGGCGCCGACCCCAACCTGGTCAGCGACGACGGGGCGGCACCACTGTTTGCCACGCTCAACATCGAGTGGTCGCTTCGTACCTGGTATCCGCAGCCGGCGATGTTCCGGCAGCAGAACACCACGTATCTGGAGCTGATGGAGCTGTTGCTCGCGGCGGGCGCCGACCCCAACCAGCAGACCAGCACGCACATCTGGTACGCCGCCTACAACGCCGGCCGCATGGGCGTCGACTTCACGGGCGCCACTCCGTTCTGGCGGGCGGCCTACGCGGCCGACGTCAAGGCGATGAAGCTGTTGGTGGCGAACGGCGCGGATCCGAACATCTCGACCACGAATCTCCCCAGCCGGCGGCGGTTCTTCGATCCGGACGTCCCGCAGAATCCGGACAATGACGAGCCCGAGCCGCAGGATCCGTCGGGGCTGCCTCCGGTGCCCATCGGCGGCCCCGCGGTCCACCCGATCCACGCCGCCTCGGGCGTAGGCTTCGGCACGTCGCGCGTGGCGCAGCAGCACCGTAGCGTGCCGGACGGCTGGCTCCCCTCCATCCGCTACATGATCGAGGAGCTGGGAGTCGATCCCAACCTGCGGGACATGGACGGTTTTGCGCCGATCCACCACGCCGCCGCGCGGGGGGACAACGCGACCATCCTCTATCTCGTCAGCAAGGGAGCGGACGTGACGCTCATCAGCCGGCGCGGGCAGACGACGGCCGACATGGCCAACAGCCCCGAGCAGCGGGCACAGCCCCACCCGGCAACGGTGGCGCTACTCGAAAAGCTCGGCTCCAAGAACAACCACCAGTGCAGGTCCTGCGGCGAGAGCCGCTGAGGCCCCGGCACCGAATCGGAATCCGCTCATGAGGTCGAACGTGCTCTGGTTGGCCGCGGCGGTCGCGGTCCTCTTCCCGTCGGTGGCCGCGGCCCAGGACACGGAGTGGAACCGCTACACGCTCGAGAACCTGGCCGGCGTGTACATCCGTGCGGAAGCCGACGCCACGTGCGAGGCGGCGGGGGTATCGGCCGCCACCGTGCAGGCCGAGGCCGAGGCGGCGCTCTTCGAGGCCGTGACGGTGCTCACTGAGCAGCAGATGCTGGAGACGCCGGGGCTGCCCGAGCTCCGCATCACGCTCGAGTGCGCCGGGGGCGAGGACGACGTGGACGCGGCCTTGGCCTACTCGGTCTCGGTGCGCGTTCAGCAAGCCGTCCAGATGATCCGTGACAACCAGATCACGCTGTCCGAGGCGGTCACGTGGTACGCCACCCAGGTGGGCGTGGCGGAGCGCGGCGATGCCGCGGAACGGATCGAGGAGACGATCGGCGCCAAGCTGGAGGAGTTCACCGCCGCCTTCGCGGCGGCCAACGCGGACGACGAACCGGGGCGGTAGCGGGCCGCGCTGGTCCTCGAGACTGCGCCACCGGTAGTTTGCGGGACTCCTACTCAGCCTTTGCACGCCAGGAGTCGCGATGGATTACTTGGACTTGAGACTCGTCATCCGCGAGGGCAGTAGAGGCTTCGAGGTCTTCGCGAGCACTCCGGACGGACGCCGGGCGACTTCGGTCCTGGGGCTCCCCCGCGAGCTTGGCGGACTGCGCGAACGACTCCGCGCCTTCGAGCGGACCGTGGTCAAGTCCGGCCGGTCCCGTGGGGTGGGTTCCCTCGAGACTGCGGGCGCCGAAGCGTCTCCAACGCTCGATCCCGTGGAATTCGGAGTGGAGTTGTTCGATTCGCTGTTCTCGGGCGACGTGGGCACCCAGTACAGAATACTCCGCAGCGAAGCCGATAACAGCGGACGGGGCGTCCGCATCCGCTTGTGCTGCGATGTGCCGGAGATGGCCGGCATCCCGTGGGAGTTCATGCGCGACCCCACCGGGGGGGACTGGCTGACTCAGTCCAGGTCCACTGCGCTCATTCGGGACTTGATGCTCCCCAAGCCGATGAAGCGGCTGTCGATCCGCGGACCGCTCAAGATACTCGGGTTGGTGTCGAGCCCCATGGATCTCCCACAGCTGAAGGTTCAACAGGAACGGGAGTGGCTCGAGACGGCCACGGCACGCCTTCGTGGGAACCAGCTCGCAAGCCTCGATTGGGTCGACCCACCGACCGTGGGTGAGCTCCGGCGGCGGCTCGGTGGCGGGCGCGCTGGCGGAGATTGGCACGTGCTCCATTTCATCGGCCATGGTGACCACGAAGACGGTGAAGGCTTCATCGCCCTCGAGGATGGGGAACGGCGCCAGTCCAAGCTCTTTGCCGACGACCTGGCGAGCCTTGTCGAGGAGTCGGTACGGCTTTGCGTTCTCAACTCCTGCAGCGGGGCTCGGAGCGGTGGTGGCGATCCGTTGTCGAGCAGTGCAGCGACGCTGGTGCGAAACGGCGTGCCGGCCGTGATCGCCATGCAGTACGAGGTCAATGACGACAAAGCCATCGGCTTCGCACAGACGCTCTATGAGTCTCTGGTCGAAGGCCTTCCGGTCGACCGAGCGGTGTCGGAAGCTCGCATCATGATGAAGATCGCAGACCGCGCGAGCCTGGAGTGGGGCACCCCCGTGCTCTACCTGCATTCCGATGACGGTGTGTTGTTCCAGCTCGACCGGAGCAGTGCGCGAGCGCCTGAGGAGATGCCCGAGACCCTCGGAGTGCGATTCGAATCGATTCGGGGAACGCTGCACGACCTCGACGTGCCGTCCCGCATGAGTATCGAGCTCCTGGGTGACGCGGGACGCAGGGCTCTCGGTCTCGCGTCAGAGGCCGATATCGGCGCCCCGCGTCCGTTTCCGGTGCGCTGGAAGCCAGTCGACGTGCGTGCGCGCGCGACATGGCTCAGTCTTCCGAGAGTGGATCAGCTGGGGGCTTGGGCCGCGATCGGCGTCGAGGGTGGAGAGACCCACCTGTGTCGCGAGCCCGGACAGCGTCTTTGGGACGCTGGCGTGCGGGACGGCATGACGTTCCAGCTCTATGTCGCAGAAGATTGGTACAAGCTGAGCTCGAGTGGCGTGCTCCAGGGCCATCCTGCCGGAAGCTCCGGCGGCCGCACAGCCGGCGTCGGGTCGGGCGGTCGCGGCCGGGGGGATGTTTCAGGCGCTCGCGGTCGCGGGCAGGGGGACGCGTCTGGAGGTCGCGGGCAGGGGGACGCGTCTGGAGGTCGCGGGCAGGGGGACGCGTCTGGAGGTCGCGGGCAGGGGGACGCGTCTGGAGGTCGCGGGCAGGGGGAGGAGCCTAGCCAGCAGGGGTAGCCCCCTCAGCCCTTGAGCACCCCCAGCGGGCGCAGCCTCACGACCTTGCGTCCGATCCCGGCCTGGTGCACCACGTCCACCACGTCGGCCACGTCCTTGTACGCTTCCGGGATCTCCTCCGCGACCGTCGCGAACGACGCCGCCCGCACCTCGATGCCCATCTCTTCGAACTCCCGGCGGAGGTCGCGCCCGTCCCGCCGAACCGACTTCTTGGCCTGCGTGCGGCTCATCTGCCGGCCGGCGCCGTGGCACGTGGAGGCGAACGTCTCCTGCGAGGCGCGCTCGGTTCCGGCGAGCACGAACGAGTAGCGGCCCATGTCTCCGGGGATGAGCACCGGCTGCCCGATCTCCGCGTAGGCTGCCGGGAGCTCGGCATTGCCGGGCGGGAACGCTCGGGTGGCGCCCTTGCGGTGCACGCACAGCTTGCGGCGGCGGCCGTCGACCTGGTGCTCCTCCCACTTCGCGTTGTTGTGGGCCACATCGTAGACCAGATCGAGGCCGAGCTTGGTCCACGACCGCCCGAGCACGCGCTCGATCGCCTCGCGCACGCCGTGCATCATCACCTGACGGTTGGCGAAGGCGAAGTTCGCGGCCGCGTTCATCGCGCCCAGGTACAGCTTGCCCTCGTCGGAATCGAGCGGCGCGCACGCGAGCTGCTTGTCGGGGAGGTCGATTCCGTACTTGGCGGTCGCGCGCAGCATCACGTCGATGAAGTCCGTGCACACCTGGTGGCCGAGCCCCCGCGAGCCCGAGTGGATGAACACGGTCACGGTGTCGAGGTCGAGCCCCATCACGTGCGCGGCGTGCTCGTCGTACACCTCGTCCACGTAGCCCACCTCGACGAAGTGGTTGCCGGAGCCGACGGTCCCGAGCTGCTTCCGCCCACGCTCCAGCGCTCGCGGGCTCACTGCGGCCGTGTCCGCACCGGAAAGCGCCCCTCCACTCTCGATGCGATCCAGGTCCGCGGGTACGCCGAACCCGTGTTCGACCGCCCAGCGGGCGCCCTTCTCGAGGACCCCCAGGAGGTCCTGGGGTCCGAGCCGCAGATCCCGCTGTCCCACGCCCACTCCCGCCGGCACGTCTCGCATGATCTGGTTCATCAGCTCGCGAAGCTTCGGACGGATGTCTCCGACCACGAGGTCCGAGCGCAGCAGGCGGACACCGCAGTTGATGTCGTATCCGACACCGCCCGGGCTCACGACCCCGCCTTCGTCCGGATCGAAGGCGGCCACGCCCCCGATCGGGAACCCGTACCCCCAGTGGATGTCCGGCATGGCAATCGAGTGTCCAACGATGCCTGGCAGGGTGGCCACGTTGACGACCTGTTGCAGAGCCTGATCCCCACGCACGTCCGCCATGAGCCGCCGGTCCGCGAACACGAGCCCGTCCACGCGCATGGGCCCCTGTTTGGGTACCAACCAGCGGTAGCGGTCCACCTGCCGGACCTGGATCGTGCTGTCTGAAGGCATGGTCAGCTCGTCCTCATGTCATTCTCTCACGACCCGTCACACGTCGAGGATGACCCGGGCCCGCCATCCGTCCACTCCCGGCGTCACGTCGAGGTCATGGTAGGTCACGCCCTTGAACTCGCAGGCCGCGGGCGTCGGCTCGGGGCCCATCCAGACCGTGGCCGACACGCGCTCCTCGTCCACCACGTCGAAGGTGGCCCGGCGGTACGCCAAGCCTTCGGTCTCGTGCAGAAACAATAGCTCCCGGAGCCATTTCAAGAGGATCGCGGCCGGGTCGCTGCCCACCACTGTGATGGGCCGTGGCATCCCGGCCTGATTCCCCTGATCATCCGAGGCGCCCAGGTGGACCCGCGTTCCGAGGGGGTTGAACAGGTCGGTGGGGCCCAGGTCGGCGTCCGCCTTCCCGTACATCAGCGCAAACACGCCCACGGCCGCGCGATGGAGCAGTTGCTCGAAATCGGAGGCCTCGACGACGATGCCGACATCCGCGGTGTGCTCAACCTCGCGCACACCCGGTCCCAGGGGATCTTCCATGATCCGAGGATGGCCGCGATCGCGCGGGCCCGCCAGCGGTTCTCGTGATATCATGTCCCCGATGAGAGCTCATGTGCTGGTAACGTGGTCGACGGCCCTCCTGTGGGGCACCGGCTCGCTCGCGGCCCAGTCCACTGGCCCGCGGGCCGTGGCCGATCGCCTGACGGCCGACGTGTTCGAGGGGTTGGCCTTCCGGGGCATTGGCCCCAGCCTGACGACCGGTCGCATCTCCGACCTGGAGATCGACCCAGGAAACCCGAGCGTCTGGTACCTGACGGCGGGGTCCGGAGGCCTCTGGAAGACCATCAACCGCGGCAACACCTGGACGCCCCTCTTCGACGACCATCCGGCCTATTCCCATGGAGCCGTTGTGGTTGATCCCACGGACTCCGACGTGGTCTGGCTCGGCACCGGCGAGAACTCGAACACGCGGAGCGCTTCGTACGGCGACGGTGTCTACAAGTCGACCGACGCGGGGGAGACGTGGACGCGCGTCGGGCTGGAGCGGTCCGAGCACATTCAGACCATCCTGATCGATCCGCGTGACTCCAACGTGGTGTACGTGGCGGCCCAGGGTCCGCTCTGGGCGTCCGGGGGCGATCGCGGGCTCTACAAGACCACCGACGGCGGGGCCACCTGGGACCGCGTCCTCCACGTGAGCGAGGACACCGGCATCACCGACGTGGCCTTTCACCCCGGGAACCCGGACGTCCTCTACGCCGCGGCATACCAGCGCCGCCGCGCGGTGGGACAGACGATCGGGGGAGGGCCGGAGGCCGGGATCTTCAAGTCGTCGGACGCGGGCACGACCTGGAAGCGCGTGGACGACGGCCTGCCGAAGGTCGACATGGGTCGGATCGCCCTCGGCGTGGACCCGCGCGTGCCGGACCGCGTCTACGCCCTCGTCGTCGCTCGCGGTGATGCGGGCGGCTTCTTCCGTTCGGAGGATGCCGGAGAGACGTGGACCCGCACCAGTGAGTACTCGGGTGGGGACCCGCAGTACTACGGCGAGATCTTCGTGGATCCGCACCGGCCCGAGACCATCTGGGTGGTCGAGATCCGCGTCCACCGGAGCACCGACGGGGGACGGACCTTCGAGCCGCTCGACCTGCCCATCCACGTGGACCACCACGAGATCGTGTTCGACCACTCCGACCCCGCGCACATGTGGATCGGAAACGACGGCGGCCTCTACGAGACCTGGGACGGCGGCGAGACCTGGCGGCACTTCACCAACCTGCCGCTCTCGCAGTTCTACCGCGTGTCCGCCAATGACGCCCGGCCGTTCTACTGGGTCTGTGGCGGCACCCAGGACAACGGCACGCACTGCGGGCCGTCCCGGACCCCCAACTCGGTCGGCACCCGGACCAGCGACTGGATTCGGGTGGGCGGCGGCGACGGGTTCCAGGCCTACTACGACCGTGAGCTGCCGCACATCGTCTACCGACAGTCCCAGAACGGCAACCTGGGGCGCCTGGATCTCGAGACCGGGCAAGCGACCGACATCCGCCCGCTGCGGCCGGTGGAGGATCCCGAGACCGGCGAGGAGATCGAGATCGACCGGGGCCGCTGGCACTGGGACAGCCCGCTCCTCGTGAGCGAGCATGCGCACGGCCGGATCTACTACGCCGGCAACCGACTTTACCGAAGCGACGACCGCGGTGACACCTGGATGCCCGTGAGCGCAGACCTCACGCGCGGGTGGGACCGGGACACGATCCCGATCATGGGACGGGTCTGGGAGCAGGACGCGGTCTCGCTCCACCTGTACACGACGGAACTCAGCGTCATCACCGCCGTGGACGAGTCGCCGCTGCTCGAGGGGCTGCTCTACGTGGGCACGGACGACGGGCTGGTCCAGGTCACCGAGGACGGCGGGGCCCGCTGGCGACGGGTGGAGCGGATCCCGGGGCTGCCCGAAAACAGCTACGTGACCGATCTGTTTGCGTCGCGCCGGGACGGGAACGTGGTATTTGCCACGTTCAACAACTGGCAGCGGGGCGATTTCAGGCCCCAGGTTTGGCGGAGCGACGATCGCGGGCGCACGTGGAGATCCGTCACGGGGAACCTCCCCGCCCGGTCCGGAGCGTGGTCGATCGTGCAGGACCACGTGAACCCGAACCTGTTGTTCGCGGGCCTCGAGTTCGGCGTCTGGTTTACCGTGGACGGCGGCGCCCGCTGGGTGCAGCTCCGCGGCGGGATTCCCACCATCCAGGCGCGTGACCTCCACATCCAGCGACGGGAAAACGACCTCGTGGTCGGCACATTCGGCCGCGGCGCGTTCCTCATGGACGATTACACGGCGCTCCGGAGCGTCTCGGCGGAAACGCTCACCGCCGACGCGTGGCTGTTCCCGGCGCGGCCGGCGTACCTCTACGAAGAGCGCGGCTACGTCGTCGCCGCCTGGGGGAACGAGACCATGGACAATCCGCCGTACGGTGCCGTTCTCACCATCCACGTTAGCGACGCGCTCGCGGCGGACACGACGGTCGCGCTCGACATCCTCGACAGTGCGGGCTCGAGCGTGCGGCGGGTCCAGCTCGCGGCCGGCGGCGGCGTGCGACGGGTCGCGTGGGACCTGCGGCGCGACCCACCGGAGGAGCCGGAGGGAGCAGCGCCTCCTGGACGCCGTGGTCCGCGCCGCGGGCCGCTGGTCGAGCCGGGCCGGTACTCGGCGACGCTGGTCCGGACCTCCGGTGGGGCGGTCGTCCCGTTGGGGGAGCCGCAGTCGCTCCTCGTGGTGCGCATCCAGCCGTAAGCCGCAGTGCACTCCGCGATCCTCCGTCGCCCCGCCGGCGCGTGGAGATTAGCTTCCGCCAAGGCCGAGCCCGCTCGGTCGTACCGGGCCAGCAGGGCAGCCAACAACGCAGGGAGCACGTGGTGAATCGACCGATGACCTACCAGACCGAGCGACGGGCCGTAGGCCGGTCCACGACGCACATCGCCTTTGCTTGTGCCGCGTCGCTGGCGGCCATACTTGCGTTCGGGCACTCCGAAGCCCGCGCCCAGGCCCCCGCGACTCCCGCCGCCGGCCAACAGGTGGCGCTGGTCACCGGGTCCACGAGCGGGCTGGGCCGGGAGGTCGCGCTCCGGTTGGCGGCGGGCGGGGCCCACGTGATCGTCCACGGCCGGAGCGCCGAGCGGGGCATGGAGGTGGTGGCCGAGATCGGGCGGGCGGGCGGAAGCGCCCGCTTCTATCAGGCGGACTTCGCGTCGTTCGCCGACACGCGGGCTTTCGGCGAAGCAATCCTGCGCGACTACGAGCGGCTGGACATCCTCGTGAACAACGCCGGCTTCGGATCGGCCCCGAACGAGCGCCTCGTGAGCGAGGACGGACACGAGTTCCGCTTCCAGGTGAACTATCTATCGCACTTCATGCTCACGCGAATGCTGATGCCGCGAGTGCTCAATAGCGCTCCGTCCCGCATCGTGAACGTCTCATCCCTGGCCCAGACGCCCATCGACTTCGACGACGTGATGATCCAGCAGGACTTCAGTGGCGGACGGGCGTACGCGCAGAGCAAGCTCGCCCAGGTCATGCATTCGATCGACCTGGCGGAAGAGCTCGCGGGGACCGGGGTGGTGGTGAGCTCGCTCCATCCGGCCACCTACATGCCGACCGGGATGGTCCGACGCGCCGGCGTGGAGCCGCGCTCCACGATCGACGAGGGTGCGAACGCCGTGATGCAGCTCATCCTCTCGGATGCCTTCGACAGCGGTGCGTTCTTCCGGGGCATGGAGGAGGGTCGCGCGAACGCGCAGGCATACGACGCCGCGGCACGGGCGCGACTCAAAGCTCTGAGCGAGGAGTTGACGGGAATTCGCTGACGGGCGCAGCCTTGGCGGGTAGGCGTGCCTCCTATCCCGAGACCATCGGCAGCGGCACCCCATTCCCGCCTGCCGCAGCGGACCGTGCCGGTCCCAGGTTCTTCAGGAACACCCCGATCCGCCGGTTGAGGTCGCCCGTTCCGTCGTAGTACATGCTCATGACGGGCTTCCCATAGTCCTTCTGCACCTCGTTCATGAGCCCGGTCACGATGGAGCCGGCCACGCAGCCGAAAGGCGCGCAGTTCACCACCAACTGGGCACCCGAGGCGAAGAACTCGATCGCTCGCCCAATCGTCACCAGGGTCTCGCCTGCGAAGTTGTAGGGCGCATACGGTAGTGCCAATTCGGCCATCGCGTCGATGCTCGGCTCGTGGCGGTCCTCCAAGAGCGCTCCCGCCACCTCGTACATGCGCTCCTCACGTTCGAAGAGCACCCGGTTCTTGAGATAGCTCTTGGCCTGACCCAGCAGGTCCCAGCCCTCGCGGGCCCTTCTACCATGCTCCCAGGCCGCGTAGAGGACCCACTCGTGGAAGGGCGCCATCCACGCCTCGCCTCCGTACGACTCGATCGCTCTCACCACATAGTCGTTGGCGAAGGGATTGCAGCGCACGAAGATCTCGCCGACCACGCCAACCAGCGGCTTGGTGCTCTCCGGCTTCTCCAACGACCGGAACGGACGGAGCGCCTCGTCGAGCGACTCCTCCAGCGGAATCCCGAACTCGATGTCCGCCAGGAGGTGTTTCTTGGCCGCCTCCAGCATTCCGTCGAGCTGACCCGGCACCGTTTCGTAGGGGCGGTAGCGTGTGCCGATCTTGAAGAAGATGTCGCCGGCCACGATGCAGCCGAAGATGTCCAGCCGCAGGCGATCTCCCAGCCCCTGGTAGGCGTTGTCGTTGTTGGGGGACAGGAACGCCAAGCCGCCGTATCCGGCCTTGGTCATAATGAGCTGGTCGGCCACGCGGTATTGGCCGAACCGGCAGGGTCCGCAGGCCGACGGGATGAACAGCGCCTGGTCGCTACCATCCCCATCGATGTCTCGAAGCGTCTGGAGCGTCCGGCCCACCGTGACGACCATCGGCAGACATTCGCCGCCGCGGGTCACGCTGCGCCCCACGGCCAGTGTCTCCTCGTCCTCTTCGGGCAGCGGCGACGCGTCGTAGCCCGCGGCGCGGAGCGTCGCGGCGGCAAATGGCGTCGAGAACGGATTCATGTGCGTGACCCAGACGTGGCGTCGGGCAATCTCCTCAGCCGGGTCTTCTCGGTACGGCAGCTTCGGTGCCGACTCCTGAACCGGGCGCCCGATCTCCATCACGTCCAGGAAGGCCTCCACACGCGTGAGGTAGCCGGCGTCACCTCCGTGGGAGTCCAGCTCGAGGATGAGCGCCGGCTTGTCGCCCAGCACGTGTTCACCGTACGTGAGCAGGAAGGAGTCGGGTCCACACTTGAAGTTGGTGAACCAAATCGGATATACGTCGGGCTGATCGCGCGCCCAGATGAGCGCCTTCATCAGCTTCTGGCCGTACGTCCAGTAGAGGTTATAGAACTCGGGGCCCAGCTCGACCTCGTCGAACGGCACGAAGTCCATGGGAAACACGGAATAGCCGTGATCTGCGATCTTGAGCGGCAGCTCGAGGTTCGCGCCTCCGTCGAACAGGTTGTATGGACGACCGGCGATCAGCACGATGGGCCTCCCCTCCTCCCTCAGCTCGGCCAGTAGCCGCGCGCCGGTAATACGAACGCTCTCTTCGAACTCGCGTTGGGTAGCGAGCGCCTCCTGCCAGGCGCGCGCCACCCGAGAGCGCGACACACCGAGCGGCTCACCCAGGACTTCGAGAAGCTCGCTCACCTGTCGTTTCAAGCTCCAGCGGAAGTCCACGATGGGCTTCAGTAGGCGATCGATGCCTGGCTCGCCACGAACAGCCAGCGACGCCCTCACGGGCGAAGCGCCTGCCGAAACCAGCGGGCAGAAGAAGGCGTTGCTGTGCTCTTCCGGGACCACGTCACTGACGAGATGGGGGACGAAGACCCAATCGACGTTGTCCTTCTCGAGCAGATCGGCCACGTGACCGTGGGCAACCATCTCCGGCAGGCAGTACTCCGCTCCGATGAGAGACTGGCTGCGTTCGATCAGGGCCCGGTCGGTGGGCGTCGACAGGAGGACGCGCACACCCAGATGTCCGAGCAGGGACTGCCACAGGGCGCGGTGGCTGAAGGTCGAGAGGCTGCGGGGCAGACCCACGATCGGCGAGCCCGGCTGGGGCTTTACCCGGTGCCGGGCGATTGCGCGATTGACCAGCCGTTCGCGCTCGAGAACCGGCTCGAACTCGACCGGATCGCGCTTTTCTTCATCCTCGGGATCTCTGCCGCACAGGTAACCCCAGCTCGGAACCTCGGTTTCCCCCTCGATGTGCGCGTACGTGATGCGGCAGTAGTTCTCGCAGATGTCGCAGACTTCTTGCGTCAGCGAGACCTCGCGGTCCGACAGATCGAGCCCTCGGAACCGAGTGCGCTCGGATCTCGCGGCAAGGCGCTGTGCCGCGAGGAGCGCGACGCCCCAGGCCCCGGTCACGTGGCAGTAGGGGGAAACCACGATCTCGGCTCCGATCAACTGCTCAAACGCGGCTACCAGCCCCTGGTTACGGGCCGTTGCGCCGCAGTAGAAGATCTTCTCCCGCGAATAGCCACGGGCACCGACGACCTTGGCCAGGTAGTTCTGCACTACCGAGTAGAGCACGCCAGCCAGCCCTTCCGCTGGTGTGTACCCCTCTCGCAACAGGGCTTCGAGATCCTGCTCCATGAAGACGGTACAGCGGTCAGACGTGTGCGGAGGCGAGATGTCCATTACCAGGGGACCGATCTCTTCCACGCCGTAGCCCAACTTGTGGGCCTGCTCTTCGACGAACGACCCCGTCCCGGCCGCGCAGACGTAGTTCATGTTCACGTCACGCACGATCCCATCGGACATGCGGATGTACTTCGAGTCTTGACCTCCGATCTCGAAGATGGTGTCGACTTCCGGGTCGGTGGCCAGCGCCCCCGCCACGTGGGCGCTGATCTCGTTCACGACGGCATCGGCACCGGTGACGGTGCCCACCAACTTCCGGCCTGAGCCCGTCGTGCCACAGCCGAGAACTTCGATGGGAATCCCATACTTTCGCTCGATCGCCAGCAGCGCCAGGAAGAGCTTCTTGGTGGCCCCGATAGGATCTCCGTCGGTCCTTCGGTAGACGTCCAGAATCACCTCACCGCGGGGGTCCGTCAGGACGACCTTGGTGGACGTGGAACCCACGTCGAGTCCCATGAAGACGGGCATGGTGGGACCGGTGGGGATGCGGGTTACGCGAACTTCATTGCCCGAATCGTCCGTCCAGGCCTCTTCCACGGCGAAGCTCGGGTACCGGGACTTCTCCAGACGAAGTGGCGGTCGGAGCTTCTTGGTGCGCGTCTGCATCGTTGCGTCAGGCACGGCGTCCAGTCGGGCATCCGTTTGATAATCCTCTTCGGCCGCGATCAGGGCCGCCCCCGTGGCGGCAGCGAGCTCGGCGCCCTCGTACGTGCCGACTTCGGCCCGTTGCAGTCGGTCGAGCCAACCGACCACCTCGGCGTTCTTGGCGACGCCACCGACCACCACCGTCGGGCCGTTCAGTCGCCGTCCCTGGAGCAGCGTCTGGAGGAGCTGACTGGCCAAGCCACGACAAAGGCCGGCCCACAGTGCGTCGCGGTCGAACCCCTCCTGCTGTCGGTGGATTAGATCGGACTTGGCGAAGACGGCGCAGCGTGCGGCTATGGTCGGCGGCTCGAGCACGGGATCCAGGTCGGGAAGATCGTCGAAGTCGAGACCGAGCCGCACCGCCTGGGCGTCCAGGAAGGAGCCCGTGCCTGCCGCGCAGACCGAGTTCGTGGAGTAGTTGCTCAGCTTGCCGTTGCCGTCGAGCTCGATGAGGGTGATGGACGAGCCACCGGCGTCGATGATGTTGGCGGCCGCAGGCATCCGGGTGCGCACGCCGGCGATAGTGGCGCGCAGCGTGTCGATGACGGGGAGGCCGAGCCGGGCGGCCAGATCGGTGCCGAGCGCTCCCGTGATCCCGACCGGGCAATCGCCCGCGAGGCCCAAGGCTGCGACGGACTCCTCGAAGGCGTCGACCGGCTTGCCGCCGTGACGACCATAGTGGTGCCGGCAGACATGCCCGTCTCCGTCGACCTGGACTACCTTGAGAAATCTGGAACCAATGTCGGCACCGATAAACACAATGCGCCCCTTGCCTTCGTGAACGCAGTACCCTCCCACCCTCCCTCTATGTCTCATACTACCCACAGCCCAACCGGGTTGGCCGTGGGGTGGACCCCCATGTTCACGTAGGGGCGGGGATGCCTGCCGCGCGCTGTCGGTCCTCGGATGCGTGCAGAAACGGCGCAAAAGGGCGGAAATGAAAACCGACCGGACCCTGGGGTCCGGCCGGTCGTTCCAGCCGTCTTACGGCGTGGCCTCTATAGCGGGCGGTTCGGGTGGGCGATGGTCCGCCACATGTGGGCCACAGGACTGTTGTCGAAGCCCAGACCCTCCTTGGGCTGCTTGAAGTTCCGGCCGATGATGTCGATGAACGGATCGAGCGACACCTGCTTTTCCGCATCGAAGGCATACGTGTCGTTGAGCGTGATCAGCCGCGCTTCCATGTAGTAGCGGTGATCCCGCGCAAACTCATAGGCCTCGCGGATGTAGGGCTCCGGTACATAGTCGTGGCCGAATATCCGGTTGTACATCTCCGGGTACTCATAGCCGACCGATTCGTCGGGGTAGAAGCGCAACGGAGCGTGGTAGCGGATCCCCCAGCTGATGCGCTCCTCCACATAAGGCTCAATGAGCTGGGCGCCCCACCAGCCGTGATCGACCTTGATGAGATTGAGCACCACGTCGTGCATGAGACACGCGAAGATCGTCCGCTCGGGCTGGCCCGTCTCGAGTGCGTAGGTTGCGCTCTGAAGCACGTGGTTGGCGGGCCAGAACCGCTTCTGGAAGAACTCGACCAGGTCCGGCTTGTCCGACATCGGGGCAAACTCGCGCGCCCGCGGCATAAACAGGCTGCCCGTTCCGCGTGGTGCCCGGGGCGCCTCCTGCTCCAGCTCCCGGAGCGCGATCGCCTCGCCATCCGGCATGTAGAGCACCTTCTCCGTGCCGTCGCGCTCCGAGATCAAGTCGTCGAGCATGTGCTCCATGTAGTGCTCGAGCTCTTCGGCCTTGTCCTCGTGCGACAGCGCGGACAGCGCGCCGACACCACCGATTGATGCCAGGAAAGCTCTGCGGTCGACTTCCATGACGCCTCCAGCGTGAGCGGGGCTCGACATCCGGCTACCGACAGATTGCCCACGGGTCGGGCTCCGCGTCAAATCGGGGCACGGCGTCCGGGACGGGAGCCCCGGCGAGCGTGGACTACTCCGGCGTCGCAGCCGCCGGCACGGACTGGAGGTAGGCCCAGAGCGCCTGCATCTCGATATCCGTCATGCGCTGCGCATACGGCTGCATCAGCGTCATGGGCACCTTGAGATCGGTGCCGTCCGGTCGCACCCCCTCCGTCATCGCTCTCCGAAGATCTTCGTACGTCCAGCCCGCGAGACCGTCGGCGTGGGGCGTGATGTTCCGCGCGGGGACCCAGCTCGGGTCCCCCCCGGGGATGGTACCCCCGGCCAGGTTCTGTCCGTGGCAGCCGGTGCAGATACCGGCCAGGTGCTGTCCGAACTCGACGTCCACTCGGGCCACGGGAGCCATGCGGCGATGGGTTGAGTCGTGCGAACCGATCACGTCGGCGGAGAGCGGAAGCTCGCCGGTGGCGATCAGGAACTTGCCCATGGGACCGAATGACGGCTCGGGCACCTCGTTGTCCACGGGGGGCAGCGAGCGGAGATAGGCCACGATGTCGGAGAGCTCGCGGTCGGACATGAGCTGGAAGTCCTCCGAGGGCATCGTTGCCGGCGTTCCGTCGGGAAGGATGCCGTGCCGCACGATCCGGTCCCAATCCGACGGCGAGTAATCGAGCGTCCGGCTTCCCCGCCCCGTGGTGATGTTGGGCCCGAGCAGGCGCCCGATCGGCGCCGCATCGATCATCACACCGCCACCGAAGTTGGCGCCGTGGCACTCCGTGCAGGCGTACCTGGCCTCCACCAGGTGACTGCCGCGCTCCCGAGCGCGCTCGAGCGCCAATCGCGCCGCATCCGCTCCGGTCACACTGGCCTGCGCGGCCTCCTCCTCCGTGAGCGGGAACGGAATCGGGAAATCGATTTCGTGGGCCTCGAACGTACGGCTCAGGATGCGGCCGCTCGCCACGTGTGCCCAGGCGTATACCCCTCCCACCACCAGGAGCAGCACCCCCAGTACGACACTAAACGCCTTGAGTGCGACTTTCACAGGACGACCTCGGTATCACTGTCAGGTTGAACCGCTCAGCAATCGCCCCCCAATCGAACATCGAAATCGAACTCGTGCACGGGGAGTCCGCTCGGGACCGTCTCGGGGATCAGGCTCCGGAGCGAGTCCGGTGCCGCACCGGGATCGCTGAGGGCATCGCGGAGAAAGGCCAAGATCTGGCCTACTTCCTCCTCGGTGAGGTCGGCCGGATTCTCGATGAACTGGTGCAGCTGAGAGAGCAGCGCATCCCGGGGACCTACTCGGGCGTCGAACGCCCCCAGGCCACGCGGCGCGTACTCCCGGATTCGGCTGGCCGCCTCGAGGTGGTGACGGACCGCGTCCTCGAGACATGCGTAGGCGCCGTTGTGCATGTACGACGGCTGGAACGCCACGTTCCGGAGGGGTGACGTGCGGAACTTGTAGCGATCGAAGTCCGTGCCGGTCTGTTGCTCGAGCCCGAAGTCCTCGTCCGCCCCCGGACCGTCGAAGGCCACATTGGTTTCGGCCGGTACGAGCTGCGGGACACCGATCACGTGCGGATCGAAGTCGCTGAACATCTCGTTCGCGTAGAGCCCGACGATGTGACACTCACCGCAGTTGGTGCGCGTGCCGAAGAACAGGACCGCGCCCCGCTTCTGGTCCACTGTCATGGCCGCGTCGTCGCCCCGCGCGAAGGCGTCGATCGGAGCGTCGGCTCGCACCAGCGTGAACTGGAACTCGGCCAGGGCCTCGGCGATGTGCTCGTAGCGGAGCGGCTCACCCGCCGCCACCTCCGGATACACGTCAGCGAACCGGCGCCCGTACTCTTCGATTCCAGCTACGCGCCGGACCACCTCGGCTCGCATCTCGTGATGGTCGCCTGCGAAGCTGCCCGCCATCTCCACTCGGTTGATGACCGGAGTGAACGCCTGCGCTTGCAGGAGATGTTGCATGT
>JAHEKN010000235.1 GCA_024638305.1 Gemmatimonadota bacterium | reverse complement strand
GCGGGAGATCTGGCCGAAGAAGCCGGCGCCCGTGGTGGTGTGCTCGAACGTCACCGCGAACACGTATTCCCCGTCAGCCGGGAACACGTGCTCAACGGATATTCCTCCCCGCGTTCCGAACGGCGCGCCCTCCATCCGCCCGGTCTGAGAAGCGTATCCCGAGATGGTGTACTTGTGGTCGGTCGAGGTGGCGCCAGGGTCGCCGAGTGCCAGTCGGCTGATCTCGTTCGCGGCGTTGAGGTAGGAGTCCAGCAACGTGGGCGACATCATCTGCACGTCGGCGATGTTGTCGAAGTTCTCGCTCTTGGTGTCGAGAGGCAGAAAGTCGCCGGCGTCCACGTCGAGCCCGAGGAGATCACGGATCGACGCCTCGTACTCGGCGCGGTTGAGGCGCTGGAAGGGACGCCCGCCCGGGTTGGGGGCCAACGCGGCCGCCTGGTCGACGAGGCTCTCGAGCGTCTCCACCAGCGCCAGCAGGGTGTCGGCGCTCGGACGACGGGCGCCGGGCGGCGGCATCATCCCGGCCCGGAGCTTCACGATCATCTTCTCGGCGGTCGGAGCCATCGCCGGCGCGGTGGCGACGTCGAACCCCTCCAGCGTGAGGTTTCCACGTAGCCGCACGTCGTTGTGGCAGCGCACGCAGTACGTCTGGACGACCGCGGTGAGGGAGTCGCTCAGGATCGCAGCCCCGGTGGTCCGGTGAACCGCGGCGGCCGTGGGGCGCGGATGCGACGCGGTCGACGTCGCGACCGGGTGCAGGTACCCGCTCCAGGCGCCGCGCGTGGATGGCGGATCTGCCGAGTGCGCCTGCGGAACCCCTAGAAGGAGCGGGATCCCGAGGGCGAGCGTGCCGAGTATCCTCATCTCCACAAAATAAGGAGAATCGGCGGCACGGGCACTCAGGGCAGCTGAGGCCTACCTTGTCGAACGGGCCGGTCGCTTTACCGCGCTCGGGCCCGCGACACTCGAACGCCCAGAGGACCGGACGACTGGGGGGCCGCGATGGGGATCGAGCTGGAGCTCGCAGTCCTGCTGGGGTTGCTCGTGATCGGCACTTCCGTCTTCGCGCCGTTCGAGGTCGAGACCCCGCCCTGGAGGAAGATCCTCAAATGGGTGATCCTCGTCGGATTGACGCTCGGACTCCATGCCGCCGTCGGCCACTGGGCGCTCGTCCCGCCTCTGGTGCTGGGCGCGGCAGGCCTCACGTTCCACATGGTGTGGTGCCGGAAGAACGCGATCGACCCTCTGCGGGCCACGCCGCGGCGCCGCTACTACGAGCTGCGGGGATGGGAGTGGCACGAATAGCCCGGAGGGGCCGGCGTCCCGTTCTCGACTAGCCGCCACCCTCGGTCGCGTCCGCCAGCTGCGGCATACCCAGGCTCGATCGCAGATGGTTGAGGTCCGGCAGAATCCCGCTCTCGTCGATGTGAGCCCGGGCGCTCCGCGAACGGTACGTTTGCTCGCCACCCCGCAAGCGCCCGAGGATGCCGGCGGCGCGGCGGAGCAGATACCTGTGACTCGGTGTGACGGAGCGGCCAGTCCGGATCCTCTCGGCCCCGTCCCGGACGAGGTGAACGAGACTCTCGACCTGAACGGCTACCGAGACCATGTTCCGATGGTAGCACTGTAGCGCTCTCAGCTTCTCGCGACTCCTGGCGTCGTCGTCCCCCGGCGACAACACGGAGAGGCGAGGGAACCAGACGACCCGGCTCCGGTCCGACGAATAGAGGGCATCTCCGCGTGCCCACCGACTCCGGTCCGTTTCGATGATCACGCCGGTGGTGAGGTCCACCGGGTCCTCGTCCTTCCAGCCGGGACTCCAGTTGGCCCACCCGTGGAGCGCTTGGTGGATCGTCCCTCCGGGGGCCACGGCCCGCCGGGAGTCGACCCCCTGCGCACGGATGACGGACGTGACGGAGAACGCGGACCCCGAGTGCTGGACCGGACCCGAGGTGGAGACCTTTTCCCTCATCGTGGCCAACAGGTCAGCGGCGAGCTTGTCCAGGCTCGTCGAAGTGGTCGAACCGTCCGGGTCCCGGATATTCAGGGGCTCTCTCCGGGCACGGATGGTCCAGTCGACCGCGTCGTCGAGCTCGCGATCCATGCGCGCGTCGAGGGTCAGCACCAGGGCAATGCCGAACGGGTAGTAGTATCCCTCCGCGAGCAGGCCCCAGTCGCCGCCCGCCGTCTTGAACACGCGCTCGCGAAACGGGGTCAGCTGCTTCCATCCGTCGCGGCCGCTCAGCCGCTCGGCGTGAATCTGCTCCAGATAGTAGAACCAGAAGTAGTTGTACTCGTAGGTCAGCCAGGGGAGCGACAGCGCCACCGGACCGGCCGCGCCGCGATGGAGGCTGTCGAAGAGCTGGCCGTAGGCGACTTCGCTCCCCACCCCTGTGTGGATCGCGCCACCGGCTGCGGGCTCGTCCAGGATCATGGAGGGCAGCGTCTCACACCAGATCAGCGACATTCTCAGGTTCTCGACCCGAACCGTCACTTGTCACCTCCCTGCGCTACGGATACTCTCAGCTTGACTGTGTAAGATAGAGCGCAACCAAGCGCCAACCCCCTCCGGGCGCTGGCGCTTGGTTGGGTTCCAACTTGCGGGGAAGTGACGTGACCCGGTAGGGTGATGCCTCTCCTTCCTGGGCGTGTCCCGATGCGGGGCACGCCCGGTAGTTTTTCGTAGGTACCTTGACCCCGCCCTAGGCCCGGTCCGCGATCGCGGATTCGCCGCCCCCGCTCAGGTCGCTTCTCGGTTTTTGGGTCGGTCCGCGAAACGAGCCCACCTCCCTGAACGCCACAGTCACCTTCCCCGCGGCGATCGCAGGCACGAGCGCCTGGCGGAGAGCCTCGGGGTCACTGTCGTCCTGGAGGTGCTTCATGATCGTCTGTTGCGTTGCCGGGTCGGTCTGTGGCGTGAAGCTCACGTGGATGGCCGGCGCGACCCAGACGGGGTCGGCGTTCACGTCACCGTCCACCACGAACGCCAGGCCGCTCTGGCCGCCGTCCTGGATGGTCCAGTGGGGCCGCCTGAGCGGGAGGGAGCGCCGACCCAGCTTCGCGAGGGTCTCGAGCTCGTCGTCGGCCGCCGCGGGCGTGACGAGGGCCTGCGCCGCCGCCTGCTTCCGCTGATTGCTGTCACGGGTCTTCCGCCTCACGAGGAAGAACAGGCCAACCGTCAAATAGCCGGCGACACCGACCGCGAACACCGAGATCATCCAGACGTTCACGATGTCGCGCAGGCCGTAGCTCTCGAGGTACGACCTCCCGCCCGGGAACAACGGATAGAGGACCGCCATCAACAGGGAGAGCGTGATCGCGCTGGCCCAGAACTCCGGCATCTTCGCGAGCGCGATGCCGTCGGCAGCCAGGGTCGGGCGGGTGTACCCGGGCCGTAAGACGCCGACGCGCCACATCACCCAGAGCGTGATCAGGATGAGGAATCCCGGCAGGAGGAGAAACGACGGGATCCCCACACCCACCGTGCCCAGGATGCCCAGAATCTCGGACTCGCCGAAAACCCCCACGTCCACCTGGTGACTCACGATCACGCTGGCCGAATGCTCGGTGCCCGACTCCGCCCAACGTATGGGGACGCGGAACAACAGCACCTGATTCCCCGGCTGCACGCGGTCCGCCGCCGTGGCGACGATGGTCACGCTCTGGCTTTCGTTGAGGGCGATCGTCAGTGCTTCCGTGTCGCTGAAGGTCACGAAGCTGGGACCGGTCGCCGTCACGGGCCCGACGTCCAGTGGAGAGGTGTGCTTGTTCTCCATCACCAGGTGGACGAGCCCCGGTCGCCCTTCCGTGAGCGACTGTAGAGAGGTCTGCACCTGGACGGTGACCACGCTGTCAGGCACCGGCAGGCCATTGGCTCGCGCCTTGAGCTCGACCAGGGAAACGCGGCTCGTCCCCGGAGAGGTGGCCGAGGCGCCCTGACGATAGTCGAGCCGGAAATGCGCGGAGCCGGTGAACCTGGACTGAGCGGAGGCACGAACGCGGGCGGACCACGCGTGCATCTCCCCGGGCGCCAGACCCGCCACCGTGGAATCGGTGATCTCCACCGTCACGGGCTCCGCCGAGAACGCGGAGAGCGCCAGGGCCGTCAACGACAGATTCCCCGTGTTGGTGACCGTGACGACCACGGGCACGACGCTCCCCGGTCGGAGCACGACCGAGTCCGGCGTGACCTCGAGCGGCACGGCGGCTTGCCCGCTGAGCGAGCCTGCGGCCATCGCTGTCGTTAGGTAAAGCGCCAGGCCGATGCTCGCGAACGGACGAGCCCGCGTGAGCACTCGCCGCCATCTACACGCGCGCCACCCGGTCATCGGAGACCCAGCGCCACCCACTCGGCTTCGCGGCCGTGTCCGCCGATGGCCACCACGATGAACTGCCGGCCCTCGTGCATGTAGCTCATGGGGGCACCCGTGGTGCCGGCGTCGAGCTCCATCGTCCAGACCACGTCACCCGTCGCCTTGTCGTAGGCGCGAAAGTGCTTGCCGCTCCCGGTAGTGCCGATCACCGCATCGCTCCCCTCACCGATGAACAGCAGCGTCCGGGTCACGAGCGGGGCCGCGCGGCCCGAGATTCCCAGCGGTCCCACGTCGAGGCCCGCAAGCAGTGGGTGGTCTCGCGGTCCGTCTCCGTTCGGGACCATCCAGGCGTGCTCTCCCTTGTTCATGTCGATGGCCGTGATCCGGCCGTAGGGCGGCTTGAAGATGGGAAGGCCATCGAGGGTGGGAACCGCGCTCTCCAGATCCGAGCGGCCCGCGTACATCATGGTCGCGTCCGGGCTGGTGGCCGACGTGATGGCGTAGACGTCGGGCAGTTGATGCGAGACGGCGTAGTAGTATCCGGTCTCGGGGTCGAACGC
>JAHEKN010000003.1 GCA_024638305.1 Gemmatimonadota bacterium | reverse complement strand
GGAGGAGACCGAGGGCAGCGTGGATGGCCGGCCCCTGACCACCCGCGAGCGCATGGAGCTCCATCGGGAGAACCCGACCTGCAACTCGTGCCACCGGTTCATGGACCCGATCGGGCTCGCGCTCGACAACTTCGACGTGACCGGCAAGTGGCGGGTGCGCGAGAACGGGATCGGGCTCGACACGCGCGGCGACTTCTACGACGGCACGCAGGTGTCGACTCCCAATGAGTTGGCGGACGCACTCTTGCAGCGACCCCTGCCGCTGGTGCGGACGTTCACGGAGAACATCATGGCCTACGCGCTGGGCCGGCGGGTCGAGTACTACGATCAGCCGACGGTTCGGCGGATCGTGCGTGAGTCGGAGCAGGACGGATACACGGTGAATTCGATCATCCTGGGGATCGTTGGGAGTGAGCCCTTCCGGATGAAGCAGGCCGCCGCCGTCACGGCGGAGGACGGCACGGGAAGCGGCCGCCCGTAGGGGCGGTCGTCCGAAACAGTCGGGAGAAGAGCACGATGCATTTCATCACCGGAAGGCACATCGAGCGCCGGACGTTTCTGCGCGGAGTGGGCGCGACCGTAGCGCTGCCGTTCCTGGACGCGATGCTGCCCGCGGGGAGGCTCAGAGGCGAGCCCGTCCGCGCAGCCGGCCGCACCCGACTGATCTGCATCGAGGAGGTTCACGGCCTCGCGGGCTGCAACGATTGGGGCGCCTCGCAGACCCTTTACGCCCCCGAGAAGGTCGGCAAGGACTTCGTCCTCCCGGACCAGAACGCGCTGGTGTCCCTGCGAGAGTTCCAGGACTACCTGACCATCATCAGCAACACCGACGTCCGCATGGCGGAGGCGTTCACCGGGCCCGAGATCGGAGGGGATCACTTCCGCTCGAGCGCCGTCTTTCTCACGCAGGCGCATCCCAAGCAGACACAGGGGTCCGACATCTTCTGTGGGATCTCGATGGATCAGCTATACGCGCAGCAGTTCGGACAGGACACGCCGCTGCCGTCGATGCAGTTTTGCATCGAGAACCTCGATCAAGCGGGGGGATGCACGTACAACTACTCGTGCGCCTACACGGATTCGCTGAGCTGGGCGTCACCCAACGAGCCTCTCCCCATGATCCGCGATCCCCGGGTCGCGTTCGACATGCTGTTCGGCTCGGGCTCCTCTCCGGCCGACCGGGCGGAGCGCCGCGCCACGCGGCGGAGCATTCTCGACTGGATCGCCGGTGAGGTCGCGGCGTTCCAGCGGGAGCTCGGGACCGAGGACCGACACCGCATGGACCGGTACCTCCAGAACGTTCGCGAGATCGAACGCCGGATCGCCATGGTGGAGTCGCAGAACCAGACCGGGGAAGAGCGCGCGCTGCCGGAGGCTCCAGCTGGTGTGCCGGACTCGTTCCGCGAGCACATGGAGATGCTGTTCGATCTCCAGGTCCTCGCGCTCGAGACGGACATGACGCGCATCATGAGCTTCAAGACGGGGCGCGACGCGCAGAACCGGGTCTTCGCCGAGAGTGGCTCGGACCGCGGATTCCACCCCGCTTCCCACCATGGGAACCGGGAGGAGGCGATCCTGGAGTTCAACAAGATCTGCCAGTATCGCGTGGGGATGCTCCCCTACCTGCTGAAGAAGCTCCAGGACACCTCGGACGACGGCGGGAGCCTGCTGGACCAGACGGTCGTGCTGTGGGGGTCGCCGATGGCGGACGCCAACGTGCACAACCACCGGCGTTGCCCGCTGATCCTGCTTGGCGGCGGGAACGGCATGCTCGAGGGCAACCTGCACCTGAAGGCGGCGGATGGGACGCCCATGGCCAACGTGATGTTGACCCTGCTCCACAATCTCGGCCTGGACGAGCTGAGCAGCTTCGGCGACTCGAGCGGCGAGTTTTCACTCCGTTCGCCCGCGGCGGCATCGGGGTTGTAGCAGGTGGCCATACGGGACGGTGACGGAGCTCACGCTCCACGGAGATAGACATGAGATCTGACGTGCGTCTCACGTTCGCGGGCGCCCTCATGGCGGCGTTCCTGCTGGCCGCTACTCCACCCGAGGCCCCCGTGGCGGACGCCGCGATGCGCGGCGACCTGCCGGCGGTGCTCGAGCTGCTCGAGCGCGGCGCCGACGTGAACGCGGCTCAGGGCGACGGGATGACCGCACTCCACTGGGCCGCCGAGAAGGGCGACGGGAACATGGCGTCCGCGCTCCTGACCGCGGGGGCCAACCCCGAGGCCGTAACGCGGATCGGCCAGTACACGCCGTTGCACCTGGCGAGCGGCTCTGGCAGCGCGGTGGTGGCCCGGCTTCTCCTGGCCCGCGGCGCCCAGGTCGATCGACCTACCTCGAACAGCGGCACGACGCCTCTTCACATGGGTTCGGCCTCCGGCAACGTGGAGCTCGTATCCGTCCTGCTCGACGCCGGCGCCGAGCCGAACGCGAGGGAAAGGGAGTGGGGCCAGACCCCGCTGATCTTTGCGGCGGCAGCCAACCGGGCGGACGTGATCCGCGTGCTGATCGAGCGGGGTGCTGACCCGTCCCTGGGTTCCGCGGTGGTCGACCTGATCGCCCAGGGCCGCCTCGAATCCAAGGCGCGGGCCCGCCAGCGCGACGTGCTGCAGGCCCTGACCCCGGAGGGCAGGACGCCAACCCCCGCACAACTGGAAGCGGCTGTCCTGGCCTACCGCGAGGTGCTGGAAGGCCTGGACGACGCCTCCGACGGGGAGGAGGAGGCCGAGGACGACGATGACGATTTCCGGCGTGGTGATCCGAACATCACGACCAAGGGTGGACTAACGCCGCTGTTGCACGCGGCCCGCCAGGGCCACGCTGAAGCGGTGGTCGCCCTCCTGGACGGCGGTGCCGACATCGACCAGGTCGGGGCCGGCGACGGCACCAGCCCGCTGTTGATGGCCATCATCAACGCCCAATTCGATCTGGCGCTGTTGCTGCTCGAGCGAGGCGCCAACGCCAACATCGCGTCGGAGCTCAACGGGGCCACGCCGCTCTTTGCCGCCGTGAACGCGGAGTGGCAGCCGCGCACGCGCTTCCCGCAGCCGCAGGAGCACAACCTGCAGACCGCGACGTACCTGGACGTCATGCGGGCGCTGCTCGACGGGGGCGCCGATCCTGACGCACGCCTGACCATGCACCCCTGGTACATGGTGTACACGGGGTGCGGGAACGGGAACTGCGGTCTGGTCAACACCGATGGCGCGACGGCGTTCTGGCGCGCGGCCTACGCCACGGACGTGAACGCCATGCGGTTACTCCTGGAGTACGGGGCCGACCCCGACATCCGCACCAAGGCGCCGCCGGCCCGGCAACGCCGTTCGCCGGACGAGGTACTGCGCCAGCGCGTCTTTGGACAGCTCGAGGACCGGAACTGGGAGGAGCTGAGCGATTCGCTGCGCGTGGAGGCCCTCAAGACGGCGCGCGACCAGTTACCGGATTCGGTGCGGACCGGATACTCGGACGGTGACCTCTCCGAGGACGTCGAAGCCGTCCGGGAGGAGATCATGGCTCACTCCGCTCGGGCGGACTCGGTGCGGGCGCTCGAGCCGGATCCGTCCGGACTCCCCCCGGTCGAGGTCGGCGGCCCCGCGGTCCATGCCCTACACGCGGCGACGGGGGTGGGGTATGGCGAAGGGTTTGCGGGCAACGCGCACCGTCACGTTCCCGACGGATGGCTCGCGGCAGCCAGGTTCCTGATCGAGGAGGTGGGCGTGGACGTGAATCTCCGCGACCACAACGGCTACAACGCCGTGCATCACGCGGCCGCCCGCGGCGACAACGAGCTCATCTCGTACCTCGTGGACAAGGGCGCGGACGTCATGGCGGTGAGCCGGCGCGGTCAGACCACGGCCGACATGGCCAATGGTCCGGTCCAGCGGGTGTCACCGCATCCCGAGACCGTGGCCCTCCTGGTGAGCCTCGGTGCCGTCAACAACGACAACTGCGTGACCTGCGAGTAGGTCGACGGAGCGAGGGCCGGTCCGCCGCCCCGGAGTGGGCTAGTCCTGCCGCGCCCGCTCGAACCGCGAGCCCAACCAGAGAGCGCCCCCGGCGAGCAGCAGTATCACGCCGACGGCGGCTGGCCCCTGCTGGAGCTGCGGGGGTAGCCACTGGAGGAGCACGAAGCCCAATCCCACGGCGATCGTCACGATCGCCCACTTGAGGGTCGCTCCCGGATCCGTGCGCTGGCGGAGGAGTGCCTTGATCTGCTCCGCGGTCGTGCCCTTCTCCACGATCTTTCGGAGCGTGAGCGTGGTCCCGATCTCCCGAATCACGAGCACCACCACGAGGTAGAATCCGCCGATCGCGACCAGGGCGGTGAGGTCGTCACTTCCGAACATTTGGGAACCCTCGGCGTCGTGGGGAACGAACCCGGCGCGCCGGCCGGCCTCCACTCATGCTGCCCTACGACCACGTCCGGAACAAGAACGGGCCGCGTCCCGGAGAAGGACGCGGCCCGTGGGCTCGCTGCGAGTGCTCCGGGCTACATGCCGCCCGGGCGCACTTGGAAGCGCACCCGCGTGTTCTCCCACTCCATCACCATGTCGCCCATCGTGTTCTCCGCGTTGGGCTCGTACCGATAGGTGAGGGTCTCGACCATCGTGTCGGTCGGCTCGGCCGCGGCCGTGAAGCTCCCGACCTCGGTGGAGCGCACCGCGTCGTCGATCGGGATCCCCCAGCGCGCGTGGTTGGAGTTCACGAAGAACTGCCACTCCTCCTGGCCGGGGACGGCGTAGATCGAGTAGCTGCCGGGCTCGAGGGCGACGCCGCCGATCGACGCGGGCGCGGTCAAGTGGATTGCCGTCGCCTCGTTCGCCCCGGCGCGCCAGGGTGCGCTCCAGGGAACCAAGCTGCCCATGACCGCACGCTCGCGGGCCGAGGGAGCGCCGTAGCAGAGGAGACCCTGGCCGCCCGCGTAAGTGAACTCCACTCGCGAGAGCGGACTCTGACGCCCGTGCGCCTCTTCCATGGGCACTGTCGCGTAGCACGACGGTGCGCTCGCCGTCATCGTGGCGGCGGCGGACGCCTGCTCGGCGGCGCCGTCGGTCTCGCCGGCACACCCGAGGGTGGCGACGACTCCGACGAGGGCGGCGAAGACAAAGGTATTGCGATGCATGCCTGCTCCTGGTGAGGACGATCCGTGTGGGTGGGGCGACTCTCGGTCGCGGCCGTCACCCTCGGGCTTTCTGACGCTTCGGTCCGGGTCCCGCGGTGACGCTCCGGGCCGGTCGGATGGGTCGGCGACGAACGTGTGGCCCGGGCGGAGAAAAGGTAGCGACGAGTGGGACGGAACGGCAGCCCCAGACCTATGCGGTGCGCCCGGGGCCCACTAGAACCGGTAGGTATAGACGGCCTTGATGGCCGCCCCGCGGGACAGCCGGACCAGCTCCTTCTGATGCCGGTCGAGCGGGTCGAACACGCCACCCTCTGGATCGATGAGCGTGTTCTGCCAGTTGTGCGTGTAGACCAGGTAGATGTCGTTCCCCGGCTTCACGATCCACCGCATCCGGGCAAACAGCCCCAGGATCTCGCTTTGCTGGTCGTACTGGATCTGGTTGGTGAAGCTCACCCAGGGGCTCGGGTTCCACTGACCCTCGAGCTCGTACAGGTCCGCGGTGAAGCTCCCGGCGGGAAGCGTCACTTTGTTGTGCTGATAGTTGGTGGAGAAGGTGATGCCGGGGTTGGGCCGGAACGACGCGCGGATGTCGTAGTGCAGGCGGTCACCATCCCAGAACTGGCTCTTGGTGATGCCGCCGCCGGCGGAGACCGGCCGTCTTTGGCTGGCGCGGCCCCGCATTGAGTATTCCCACGTGGTGTACTCGCCGGGCAGGATCTCGAAGCCGCTCAGTGTGAAGGGGTTGTCGAGGTACTCGTACGTCCGCTTGGCCGAGAAGCTCACATTGTCGCCGCTCTCGAAGTCGACCTGGAGCAGGTTGAAGTCCCACTCGCGCTCCTCCACGATCCCGGTCTCGAGCTCGGTGAGGTTCCGGAACTGGACGGAGAAGTCGAAGCTCCGGATCCAGTCGATGCTCTCGGGGCGCGGGGACCAGCCGATCCGCGGCTCGACGCGGCGGAAGTCGTTGCGCGTGACAAACCCGACGGCCGGACTGTAGTCGTCACCGAACTGACGGTAGGAGATGTGCCCGGACCAGACGTCGTTGGGGAAGCTCACCCGCAGTCCGTGCGCCGAGAGGTCGCGGAAGGAAAGATCCTCGCTGGGGTCGGGGTTGGAGTTCCAGACGAGGAACGCCTCCATGTCGACGTTGTTGTCGCCCAGGAACGTCCGACTGTTGAAGTCGAGGTCGATGCCGGCGGTGTGCCGGTCGACCGGGGCGAATCCCGTCGGGTCGGCAGAGGTCCCCCGCCGGGTATAGATGGCCCCGATGGTCGATTGCTCGAAGACGCGCCGCTTCACCCGCGCCACCGTGAAATCCTCGCTCGGAATCGTGGCGGGGAGGGCCTCGCTCGTCAGATAGTTGCTGGAGCCGGTGGAAATCTGGTAGAACCCGACCTCGTACAGGCCGACCTGGCCGGTAATGCGCGCACCCACGTCGATCGGGACCTGTCGGCCCCCCTCGATCCCGATCCTGCGGGAAAAGAACGGCTGGGGCCCACTGCTGGAGGCGAACGAGAACGCTCCCGATCCCTCGAGGAAGAAATCGCGCTGTTCCCGGAGGCGCTGTGGAAACCTCGTGAGGTTGACCCGCCGCTCGTCGCTCTCGACCTCCGCGAAATCCGTGTTGATGGACAGCGAGGCCCGCAGGCTCGACGTGACGCTGTAGTTGACGTCCAGGCTGAGGTCCCGGGGGTACGTGGTCGGGTCCAGCTCGCCGGGTTGGTTTCTCCAATTGGCTACCGCCGACGGACGGGCCTCCAGGCCGATGCCCTGGGAGAGGCCTCTCAGCCCTGTGAGCTGTCCCGCGTAGACCGGCCGGAACAGTCCCTGATTCCGCCGCCACCCCCGCCACAGGATCTCTTCGTTCCGGCGCCGAATGGTGCGCTGGAAATTGATGCCCCAGGTATCCGAATCGGGGTCGAAGTTGAGGGTGCGGAACGGGATCCGGATCTCGGCCGACCATCCGTCCGGCCTGAGCGCGGTGCGCGCCTCCCAGATACCGTCCCAGGACTTGTTGAATCCTCCGCCGAAACCGCCGAACCCCCCCCCGCCACCACGACCGCCGCCTCCGCCCGTCATTATCCCGTCGCCCATGAGCCCGGCGGCGTTGATCTCGAAGAAGTATCCCGTGCGCCCGTCCTGGAACGTATCGAGGATCCACATGAAGCGGTCGTCGGTGCCCAGGCTGGCATCGCGCTGCTTCTGGTACGCCATGATGCCGTCGGGATCGTCGTAGATCACCGCGCTGATGTAGAGGTTGTCCTCGTCGAACAGGACGCGCACCTCGGTCCTCTCCGAGGGCTCGCCGCCCTCTACGGGCTCCTGCTGGGTGAAGTCGCTGATCGGCACCGCGGTGGACCAGATGTCCTCGTCCACGCGGCCGTCCAGGTTGATACTGGCTCCCGCGGTCAGAGGGGCAGCCGCCAAATCGACCGGCGCCGAGGTCCTGGACTCCCCTTCCTCGCTCCCGATGTCCTGGGCGGCCGCCTGAGTTGGGACGAGTGCGGTCGCAGCCACCCACAAGAGGGTGACCAGGATGTTCGAGGCCGCTCGGTTCATGCAGATCCCCTCCGCCTCGCGCGCACACCAGCATGCCGAGCGAGAGTCCAGCCGTCCGCCCACAATCCATCACGCCCGTACATGCTTCCCCGATGGCAAGAAGCGTGCGGCGACAGACCCGGGATCGAGCCTTGAAAATAGCCCCGGATCGCGAAGGCGAGCCAGGCTCTGCCACGTAAGGCTCACGTAAGGACGCCATGCCGGTGCGCGAACCCCACTCGCCCGCGCGCCGGGGAGCGTTCATGTTATGGACCTCGAAGAATCGCCAGCCCTTGGCTGGCTCGTCGAATCCAGTCCGTCCGGTCGTAACCCGCCGCCCGACGACCGAGGTCGCCAGCCCAGCCGAGGTACCCATGCCCAAGCCCGTCGCCTCCGCGCTCACAGCCACCGTCACGACGCTCCTGATCCTGGCCGCGCCGCTCGCCGCGCAGCAGCGTCCGCTCACGTTCATGGACGTGCAGCAACTGAACAGCGCCGGCTCGTGGGCCCCGAGCCCGGATGGGCAGCGCATGCTCTACACCGTGCGCGCCCCGGACTGGGCCGATGCCGACGCCCAGACGGACATCCACGTGGTGTCGCTCGTCGAGGGGGTTTCGACGAGTCGGCAGCTGACCTACACGGACGACAGCGACGAGTCGGGTCCCACCTGGGCCCCGGATGGGAGCTTCTTCGTGTTCGCGTCGGATCGCGATGCCGAGAGCGGGGGCGACGACCAGCTGTACCGGATGCGCCACGACGGAGGCGAGGCGCGCAAGTTCACGTCCGCGGACGACGGCGTCTCCGGGTTTTCCTTCAGCCCGGACGGACGATGGCTGGTGTACCGGAGTGGAGAGTCGGAAAGGTGGCAGCTTCACCGCCTGCCGGTGGCCGATCTGGACAGCGACCCGGTGCAGATCACGCATGGCGAGGCTGGCGTCACCTCCTGGGATTGGGCGCCGGACGGAGCGACCATCTACCTGGTGCGTCCCGACTCGTTCGACGAGGATGAGCGGTTGCGGGTGGAGAAGGGCTTCACGGTCGACGTCAAGAATGCCGTGACCCCGCTCTCTAGCCTGTGGGCGGTGGATGTGGAGGCGGGCAGCGAGCGGCGGCTGACGAGCGATCCGGGTTACAGCGTGGCCGGGTTCGAGGTCGCGGGCGACGGTGCCTGGATCGGGATAACGGGCGGCTCGACGGCCCGCTACGAGCGCAACATCACGCAGGCGCGCCTCTACGCCGACCTGTACCTGCTGGAGGTGGCCACCGGCCACATCGAGCGGCTCACCGAGAACGTGGAGGTCGGTGAGAGTGGGCTGAGCTTCTCGCCCGACAGCCGCCTGATCGCGTTCTCGGCTCCGGACGATCTGGAGCGCTACTCGATGACCGAGAATCGCGTCTACGTACGCGAGACGGGAGATCGGGGAGGCGCCTTCCGGAAGCTGGGGGCGGATTTTGACAACAGCCTGAGCGTGGGCTTTTGGGCGGACGACTCGAGGACCATCTACTTCAACGCGGGTGTGAAGGTCACCACGCAGCTTCACGCCGTGGACGTACAGTCCGGTCGGGTGCGGCAAGTGACTTCAGAGCGAGCCGCCCTCAGCGTGGACAGGGACGAGGACACCGGCGTGATTCTGATTGGTTACTCGGACCCCGCGACCCCGCCCACGGTCTTCACGGTGCCCGGGGTCGCGTCCGTCGCCGACCGGTCCGCCTGGCTCCAGCTCGTGGACGCGAATCCGCAGATCGCAGACATCGCCCTAGGCCGGGAGGTCGAGGTCAACTGGACGTCTACCGACGGGAAGACCGTGGGCGGGGTGCTCGTCTACCCCGTGGGATACCAGGAGGGGCAGCGCTATCCGCTCATCGTGGCGATCCACGGAGGGCCCGCGTCCGCCGACGTGCTCCGCTTCAATGGCGGCTACAGCGCCCAGGTCTACGCCGGAGCCGGATACGCGGTGCTCAAGCCCAATTACCGCGGGTCGCGCAACTACGGGAACGCGCACCGCACGGACATCGTGGGCGACTACTTCACGCTCGGCTTCGACGACATCATGACTGGCGTGGACCACCTGATCACCGAAGGGATCGCGGACGGCGAACGCATGGGAGCGTTGGGCTGGAGCGCAGGGGGACACTGGTCCAACTGGATCCTGACGCACACGGACCGTTTCCAGGCCATCAGCTCGGGCGCCGGCACGATGAACTGGATCAGCATGTACGCGCAGAGCGACGTCCAGCGGAACCGACAGTACTACATCGGAGACGATTTCCTGTACGAGAACTTCGAGCCCTATTGGGACCAGTCGCCGCTCAAGTACATCGCCAATGCCAGGACGCCGACCATGATCCACGTGGTGGAGGGCGACCCCCGGGTGCCGAGCCCGCAGTCGGTGGAGCTGCACATGGCGCTCAAGAAGCTCGGGGTAGACACGGAACTCTTCATGTATCCCGGCCGCAGTCACGGTATCCCGGACCCCCGTAACCGACTGGTCAAGGCCGTGAGCGAGATGGCGTGGATGGACTACTACGTGCGTGGGCTGGGGGAGAAATTCGAGTGGCGACAGGTCTTGGAGACGCTCGAGGGCGGTGCGGAGGCGCCTCGCCGGGTGTCGGATGGGAGCCGATGACGGTTCGACACGGACCGTTGCGGCCTGACTTCTGCTGGCCTGGGACCTAATTTGATGGGCGGAGCCTACGGGCCAGTTCGGTCCACCTGGCGGTTGTCACGCTGCGCCCGGAGCGGGCGTGGGGTGAGGGGACTATGACCAAGCTCACGATACCAGTGCTCGGGGCGCTCGCCGTGGCGTTCGGTGTGTTCACGTCGAGCAGGGCCGCAGTCGTTTCGGGTCCGGCGACTGCCGAGCGAGCGGCGGTGAGCGGAGTCGTGCATGCACCGGCCGATACGCTGCCCACCGACTCGGTCAACGCCGTCATCCAGGGGACCTGTGTCCGCTGTCACAGTGACCGGCGGCTCCGGGGCAACCTCTCGCTCGAGGCCTACGACGCCATGGATGCGGCAGCGCGCGCGGACGTCTCCGAGAGGATCGTACGAAAGCTCCGCGCCGGAATGATGCCCCCGCCAGGTGGGCGCCGACCGCCGCGGGAGACGCTCGAGGCGGTGGCCACGACACTGGAGACCGCTGTGGACCGTGCCGCCGCAGCGAGTCCCCGAGTGGGTGGCCGGACGTTCCAGCGGCTCAACCGAGCGGAGTACACGGCGTCCATCCAGGATCTTCTCGGTCTCCAGGTGGACGCGGGAGCCTACCTGCCGCTCGACACCAAGAGCGCCAACTTCGACAACATCGCCGACGTGCAGCTCCTGTCGGCCACATTGATGGACGGGTACCTGCGCGCCGCGAGCGAGATCAGTCGGCTCGCCGTGGGGGACCCGGCCGCGGCGCCAGCCGAGGCCACCTATCGCGTCTCCCGCTGGACCTCGCAAACCGAACACGTCCCCGGGACCCCCTACGGGACCAGGGGAGGTCTGTCGGTCCTGCACACGTTTCCCGCCGACGGCGAATACCGCTTCCGGGTGTCGTTCCACCACGAGACCACCGGCGCAATGCACGGGAGCGGTGGAGGCGCGCTGCACACGCTGGACAATCCGGAGCACGTGGAGATCTCGGTCGACGGCGTGCGGGTGGCGTTGCTCGAGGTGGACCGTTGGATGCACACGTCCGATCCGGACGGGGTCAACGTCCGCTCGGAGCCGATTCGCATCACGGCGGGGCCGCACCGGATAGCGGCGGCATTCATCCGCATGTTCGAGGGTCCGGTCCAGGACCTCATGTCTCCGCACGAGTGGTCGATCGCGAGCACGAGCATCGCCGACGCCTACGGGTTCACCAGCATGCCGCATATCCGCGACATGGCCGTCACGGGCCCCTTCGAAGCGGAGCGCGTGTCGGAGACGCCGAGCCGAGCCCGGATCTTCACGTGCCGGCCCGCCGGTGACGAGGACGGGGCTCCGTGCGCGCGCCGGATCCTGACCCGGCTCGCCACCCAGGCGTATCGACGGCCCGTGAGCGAGGTCGAGCTGAACGCGTTGCTGGGGCTCTATCGGACGGGGGCGGCGGACGATGGGTTCGAAGAAGGTATCCGGCTCGCGATCGAGGGAATCCTGGCCAATCCGAAGTTCGTGTTCCGATTCGAGGAGCCACCCGCGGGGACTGGGCAGGGCGAGGCGTACGCACTCGACGACTTCGCGCTGGCGTCGCGACTCTCGTTCTTCCTCTGGGGGAGAGGCCCGGACGACGTCCTTATGGATCTGGCCAGCCGCGGCGAGCTGGCGAAGGAGGACGAGCTGGTGCGCCAGGTCGGGAGAATGCTGGCGGATCCCCGCTCCGAGGCGCTCGCCACCCGGTTCGCGTTCCAGTGGCTGCGGCTCCAGGACCTGGAGCGCATTCATCCAGACGTGCGTGTCGATCCCGACTTCGACGAGCAGCTCAAGGCGGCGATGCTGAGGGAGACCGAGCTCTTCTTCTACAGCCTGGTCCGAGAAGACCGGAACGTGTTGGACATGTTCACGGCCGACTACACGTTCGTGAACGAGAGGCTCGCGCGGCACTACGGGATCCCGGGTATCGCCGGACCCGAGTTTCAGCGCATCACCCACGCGAACGCGCGCCGCCGAGGGCTCCTGGGGCAGGGAAGCATCCTGACGCTCACGTCCCACGCCAGCCGGACATCGCCGGTCCTCAGGGGCAAGTGGGTCATGGAGGTGTTCCTTGGCAGCCCCCCACCCCCGCCGCCCCCGGACGTTCCGGAGCTCGAGGAGACGGAAGCGATCGAGGATGGCCGCTTCCTGACGGTACGTGAGCTCATGGCGATGCACGCGGCCAACCCGACCTGCAACTCGTGCCATCGCATGATGGACCCCATCGGGCTGGCGCTGGAGAACTTCGGCGTGTCGGGGGCGTGGAGGGTGAAAGACAACGGGATGCCGGTCGATGCCTCCGGGGAGCTCTACGACGGCACGCCGCTTACGGGCCCCGAGGACCTGAGGCGAGCGCTGCTCGCCCGACCCGAGCCGCTCCTGCGGACGTTCACCGAGAACTTGATGGCCTACGCGCTCGGACGCCGCGTGGAGTACTATGACATGCCGACCGTGAGGCGCATCGTTCGCGAGGCCGCCGCCCGGGACAACCGCCTCTCGGTGTTCATCAACGGGATCGTGACGAGTCCGGCGTTTCGGATGAAGGGTGTGGATGCGGTGGTGGACGCGGCGGAAGAGTCGGCGCGCCATGACCCGCCGGGGCCAGTGGAGGAGTAGAGCAGATGCACATCATCACCGGGAAGCACCTCCCGCGCCGCACGTTCCTCCGAGGGGTGGGCGCGACGGTGGCGCTGCCCTTCCTGAACGCGATGGTTCCGGCGCGCCGGTTGTGGGCGGACACCGCCCGCGGCGCGGCCCTGGACCAGACCAGGCTCGTGTGCATCGAGATGGTGCACGGTTCGGCGGGCAGCAACGAGTACGGGGCGTCCCAGAACCTCTGGTCCCCGTCTCAGGTGGGACGGGGCTTCGATTTCGGCCGAAGCGCGCTCCGGCCTCTCGAGCCATTCCGCGAGTATCTGACGGTCATCAGCAACACCGACGTCGAGCCGGCCGAAGCCGTGATCCCCCAGGAGATCGGCGGAGACCACTTCCGCTCGAGCGCAACCTTCCTGACCCAGGCACACCCCAAGCAGACGGAGAGCTCGGACGTCCTGGTGGGGACCTCCCTGGATCAGGTTTACGCCCAGCGGTTCGGGCAGGACACGCCGATTCCGTCGATGCAGCTTTGCATCGAGAACGTGGACCAAGCGGGCGGGTGCGCATACGGGTATGCCTGCGTCTACACGGACACCATCAGCTGGTCCTCTCCGACGCAGCCGCTGCCCATGGTGCGAGATCCCCGAGTGGCGTTCGACCAGCTCTTCGGCGCCGGGGGCTCGCCGGAGGCCCGGGCAGCGCGACAGCGCTCCAGCCGGTCCGTGCTCGACTTCATAGCCGGAGAGGTCGCTCAGTTGAAGCGGTCGCTCGACGCCACGGACCGTGCGCGCATGGACCGATATCTCGAGGACATCCGAGAGCTGGAGCGTCGCATCGAGAGAGTCGTGGAGCGCAACACGAGTGGAGAGGCGCGGGCGCTCCCCGAGGCTCCGGCCGGCGTGCCGGACTCGTTCGACGAACACGTGAAGCTGATGTTCGACCTGCAAGCGCTCGCGTTCGAGTCCGACGTGACCAGGGTGTTTTCGTTCAAGATGGGACGGGACGCCTCCGGCCGCGTGTATCCGGAGAGCGGGGTCGACAAGGGCTTTCATCCGGCCTCGCACCACGGCGGCAATCCGGCCGCGGTCGAGGAGTTCGCGCGTATCAACGAGTACCATGTCGGGCTGGTGCCCTACTTCCTGGAGCGCCTGCAGCGGATCCAGGAAGGGGATGCCACCATGCTCGACAAGACAATGGTGATCTACGGGTCGCCCATGGGCGACTCCAACGTGCACAACCACAAGCGTTGTCCCCTGTTCGTGGTCGGAGGCGCCAACGGACAGCTCGCAGGCGACCTCCACCTCCAGGCGTCGCCAGGGACTCCGATGGCCAACGTGATGCTCTCGCTGATGCACAAGCTGGGCATGGACGACCTCGAGTCGTTCGGGAACAGCAGCGGCGAGTTTTCGCTGTCGTCGGCCTCGGACGCGGCTCGCGGCTCCGGCGGAGGAGCGGGACTCCGATGAGCCAGGCCCGGGGTCATCGCCGGCGGCGGGCGGGCCTCCCGGCGCTCGCCGGTCTGGCGGCCGTCCTCACGGTTTCGATCGCGGCTGCCGCGCCGGCTGGTGTCGGTCTCGAGAGCCCGGATGCGCCCGTCGCGGACGCGGCCATGCGGGACGATGTCGCAGCGGTACGGGCGCTCCTCGACGGCGGGGCCGACGTGAACGCGGCCCAGGGCGATGGCATGACCGCCCTCCACTGGGCGGCTCGGAACGGAAACGCGGCGTTGACGGAGCTTCTCGTCGCCGCTGGCTCGGATCTCGAGTCCTCGACCCGGATCGGAGCACATACGCCGCTCCACGTGGCGAGCACCGCGGGTCGTGGAGCCGTGGTCGAGCTTCTGCTCGGGGCCGGGGCCGACGCTGGAGCGGAGACCACGACTGGAGCAACGGCCCTTCACTTCGCCGCGGCGGCAGGAGACGTGAGGTCCGTCGCGGCCCTGATGGCGCACGGCGCTCCGCCGGACGCCGCGGAGCCGGAGTGGGGACAGACGCCGCTGATGTTCGCCGCGGCCTACGGACGGGTGGACGCCATCCGGGCTCTGCTCGCTGGGGGCGCGGATCCGTCGATCACGGCGCGGGTGCTCGACATCCGTGAGCGGAGCGAGCTCGATCGGCAGGACAGCCGTGACCGGCGTGCCCGCATGGCGGCTAATGCCGACGCGGAGCGCTCAGGAGCCGAACGACAGGACGCTCGCCGACCTCAGCCCGGGGAAGCCGGACGCGCGCCGGTGCGTCGTGCGACCGCGGAGACGCAGGAGGCTGCCGCTGCCCGCGCGGCGTACGAGGCCCAGCAGGTGGATCTACAAGAGGAGCCCGAGCCGCTCGGATACGCCGACCTGGTCGGAGTGCACGGTGGTCTGTCGGCCCTCCTGTTGGCGGCCCGCGAGGGTCACCGGGACGCGGTATTCGCCCTCCTCGACGGAGGGGCCGAGCTCGATCGGGGGAGCGCGGCCGACGGAACCACGGCGCTGCTGATCGCCACGATCAACGGATACTTCGACCTGGCCATGGAGCTCCTGGAGCGCGGGGCCGACCCGACCCGCGCGAGCAGCGCCGGCGCGACCCCGCTCTACGGTGCGCTCAACATGCATTGGGCGCCCAAAGCGAGGCACCCGCAGCCAACGGTGTACATGCAGCAGGAAACCTCCTACCTGGAGCTCATGACGGCGCTCTTGGACGCGGGGGCCGACGTGAACGCCCGGCTACGGAAGACGCTGTGGTACACCACGTACAACCGTGACCTGCTTGGCGTCGACCGGACGGGTGCTACCCCGTTCTGGCGGGCGGCGCACGCGCTCGACCTGGACGCCATGCGGCTGCTTCTGGCCCATGGGGCCGACCCGGATCTGCCGACGCTCAAGGTTCCGGAGCGCTCCTTCAGCCGAGACACGGTCGACTACTCTGGACTCCCGCCGGTCCCACTGGGGGGACCGGCCGTGTACCCGATCCACGCGGCGTCGGGCGTCGGGCACGGGCAGGGCTTCGCTGGCAACTCGCACCGGCACGTTCCGGACGGGTGGCTGCCCACTGTGCGGTTCCTGGTGGAAGAGTTCGCTGCCGACGTCAACCAGCGCGACCACAACGGCTACACGCCGGTCCACCACGCCGCCGCCCGAGGGGACAACGAGCTGATCCACTATCTCGTGGAACAGGGTGCCGTGGTCACCGCAGTGGCGCGGAACGGAAGGACGACCGTCGACATGGCCAACGGGCCCGTGCAACGCGTACAGCCCTATCCGGAGACCATCGCGCTACTCGAGAGCCTCGGCGCCAAGAACAACCACAACTGCGTGAGCTGCTGATCCGCGCCGAGCTCCTGGCGGTGGCAATTCCGTCCGCCCGTTCCGTCGCGTGAACGGGCCGGGTCCATATTCCGCGGTGCCTTGGTTCCCGCTCCCCCGTTCATCGCGCGCACCGGGTCCGCGTTCTGGCGTGCAGCTCGCCAACGCCGCGCTGGCGGCCCTGCTTGTCGTTTCTCCGGCCACTGCGCACCAGGCGCTAGCCCAGGGTCTCACACCGACGGACCGCTCTCCGTACCAGACGATGCCGGGGGTGGATCTCTACGCCGCCGCCTGCGCCAACTGCCACGGCATCGACGGTACCGGCGCACCTCCGAGCGCGCTGGCGTTCGAGGAGGAGGTGCCCGACTTCACGGACTGTTCGTTCGCGAGCCGCGAGCCCGACGCCGATTGGGTGGCCGTCGCGCACGAAGGCGGCCCGGTCCGTGGCTTCTCGGGCATGATGCCGGCCTTCGGAGGGATTCTCGGGCCTGAGCCCCTGGAGCGGGTCATGGCGTACGTCCGCACGCTCTGTGGGGATGCCCGCTGGCCGCGCGGCGAGCTCAACGTCCCCCGTGCCATGTTCACCGAGAAGGCGTATCCGGAAGACGAGCTGGTCTACACGATCGAGACGCCGCTCGAGGGCGACGCTTCGGCGCTGCTTTCCGAGATCGTCTACGAGAAACGCTTCGGCCCACGGAGCCAGATCGAGGTGGTGGTCCCGTTCGGTGTGCGGCAGCGCGGGGTCGGGGCCGCCGATCCGGACGCGTGGGTAGGCGGGCTGGGCGACGTCGTGCTCGGACTCAAGCACACGGTCCTCCACTCGCTCGCTTCCGGCACCATCGTCTCGGTGGGTGGGGAGGTGAAGCTCCCTACAGGCAAGACGGACGACGGGTTCGGCGGGGGGACTACCGTGCTCGAGACGTTCGCCGCCGTCGGCAAGCTCCTCCCGTCCGACGGGTTTCTCCAGGCCCAAGCCGTGTTCGAGGCCCCCACCGGCGCCGGCCACCCCAACGAGGTGGTCGCTCGTGGGGTGATCGGGAAGACGTTCACGAGCGGGGGCCCCTGGGGGAGGGCCTGGTCTCCGATGCTCGAAACGATCGCCGCGCGAGACCTGGTGGACGGAGAGGCCTGGAGTTGGGACCTGGCCCCTCAGATCCAGGTGTCGCTCAATACGCGGCAGCACGTGCTCGCCAACGTCGCGGTGCTGCTTCCCGTCACGGACGCCGGAGCGCGGGACGCGCGACTCTTCATCTACGTGCTCTGGGATTGGTTCGACGGTGGCTTCTTCGAGGGCTGGTAGATGACGGCGCTGGTGCTGCGGCTTCTCTCGGTAGTTGCCCTGATTCTGGCGGACTCGGGGGCCACGCCTCCTCCGTCCTCCGGGCAGGCGGTCGAGCCGGCCCATGCCGCTCGACCCCTGTTCGAGACTTCGGACCGCTGCCTGGCCTGTCACGTCGGCGTCTCGACGGTTGCCGGCGAGGACGTGTCCATCGGATTCGACTGGAGGGCCTCGATGATGGCCAACGCGGCCCGCGACCCCTACTGGCAAGCAGCGGTTCGTCGCGAGGTCATGGACCATCCGACCGCTCGGAGCGAGATCGAGGACAAGTGCGCGACCTGCCACATGCCGATGGCACGCTACGAGGCCCACCTGGGTGGAGCCCGCGGGACGGTTTTCGACAACCTCCCCGTTGGCGTCGCGGAGGGGCGGAGCGCCGACCTGGCTGCCGACGGAGTGTCGTGCACGGCGTGCCATCAGATCTCGCCCGAGGGCTTGGGCGAGCCAGCGTCGTTCACCGGGGGATTCTCGGTAGACGAGGCCACTCCCTGGGGCGAGCGTTCCATGTGGGGCCCGTTCACCACGGATGAAGGCCGGGCGGCGATCATGCGTTCCGCCACCGGGTTCACGCCCCGGGAAGCCCCGCACGTGCAGTCGTCGGAGCTGTGCGCCAGCTGTCATACCCTGTATACGCATGCGCTCGACGACCAGGGGCGCGAGGCCGGCGAGCTGCCCGAGCAGGTGCCCTACCTCGAGTGGCGCTCCAGCGCCTTCGCGGCCGAGGGTCGATCGTGCCAGTCCTGTCACATGCCGGTGGTCGACGATGCCGTACCCGTCACCGGAGTGCTCGGCCAGCCCCGGACGGACGTGAGCCGTCACGTGTTTCGGGGCGGGAACTTCTTCGTACTGGGCATGCTGAATCGGTATCGGGACGAGCTGGGCGTGACCGCGATGCCCCAGGAGCTCGACGCCGCCGTCCGTCGGACCGTGGAGCACCTGCAAACCGCCACGGCGTCGATCCGACTGGTGGACGTACGCTTCGAAGACGGGGTGCTCCTGGCCGACGTGATCGTGGAGAACCTGGCAGGTCACAAGCTGCCCACGGCCTATCCGTCGCGCAGGGCCTGGATCCACTTCACGGTCCGGGACGCCTCGGGCCGGATTGTCTTCCAGTCGGGTGGCTTCGAGCCGAGCGGTGCGGTTCGTGGTAACGCGCACGACGAGGACGGGTCCACGCACGAGCCCCACTACACCGTAATCGAGCGGCCCGACCAGGTGCAGATCTACGAGAGCGTCATGGTGGACTCACGAGGACGGATCACGACCGGACTGATGAGTGGCGTCCGCTACGTCAAGGACAATCGCCTGCTGCCACGCGGGCTGACGGCCGCCCGGGCCGAACCCGACATTGCCGTGCATGGAGCCGCGTCCCAGGACCCGGATTTCGGTGACGGCCGCGACGGCGTGCGTTACCGGGTTCCCCTCACCCAGGTGTCCGGCCCCTTCACGGTGCAGGCCGAGCTCTGGTATCAGCCCATCGGGTACCGTTGGGCTCGCACGCTCGCCGACTACGACTCGTTCGAGACGGAGCGTTTCACGCGCTACTACGACGCGATGTCGAAGGCTTCTGCCATTCCCCTGGCGCGGGCCCTCGCGACGGCCGGCTGACGCGCGTGCCGGCCTCAGTCCGTGGGGGCTCGCAGCAGCGCCTGCACGGACACGATGTTCTGCGGCAGCCCGAGCATCGTCAGGACGTCGCCGGGCTCGATGCGCTGCTCGGCCCCCGGGTTGGGCTCCACGTGACCATCTCTCCGCACCGCTACGATGGTTACCCCGTGGTCCTGCCTCAGCTTCGACTCCCGGAGCGTCAGACCCACGAGGGGTCCGCCGGTCTCGGCACGAAGCGTCGCGACCTCCAGGTCGGCCAGGCTCAGCTCCAGCTCGTCCAGCGGCGAGGGCGCGAATGGGGACCGGAGCGCCGCATAGTTGCCCGCCCTCACCTTAGCCACGAATTCGGCAATCTCGTCACGAGGAATGAGGTAATGACCGAGCACGAGCGAGAGGATCTCGATCGAGGTCTCGAGCTCCTCCGGGATCACATGATCCGCCCCGAGCGCGAGCAGCGGCTCGGTCTCGCTCAGGTAACGGGTCCGCACGACCACATGTCCGGCGGGGCACAGGGACCGGATCAGGCGAACGGAGCGCCGTGTGGCGGACGCATCCGAGAGTGCCACGATCACCACTCGGGCGTGCTCCACCCGCGCCGCCTCCAGGACGGGTAGCTGGGTCGCGTCTCCAAACAGGCCCACGCCTCCCATCTCTCGAACGACGGCGATCCGGTCAGGGTTGAGATCGATCACGACGAATGTGATCCCGGCCCGCCGGCACCCTTCGGCCAGGTTCCTTCCGTTCAGGCCGAAGCCGATGATCACCACATGGTCCTGGAGCGAGCGCGGATCCGGACCCGCGCCTTCCCTGTCCACCTGCGGCTCCTCCAACCGAGCGGGGAGACGGTCGGCCGCCCAATGCGCGAGCGGCAGCAGGAACGGGGTGAGCGCCATGCTGAGCACGGCCGCTGCCAGGAAGAGCTGGTAGCGCTCCTCCCCGATGATGCCCATCACGAATCCGGCCTCGGCGATCACGAACGAGAACTCCCCCACCTGGCCCAACGCCACCGCGACCAGCAGGACACTGCGCAGGGGAAGGCGCATGGCCACGGCAGCCGCGCCACCTGCGATCATCTTGCCCGCGATCGCAGCCGCCACGATGCCCGCAGCCAAGCCGGGCTGCCGGAGCAGGACGGCCGGATCGAGCAGCATCCCGATCGACACGAAGAAGAATGCGGTGAAGAGCTCCCTGAAGGGCAGGACGTCGGCCACGGCTTGGTGGCTGTATTCCGACTCCGACACGATCACGCCGGCCAGGAAGGCGCCCAGGGCGAGCGGGAGCCCCAACAGAGAAGCGAGCCAGCCGACCGTGAGACAGATCCCGATGACCGTGATCACGAACAGCTCGCGGCTCCCCGTGCGCACCACCGCTTCGAGGATCCGCGGCGTGATCGAGCGGGCCGCCACGATGGAGAAGCCGATGGCCACCGCGCCCTTCAGCAGGAACAGGCCGAGCGCCTGGGCGAGGCCGTCCGACGACCCTGCGACGAGGGGGAGAATCAGCATGATCGGGACGATCATGAGGTCCTGGAAGACCAGGATTCCGAGACTCGCACGGCCGTAGGGGGCGTCGAGATCGCCCCGGCTCTGGATCAGCCGCAGCACGATTGCCGTGCTGCTGGCCGACAACACGAACCCCAGGAGGATGGCGGGCGCCCAAGCTTCCCCGAGGAGGCGGCTGACCGCGACGGCGCCGCCCAGCATGATCGCGAGCTGCACGAACCCGCCGGCGAGCATCGTGCGACTCGAGCGGAGGAGCGACGTGAGCGAGATCTCCAGTCCGATGGTGAAGAGGAGCAGGACGACCCCGATCTCCGCCATCACCTCGACCTCGTGAACGCCCTGGACCAGCTGGAGTCCCCGAGGCCCGGCGAGTATTCCCGTGAGAAAGAGCCCGACCGCTGTCGGGATGCCGAACTTTTGACCCACGTACACCACGATCAGCGCAAGGCCGAGGATCACGACGACGTCGCGGAGTAGCGTGGCTTCCATCTACGAATACCGGGTCAGCAGGAGGGGGAGGTGACGAGTCAGGCGGGGTCCCGGGACGCGTTCCGCGCCCGTGCGGGCCCCGAGGACGGGGGCCCGGCGGAGAAGCCCGGGGGTGCCGTCAACTCTCTGAGCCGAAGATTGCGCCAGCGAACTTTGATACCCCCGCCAGAGTGGATCTGGAGCGCGATGTGTCCATCTGCCCGACCGATCTCCTCGTCCATCAGGTCCACCATGGGCACACCGTTGAGCCACGTGGTCACCCGCGCGCCGAGCGCCCGCACACGCAGCGAGTTCCACTCGCCCATGCGGAGCACGCCGTCCTTGGCCGGCTCCGGCTGCACCAGCCAACCCCGACCGTAGGATTCGTAGATTCCGCCCGTGAAGAGCCCCGGCGGCGCCACCTCGGCCTGCCAGCCCGCGATGCGCGTTCCTTCGATCTGGGACCGAAAGAACACACCGCTGTTGCCATCGGCCTCCTGCATGAACTCGAGCGTCAGGTCGAAGTCGCGGTAGGTGGCCTCGGTGGCGAGGTACCCGTACTCGGCGTCCGGCCCGCTCTCACAGACGAGGTCGCCGGCCTCGACGTACCAGAGCTCGGTCCCGTGCACCGTCCAACCCTCGAGGTCGCGCCCGTTGAAAAGGCCTACCTCTACTTGACCACCGACCCCGCCAGGGATCCAGAACAGTGCCACGCACGAGAGTCCGACCCAAGTGCGCCAGGGCCGTCGAGCGCCACTTCGACGCGGCACTTCAGCGTCCTCCGACCAGCGGGCGGATCTTGATGTTTCGATACCGGATCTCGTGTCCGTGGTCCTGGATGCCGATCCGGCCTTCGGTGGACCGCGCGTATTCCGGATGGGGCGCGAACTTGCTCGAGGCCACGAGAGCCTGCCACTCGGGCGACCATAGCTCGTACTCGACCGTCTTGCGGCCGTTCAGCCAATGCTCCACATGGGCGCCGTCCACCACGATCCGCGCCCGGTTCCACTCACCTATCGGGTTGGAGGCCGTCACGGTCGAGGCGTGGAGGTCGTAATTGTCTCCCGTCAGGTGCTTGTACATGTCCATGGTGCCCATGTCGATGTACGCGGTGTCGTCGAGCACCTGGAACTCGGGGGCCACCATCCACAGGTCCAGTCCCTCGTGCTCCTGCACGCGATAGAACACGCCGCTGTTCCCGACCGGCGACACCCGGAAGTCGAACACGAGCTCGAAATCGGAGAAGACTTCCTCCGTAACGATGTCGCCGCCGAGCCCCTCCTCGCTTCCATCCGAGGCGAACACGATGAGGTCGCCGCCCTGGATGGCCCAACCTTCGTCCGGGAAGGACGGTTGATTGTATCCACGCCAGCCCGTGGTGGAGGTTCCGTCGAACAGGAGCCGCCAGCCCGCCGCCACCTCCTCCGCTGTGAGTGTGTTGTGGACTGCCTCGGGGGTCGCGGGCGCCTCGGCCGCAGGTCCCACGGCCGCATCCTCCGAGCGGTCCTGGGCCCCGAGACAGCCCGCGAGAAACACCAAGCCGAGCGCCGCTCCCCGTCCGGAACGCCAGCTGTGCCGTCCGTCGTCCGCTCGCGATGCGCTCATGTGAGGCGCATCTCCTGGGGATCCCAACGGACGATGCGGTCCTCGAAGAAGGCGTCGTTGCAGGCCAAGGCCGGTGCAGCCGCACGAAGCCCGAACGCCGAGCTCTCCGCCACTGCGCGGCCCTCCCGCAGGCCCGTGAAAAAGTTCACGAAATGGTCGAAGTGGGCACCCAGGTATCCGTCCTCCGCCACGTACAGGCTCTCCGCGGGCGGGAGCATCTGCTTGCGCTCTTCGAGCACCGCATCCATCTCGTCGGCCTTCATCTGGCTGAAGACGTCGTCCGCGGCGGTGAGCTTGTTTCGGCGGAGCACGACTTCCGTCCAGGTCACGTCCATCGCGCCCTCGTTCCCGACCAGCCGCAGGAACGTGCTTCCCGACGTTCCGTCCACGAAGTTGACCCTGAGCGAGAGGTTGAACGCGGGATGTGCGCTCGACTCCGGATAGTCGAACATCCCCAGCAGGACGTCCGGCACCTCGCGCCCGTCCTTCCAATATCGGAGCCCCCCCTGCGCCATGATCTTCCGCGGACCTACGGAGGACGTGACGAAGTGGAGGCTTGAAAACAGATGGACGAACAGGTCGCCGGAAACCCCGGTCCCGTAGTCACGGTAGTTCCGCCACCGGAAGATCCGTAGGGGATCGAAGGGCCGGCGAGGGGCGGCGCCAAGAAAGCGGTCCCAGTCTACGGTCTCTTCGGAGGCGTCATCCGGAATCGCATACTGCCACGCCCCGATCGGATCGTTCCGTGCCCAGAAACCCTCAGCGTAGTTGAGCTCACCGATTGCACCCTGCTCGAACAGCTCCTTGGCCTTTTCGTTGCCCAAGCTGCTCATACCCTGGCTGCCCACCTGGAAGGTCTTGCCCGACTCCCGTTCGGCACGAACGAGCTCCTGACCCTCCTCGATCCGGTGTACCATCGGCTTCTCGCAGTAGACCGCTTTCCCCGCTCGCAGTGCCTCTACCGAGATCCGCTGATGCCAGTGGTCCGGGGTCCCGACGATGACCGCGTCAACGTCGTCGCGTGCCAGGATCTCCCGATAGTCACGGCTGGTGAAAATGCTCGCGCCGAACCGTTCGCGTGCCGCCTGCAGCCGCCCCTCGTAGACGTCGCACGCGGCCACCATCTCCACGCCCGGGACCCGAACGGCCGTGTCGGCGTCCGCCGTGCCCATGCCGCCCGCGCCGATCACCGCGATCTGGATACGATCATTGGGCGAACGAACCTCCTGGCGGAGCATCGTGATGCGCCGCACCCGCTCGGCCGAGGATAGCAGCACGGGCGAGGCTCCCGCAGCCAGGGCTCCGGCCGCCAGACCGCCGACGAAGCTCCTGCGCGTCTGGGGGTGCCTCGGTGATTCAGGGCGTTTCATTGGGAGGTGTCTCCGGTCGTTCCTGGTTGCGTTTTCCCAAACGTGGAGTCCACGGCCGTCCCGGCGCAACGCTGCCTCGTGAGCGGGTGACGGACCGCGCATTGATCCCCGATCCACGCTGGCAGGAGCGACGAACACGGCTCACGTGTGGGTCCGCGATCGTCCGTCAAGGCTGACCTTGGGTAGGGTGCCCGACTCCCGGGGCCCCGCTACGTTGGCGCTCCTTTGGCCCAATCTCGAACATGGGAGGACATTTTGCCGACGTTCACTACCCTCGACGGCGCCACGACTTCGGTCCCCGCGGAGGCGGTCGCCGACCTGGAAGCAGCGCTCTCCGGATCGTTGCTCACTCCGGAGTCGGAGGGGTACGACGACGAGCGCACGATCTGGAATGCCATGATCGACCGCCGCCCCTCCCTCATCGTGAGCTGCCGGTCCGAGGGGGATGTCCAGAAGGCAGTCGCGTTCGCGGGCAAGCACCAGATCCTCTTGTCGATCTGCGGAGCCGGGCACAACATCGCCGGGAATGCCGTGTGCGACGGCGGTTTGATGATCTCCTTCAAGAGCATGCGGGACGTCGAGGTCGACCCGTCGGCGCGAACCGTGCGCGTCCAGCCGGGCGCCACGCTCGCGGACCTGGACGCGGCGACCCAGGCACACGGGCTGGCCGTTCCGACCGGGATAAACTCCACGACGGGGGTGGCGGGTCTTACCCTCGGGGGCGGGTTCGGGTGGCTCAGCCGCAAGTACGGAATGACCGTGGACAACCTGTTGTCCGCTCGCGTGGTGCTGGCGGATGGACGGGTCGTCGTGGCCAGCGACTCCGACAACGCCGACCTCTTCTGGGGGCTGCGGGGCGGCGGCGGGAACTTCGGTGTCGTGACCTCGTTCGAGTTCAAGGCGCACCCGGTCGGTCCCGAAGTCCTCTCGGGTCTGATCGTCCACCCGTTCTCGGACGCGACCGACGTTCTCCGCTCCTACCGAGCGTTTTTGGCGAATGCACCGGACGAGGTCACCGTCTGGGTGGTGATGAGGAAGGCGCCGCCGTTGCCCTTCCTGCCCGAGGAGGTGCACGGCACCGAAGTGGTCGTGTTGGCCGCCATGTACGCCGGCGACATGACGGCGGGCGAGGCGGCCCTGGCGCCGCTGAGGGCCATCGGGAATCCGATCGCGGACGTTATCGGTCCGCACGAGTTCGCCGGGTGGCAGCAGGCCTTCGACCCGTTGCTCACCCCGGGTGCGCGCAACTACTGGAAGACGCACGATTTCGCGCAGCTCAACGACGAGCTGATTGAAACCGTGCTCGGTTTCGTGCGGACGCTCCCGGATCCGCAGTGCGAGGTCTTTTTCGGCCAGGTGGGAGGCGCCCAGAGCAGGGTTCCCGACGAATCCACGGCGTACCGCGGACGCAGTGCCGCCTTCATCATGAACGTGCACGGTCGCTGGAGCGACGACGCGCAGGACGACGGGTGCATCACGTGGTGCCGGGACCTCTGGAGAGCGACGCGACCCCACGCCACCGGAGAGGCCTACGTGAACTTCATGACGGAGGAAGAGGGGGAGCGGCTCGAGTCCGCCTACGGATCGAACTTCCGGCGCCTGGTGGAGCTCAAGAACCGGTTCGATCCGGGGAACCTGTTCCGCATGAACCAGAACATTCCGCCCACGGCTTAGCCGGGCCAAGCTCGACGGGGCCAGGGCCACGAGGCGGCTCTGGCCCCCCTTTCAGCCAGTCGGACCGCCTGCCAGGTCGAGGTGCTGGAAGCCTGAGCCGAGCGTGACCGTCCGCTCGCTGCGAAGCTCGGGCTCGATGCTCCAGACCCGAGCCACGTACACGCCCGGCGGCACCTCGGCGAAGGTGAACGCCCCTACCGAATCGGCCGCGGTCACGAACGGGGCGCCAGTCACGAGGAAAGCGGCATCCATGGCCGGGTGGATGTCGCAGGTGACGTAGTAGCCGCCCGGCTGATCGAAGGTGTGATAGTAGGGAATGCCCTGGGCCGAGCCCACGTTGAAGACCATCGAGTCCGTGGGCAGGTACTGCACCCGCACGTTGTGCGCGGCATCCGTCTCGCTGTTCCGGAACTCGATGGTCTGTCCCGGCTGGATCACCAGGAAGCCGGGGAAGAAGGCCATGGCGAACTGGTCCATGACGACCGTGTCGGCCGATGTGACCGGCCCCGGAGCCGCGTTGGCGGGCACGTCCGGAGCCAGGGTCACCACCGACGGGATACCGCGCACGGCGAGCGGCGCCGTGCCCGTGATGGCAGGGCGACCCCCAGGCTCTCCCGCTTGCTCTACCCCGCCGCCGCAGGCCGACACGGCCACGGTGGCGAGGACGGCCAGAGTTCGACTCAGCGACCGTCCTCGCGGGCGCCGTCCTCGCTGACGGGGCGGCTCCTTACGGTCGGATACTCGATGCCGAGCTGTTCGAGGTACGTGTCGAAGCGGGTGGGATCGTAGTAGTACTCGCGCATCAGCGGGCGCCAGCGAGCCATGATGTCCTCATTGAGCCAGATCGCCGGCTTGTCGTCCGCGGTGATGAAGGGCGTGTACTCGGTGTCTTTGGTCTGTACCTCGTTGAAGTACGTCCAGGCTTCGTCGACCAGATCGGGCTCGAGAAACAGGTCGAGCAACGTGAGCGCCTGCACCTTGGCGCCCGCCAACGCCCCTTTGTGGGCTATGGGCGTGGCCATGGCGATGCCGTTGGCCCAGTTGTGACCGGGGCCGCCCGGCATGTTGGCCGGGAATCGCATGGTCACCGTCGGCATGTTCCACGAGATGTCGCCGATGTCGTCCGAGCCGCCCCCTCGGGACTGACTCAGATCCACCGGGCCGCCCAGATCGGAGAGCTCGGTGGCGAGTCCTCTGGGCTCCTGCCCCATCTCCTCCTGGAACGCCCGAGCCAGCGTCAGGTCCGCTTCGGACCACTCCGGGAGGCCCACGCGCTGGATGTTGGCGTAGGTGGCCTCGGCCACCGGCTTGCTGAAATGACGGCCCCACGCCGACCCGATGGTCATGATGGTGTCGATCTGGGTCCCCGTCATGAGCGCCGCGCCCTGCGCCGCCTGCTTGGCGTGGTCGTAGATCTCCATCACGTGCTCGTAATCCCGCTCCCGGAAGAAGTACCAGATGGTCGCGGTCTGTGGCACCACGTTGGGCTGGTCTCCGCCGTCCACGATTACGTAGTGGATGCGATAGGGAGGCTGCAGGTGCTCGCGCTTGAACTCCATGGCCTGGGCGTGCAGCATCACGGCGTCCAGGGCAGAGCGCCCCCGCCACGGCGAACCCGCCGAGTGTGCGGTCTCACCGGTCCAGCGGAACATGGCGGAGACGAGGGCATTGCCGCCGCTCTGCCCCCAACTGATGCCGAAGTTGTTGCTGACGTGGGTGAACAGATTCACGTCCACTCCGTCGAACACACCGTCCCGCACCATGTACGCCTTGGAACCGAGCTGCTCCTCGGCGATGCCTGGCCAGATCAGCAGGGTCCCGGAGATGCCCTCGCGCTCCATGATCTCCTTGACGGCCAATGCCGCGACGATGTTCACGGCTTGTCCGGAGTTGTGCCCCTCGCCGTGACCCGGCGCCATCGACAGGATGGGGTCGCGGTAGCCCACGCCCGGCTTCTGATTGGACTGCGGGATGCCGTCCACGTCGGAGCCCAGAGCGATCACCGGACTTCCGGATCCCCAGCGCGCCGTCCAGGCGCTGGGCATGCCGGCCACACCCAGCTCGATCTGGAACCCGTTCTCCTCGAGGATCCCCGTCAGATAGCGCTGGGTTTCGAACTCCTGCATGCCGAGCTCGCCGAACGAGAACAACATGTCGACAATCTCCTGCACCATCTTGGCGCGCGCCTCGACCATTTCGAGCGCCTCGTTCTTGAGGTTGTCGAGGTCTTGGCCCGCGAGTGGCGCGGGAGCGGCGATCATGACCGGGAGTAGCGTCAACGCGGCTACTCGAAGGGCGGTTCTCCGCATGTGCTGTCTTCCTCCAAGCATCGGCCCGGGGTGCTGGAGACGCCCGGGCGGGGAATCGGACCGCAAGGATGCTGGTCGGCGCTCCGAGCGGCAAGCGGCCCCTGGCGGTCGGGGGTGGTGGCCAGCCGGACGCCCAGGTACCATGCCGCTCCGCCAGTCGACCGTCGCGCAAACCGTTGGTTGTGGCTCCGGAGAGACTATGAAGAGACTCAACGTCGCGTTGGCTGCAGGGCTGCTCCTTGCGCTCGCAGCGAGCGGCCCCCTCGCCGCGCAGGATGTCACGGGCACATGGATCTTGAGCGTGCAGCTCGACGCCGGGAGCGGTGACGCCACCTTCGTGCTGACACAGACAGATGGCCGAATCAGCGGCACCTACACGGGGGTCCTCGGCGACCAGCAGGTGTCCGGTAGCATCGAGGGCTCGGAGTTCCGTTGGGAGTTCACCAGCCAGGCCGGCCAGATCTCGTTTTCCGGTACTGTCGAGGGGAATGCGATGGAGGGGACCTGCCAGTACGGCGAGCTGGGCTCGGGGACGTTCAAGGGGACCAAGCGCGAGTCGACTTAACGTTCGGGGTCCGGACGCCATCTGACTCCTCGCACCAGGACGACGAAGAGGAGGAAGACGATGGCGAAGGTGCTGCTGGTCCATCCGGAGGAAGTGGTCAGGCGTGGACTCGGGGACATGCTCGCGGGCCTCGGCCATGCTGTGACGTTCGCAGGCGATGCGGACCGAGCCCGTGCCGCGCTCCGGTCGCGTCCCTACGACTTGATTCTCGTGGCCGTCGTGTTGCCCGGCCAGAACGGCCTACGGCTCGTTCCGGTCCTTTCGGAGCTGGCGGGGTGGGCGCCCGTGGTCGTGGTCGCCGACGCCGGCGACCCGCTCTTGGATCATACCGAGGACTGCGGTGCCGCGGGCGTACTGGTGCTTCCGCTCCGTGTCGCGGAGGTGGCCCCGATCCTGGACGAGGCGCTGTCCCAACGCGCCCCTTGGGACTGGGAGAGACGGGTCGCGTAGGAAGAACCGGCCCGGCGGTCTTGCCGCGCCGGCGGCGTGACCTCTACCCTGGACGACCCGAAGTCGAGATTCCCCACCGGGAGCCCAGTTCCCGGCGCGCGTGATCGGAGGTCGTCAATGGGTTGTCCACTGCCAAGCCGGGGCGCCTGCGCGCGGGTCGCCGCGATCGTCCTCATGACCGGGTTGATTGCGTGCACGGGTGGAGGATCGGACGCGCCGGCGCTCACTTCCGCGCCCCCGGGCACGCACGCCGACCTCGTGCAGCTCTTCGAAGAATGGCGCGCGTTCGAGCGTCCAGCATTCGTGGATGGCGTTCCCGACTATACGGCGGCGGCCATGGCGGCGCAGCACGCCGAGTTACCGACGTGGCAAGCTCGGCTCCGGGCGCTGCAGCCGGGTGGCTGGAGTGTCCCCGAGCAGGTGGACTGGCACCTGGTCCGGGCCGAGATGAACGGGCTCGATTTCGACCACCGGGTGCGTCGTCCCTGGGCGCGTGATCCCGCGTTCTACGTCTCGATCTACGCTGCGGAGAGTGACGTCCCGGCGCACGAGGGACCGGTCATCCACGGATGGATCGACACCTGGACGTACGACTATCCGCTCTCCGCCGGGGACGCGGCAGAGCTCGCGGAGAGTATCGGCGCGATCCCGGCGCTGCTGGACCAGGCGCGGGACAACCTCACCGGCGACGCTCAGGACCTCTGGATGGCGGGGTTTCGATCGTTCGCGGGGCAGGGCCGCGACCTGGAGGCCCTCGCGGGACAGGTCGCTGGCACGAGCGCCACTCTGGAGCAGGCGATCGCGGACGCCCGTGCGGCGACCGACGCGTTCCTAGAGTGGCTGCGGGCGGAGGCGCCCTCGAGGACCGGGCCGTCGGGCATCGGGAAGGACAACTACACGTGGTACATGCGCAACGTCCACCTGGTCCCGTACTCCTGGGAGGAGCTCGTAACCCTCATGCGGCGGGAGCTGGTGCGCTCGCACTCGTCCCTCCGCCTCGAGGAGAATCGCAACCGGCATCTCCCGCAGCTAGAGCGGATTGCCAGCCCGGAAGAGTACGACCGCAGGCTGAACGAGGCGGTCACTGAGTACATGGCGTTTCTCGAGGCGGAGGAGATCCACGAGATCCGCGACTGGATGGACCCGGCGCTCCGGGCCGTAAATGGCAGCTTCACGCCGGCGGAACCCGGAGAGATCCGGAACTTCTTCAGCGAGGTCACCTACCGCGATCCGCTGGCCATGCGCACCCACATGCACCACTGGATCGAGCTGGCGCGCATGCGGGAGGATCCGCACCCGAGCCCCGTCCGGGCGGTGCCGTCGCTGTACAACATCTTCGACCACCGTTCGGAGGGCTTGGCCACCGCGGTGGAGGAGATGTTCATGCACGCTGGCCTGTTCGACGAACGGTCGCGCACGCGCGAGCTGATCTGGATCATGGTGGCCCAGCGGGCGGCGCGGGCGCTGAGTGGGCTCTACCTGCACGGCAACGAGTTCACCATGGAGGAGGCGGTCCAGCACGCCACGGATTGGACGCCCCGAGGCTGGCTCCCCGACGGTGACCTGGTCCGGAACGAGCAACACCTCTACCTGCGGCAGCCGGGCTACGGAACGAGCTATCTGTCGGGGAAGATCCAGCTCGAGGAGCTCATGGCGGAGCGCGCCATCCAACTCGGGAACGGGTTCACGATCGGTCGCTTCTTCGACGAGGTTTTCGACACCGGGGTGATTCCGCTGAGCGTCACCCGCTGGGAGATGACGGATACTCGTCCCGAGTTCCTGGACGGGGAGGCCTCGGGCTCGCTCGTTTCTGGGTCCGGAAGCTGACGGCCAGGCGGCCCTCCGGCGCCCCAGGTCCCACCCCTACCTTGCCGTCCGCGCTCCCGGAACGGATCATCCAATCCCGCTCACGCGCCGCGCCAACACAGGGGAGGAGGCAATGACCGGATGCAGGGGATCGGAGCCGCGCCGGAAACGACTCGCGAGGCTCTCAGCGAAGGCGCTTTTTGCCGCTCTGGCCGTAACACTCGGCTCGGGCGGCTCTCTTCTTGGACAGGGCGTCACCACAGCGGGCGTCCAGGGCATCATCCGCGAGGCGGCCGGCCAGCCCATCGTGGGCGCGGGCATCACCGCGGTCCACCTTCCCAGCGGAACCAGCTACCAGACGATCTCCCGCGAGGGAGGCGTCTTCACGATCCCCAACATGCGGGTCGGGGGACCGTACAGAGTCACGGCAACGATGATCGGATTCGAGGATGGCGAGGAGACGGACGTCTTCCTCAGCCTCGGCCAGAACTCGAGGGTCGACTTCGATCTGAACATCCAGGCCATCGTGCTCGACGAGCTGATCGTGAGCGCCGTCCAGGACGTGATCATGAACGCGGACCGGACCGGCGCGCAGACGATCATCTCGCGCGATGCGATCAATACGCTGCCGTCCATCAAGCGGAGCGTGCGCGATCTGGCGCGTACCGATCCCCGGAACGACGGCAACTACGCCTTCGGCGGCCGCAACTGGCTCTACAACAGCATCAGCGTCGACGGCACGTACGCGAACAACACCTTCGGCCTCGACGACCCGGCGCCGGGAGGGCAGACCGATTCGGAGCCCATCCCCTTCGACGCGATCGATCAAGTGCACGTGGCCATCGCGCCGTTCGATGTGCGTCAGAGCGGATTCACGGGTGGAAGTGTGAACACCGTAACCAAAAGCGGCACCAACGAGTGGTCGGGGTCGCTCTACTCGTTCCTCCGCAACGACGGGCTGCAGGGCAACACGGTGAGCGGTGTGGACGTTCCCGCGCTCGAGTCCAGCAAGAACCAGACGGGGTTCAGCCTCGGCGGTCCGCTCAGCCGCGACAAGCTCTTCATCTTCGTGAGCGGCGAGATCGAGAGGCGGGAGGATCCCGGGACCAACTACGTGTCCAGCTCGGGCGCTCCCCGGTTCGGGGAGTCGCGGGTCCAGACCTCCGTCATGCAGTCCATCCGCGACCGGATGATGCAGGCCTACGGGTACGACACCGGCCCGTGGCAGGGCTACACGTTCGAGACGAACAGCGACAAGCTGCTGGTCAAGCTCAACTGGAACGTGAACGCCAACCACAACCTGATGGTTCGCTACAGCTACCTGGACGCGGCGCGCGACCTGCCGCCCCATCCGTTCGTCTTGAGCTTCCTCGGAACCGGCAGGGGGCCCAACGAGTCCAGCCTGCCGTTCCAGAACGCGGGTTACACCATCAACAACGAGCTCAACTCGTTCGGGCTCGAGCTAAACAGCCGCGGCGACAATTGGTCGAACCGCTTCTTCGCCAGCCTCAATTCCTCCAGGGATTTCCGTGACGCCCGCAGCACCCCCTTCCCGACGCTCGAGATCGGCGAGGGCGGGGTGACCTATACGACGGTCGGGCACGAGCCCTTCTCGATCGAGAACAATCTGGACACCGACACGTGGCAGTTCACCAACAACTTCTCGTACTTCACCGGCCCGCATACGGTCACAGTCGGCGCCAACTTCGAGCTGTTCGACTTCTTCAACTCGTTCAACATCTTCCGGCACGGACTGTTCGGACTTCCGTTCGCCGAGACCACGTTCTTCTCGCTCGACGACTTCTTCGCGGCCACGGATCCGTCGAATCCCAATCAGATGGATCTGAACGGGATGATCGGAAGCGGGCCCTACAAGGGCGAGAAGTTCAAGATCGGCCAGGTCGGCGTGTACGTGCAGGACGAGTACGTGGCCAGTCCCGACTTCACGCTCACGGCCGGCATCCGCGTGGACTTCCCACGCTACTTCACGGACCCGGTGGCCAATCCCTACTCGACCGCGCTCAACCTGCTGGACGAGAACGACAACCCGGTCACGGTGGACCAGGCCGCCATGGCCTCGGAGGTGCTCTTCTCGCCCCGGCTCGGCTTCAATTGGGACGTGCACGGGGACCGATCCACCCAGGTCCGCGGTGGCACCGGGATCTTCACGGGTCGGCCTCCGTTCGTGTGGGCCGGGAACGTGTATTCCAACCCCGGCTTCAACCCCAACATCGGATCCCCGCCCGTGGTCACCAGTGGTCCGCGGCCGGGGTCGGGCACGGACAACTTCGTGCTCCAGACGTCGTTCGACCTGAACGCCATGGTCCCCGACTTCAAGTGGCCGCAGCTATGGCAGACCAACCTGGCCGTGGACCATACGTTGGCGGGCGGGATCGTCGGCACGGCGGAGTTCATCTATGGCCGTGACATGAACGCGATCGTGATGCGCAACTACGATCTCGTCCGCCCGGTGCGCACGTTGCCGGACGGACGGCCGTACTTCGGCGGGTTCGGGGCCAACGAGCTCAACGACGCGGGTTTCGGGAACGGCGTCTTCGTGATCGACAACGTGAGCGAGGGCTGGAACTACACGATCACCGGCCAGCTCCGGAAAGCTTGGGAGGCGGGTCACGCGCTCTCAGGGTCCTACACGTTCCTCAACGCCCGCAACAACCTCAAGTCGACGGAGATTGCCAGCGTGCTGTTCTCCGAGCAGCCGGTCCAGGGCGACCCCAACAACCCCGCCCTGAGCTACGCCGAGTTCGGGCAGCGCCACCGGTTCACATTGGTGGGATCGTATGCCCAGAGCTGGTCGGAGCGGCTCCGCACCACCGTCGGGTTCTTCTTCGAGGCCGCCGAGGGCAACACGTTCAGGGGCGCCGGTGGCAACCGCTACTCGTTTACCTATTCGGGCGACGTGAACGGGGACGGGTTCGGCGGCAACGACCTCATCTACATCCCGCGCGACCAGAGCGACATCAGGCTGGTGAATCCGGGTCAGTGGACGGCGCTCAACGCGTTCATCGAGCAGGACGACTACCTATCGGCACACAGGGGCGAGATCGCGGAGCGCTTCGGGCTCCTGAACCCCTGGTATCAGACGCTGGACCTGCGCGTCCTGCAGGACGTGGTGGTGGAGACCGGCGGTCGTCGGAGCACGTTCCAGGTGACGTTGGACGTGCTGAACGCGCTCAATTTGCTGAGCTCGGACTGGGGGGTCCGCCAGGTGGCGGACGCTCGGGCCACCAGCCCCCTGGCGCTGGAGCGCTTCGATCCGGACGGGACGCCGGTGTTCAGCTTCAGCGGCGTGCGCCAGACGTTCGTGGACAGCCCGTCCATCTTCTCACGCTGGCAGATCCAGTTGGGCTTGAGGTATCTGTTCAACTGAGGTGCGGTCCTAACCAGCCAGGGAAGCGCCCCGGCCTCACGGTCGGGGCGCTTTCGCGTCCATGGCCCGGGCGCTGCCTCGGGGCGGGGAAGCCTCAGAAGATCAGATGCCCGATCACCGCGCAGATCGGGACCGTGATCAGCGTCCTGAGCAGGAAGATGGCGAACAGGTCGCCCATGTTGATCGAGAGCTTCGACTTGAGCAGCAGCGCGCCCACCTCGGACATGTAGATGAGCTGCGTGACCGACGCGCACCCGATGACGAAGCGTGTCAGCTCGCTGTCGATGGCCTGCCCCAGGATGACCGGCAGGAACTGATCGGCGAAGCCGACCAGGAACGCGGGTGCGGCCGCGGCGGCCTCGGGAAGCTGGAGAAGCTGGAGAAACGGCACGAACGGGAAGGAAAGCCAAGCGAATACGGGCGTGTAGTTGGCCACCACGAGCGCCACAGTTCCGATCACCATCACGATCGGCGCGAGCGCGAACCAGATGTCGAACGTGGTGAAGAGGCTCTGTCGTGCCATCGTGCGGACGGGCGGCATGTCGGCGGCCCGTTCCTTGGCCCTGTCGAGACCCCAGGAGATCGCGCTCTGGCCTTCCGGCGCACTTTCGTTCAGATCGGGCCGCGGGACGTAGTAGTCGTCCGGCTTGCGCGAGAGTGGGGGAATGCGTGGCATGATGATGGCCGCGGCCATCCCGCTCACCAGGACCGCGCCATAGAAGTGCAGAAAGTACGCGCCGAGCTCCACGAAGTTGATGACGATGACGGCGAAGGCCACCGACACCACCGAGAAGTTGGTGGCCATCGCGGCCGCCTCGCGCTTGGTGTAGTACCCCTCTTCGTATTGCCTGGTCGTGATGATGACTCCCACCACGGCGGACCCGAACCAGGAGGCGGCACCGTCGACAGCGCCCCGGCCGGGTAGTCGGAAGAGCGGGCGAAAGAGCGGCCGGGCCAAGGTCCCGATGAACTCCATCAGCCCAAAGTCCGTCAGGAACGGCAGCAGCACCGAAGCGAACAGGAACAGCACGAAGATCACGGTGAGCAAATCGCCGAGAATCACGCCGCCGGTGTCGGGGGACGTGATCCACTCCGGGCCCATTTGCAGCACGACCATCAGGCCGAGCACCGCCCCCAGGACCCGTACGCCCAACTGGAGGGGCCCGACGACGAGGATGCGACCGAGCCCCTCTTTGGCGTCGCCCCACTCCGTCCGAAAACGCGAGCCGTAAATCGACAGCACCGCGGACAAGCAGACGACGCCCACGACGATCCATGGGAGCGCGTCGCCCAGGAGCTCGACGGTCCAGTCGGACAGGATGCCGATCCCGATGTTGGCTCCGGCCTCCGTGGGGATCGGCGTCAGGAACATCAGGACGCCGACCAGCGAGGGGAGGAGGAATCGCATCATGACGGACCTGCCTTCATGCTCGGCTTCGAGCGGGTGGGGAGGAGCGGCTGGGGAAGGTCGACCCGGTCAGTTTCCTGGGCGCTTCAGCATGCTCCGTGGGCGACGGGGCGGCAAGGCCAGGGGCCCGCGCCCCGGGCTGGTCGCGGTCAGGGCGGTCCGGTCGCTGTCCCGGGCACCGGCGTACACTGGTCTGCAAGCTGCTGCGCCGGAGTGGACCGGACCGTCGAGCCCGACCCACAGGAGGAGCGTCGTGTCGCGGCGCTCGCTCCACCTCACGTCGATGGAGAGCTGAGCCAGAACTCCGGTGTCGTACTCGAACGGGACCGGCTGCCCCACGCGCGCGCGCAGCGCCAAACGACCGGGCCCCTGCGTGTCGCGAGCGCGGATGTCCCATTCGCCGGAGTGCCCCCCCCACACCTGCGCGCACCCGGAGAGGCGGAGTCCGAGGGTCGGCAGGGTCGCGGTGAGCAGGGTGCCGGAGCCCGTCTCGATCGGGATCCGCACCCATCCGCCTCCCCGACGGATGCTGTCCAACAGGTCGGCGACGTTCTGCGCGGGCAACGCCATAGCCGTCCCCGCCACCAAGAATGGCAAAATGGCGAGCAAGCGAACGAACGGGCTCATGGCGCGGGCAGCGGCACCGTGGCGGCGCCTAGCTTCCGGACGCCGCTCCCGCCTCGTTCATGCGAGCGATCAAGGCATCCGAAATGTCGAACTCGGGTGTGATGTACACGGTGGCCTGCCCGTCGAGCAGTATGTCGACACCAAGAGACTCGGCGACCTCGGTGATCAGCGGTGACACGGACTCCTGGAACTGCGCCTGCAGTTGCAGGGCCCGCTGCTCGGCCTGGGCCTCGAGCCGCTCCAGCTCGCGCTGGCCGTCTTCGAAGAAGGCCTGAATATCGCGCTCCTTGGTCCGGATGACCCGGAGTCGCTCCTCGGCCTCGTCGGCGGTCAGCGTGGCCACCGAACGGTTCAGGTTGGCCCGCAGGGAATCGACCTCCTGGCGGCGGGCGTCGAGATCGGTCTGCTTCTGGACCCGCTGCCTCTCGATTTCCTGCTGGACCGCCTGGATCTGTGTCCGGAGCTGCTGCCCCATCGTGCTTTGGGCCGTCACTCTCTGGATGTCGATGACGGCGATGATCGGAGCGCGGGTGGGACCGGCCTCCTGGCCCGCCGGCCCGGCAACGGTCGGCTCCTGACCCGCCAAGGCGAGCGGAGCGAGAGCGAGAGTCGCGCACGCGACGATGAGCCGTTTCATGGGTTCTCCGGGGACTGTGGCTGGAAATGAGTGGGTGCGACCGATGTGGTACTCTCTTCCGGGACCTCAGGGTTCCAATCGGTCGGGCCCAGACCGCTACCCTGGGGCCTCGGCGCTCGGTTCGCGGTCGAGAATCAACGACGACGTTGGAGGTTCGTGAGCTGGACCTGGGCCATCTCGTGTCCAGGGTGCGCCGTCAACCAGTCCTGGTAGGCGCGGATCGCGTCCGCGAGCGAGATCTCTCCGGCACCGAGGCTGGCCTCGGTCAGGCTCTCGAACGTGAAATAGAGATCGGGGAACGCCGCGCGGTTGGCGCGAAAGAGTGGGAGCGCATCCGCCTGCCGATCCAGCCGGTACGTTCTCCAGCCCAGCCCGTCCAACAGGCTGTAGTCCACGATGCCCGGCGGCTCCGAACGCAGCATTCCCGTGAACTCCGCGATTGCAGCGTCGGCGCCCTCGCGGTCGAGCGTCCTCTGCAGCCCGAGTCCCAGTGTGACCCTGCGGGCGCCGGGTTCGGCAGGGTGGGCCTGCTCGTTTACCGCCGAGATGCGGAGCGCCGCCTCGTAGTCGTCCTGCGCCGCCAGTTCCGCTGCCATCCCCGCGAGCACGGAGACTCGGAAGTCGTACGCGTCGGCGCCGAAGAAGCGGCCGTAGAGCTCCCGGTAGACCGTGGCCACGCTGTCGGCGCCGCCGGCCCGGAGGGCGGAGTCGAGCAGCATGGGCAGGGGACGGGGGTCCACGCGGCCTCGGTGGCACGTGACGCACCCGACCTCGAACTCGGGTGCCATACGTCGGGCGAGTCCAGCCAGGTGCTCCTCGTTGATGGCCTTCGTCATGGCGATCATCCGACGCGCGGTCAGCTTGGTGGACTTGGCGTCGTTCGACCAATCCCACTCGCTCCGAGGACGCTCCAGATCCCCGACGTGACAGTGGAGGCAACCTTCGCCGCCCCGCCTCGGCAGCCCGAGCGCCTGCAGGAACCCGAGCATCGTGTCCGTCAGCTCGTCTTCGGGAATGTCCGAGGGCAGCACCTGGAGGTTACGGGAGTCGGGAGGCTCCTGACCCGGCGCCGGATGGACCGCGACCGCGGCGGCGAATATTGCGACAAGGCAGGGGAGCGGGGTCCGCGTCATGGGGTCTCCAGAAGCGTGGGAATCCGTCCGGCTGCTTGACTAATACGTTGGCCTTGGACCAGGTGCTTACAATGACGGAGGTCGGTGCGCCGACGCTCGCCGGCGCTCGCTGCCGGTCGCAGCACCTGCTACGCTGTCGGTGTTTCCTCGAATTCGGTCGGTCGCGCCCGGGGGGGCCACCTGCACGTTACCGAGCTGGATCTGCGAGACGTTCGTTGCATCGCGCGGGCGCAAATCGACTTCCTCCATCCCGACCGGCCCGATTCGACCTCGCTCGAGTTCCCCAACCTCAATGTGCTGGTTGGCTTGAACGGGGGCGGCAAGTCCACGCTCCTCAAAGCCGTGATCCTGGCCATGATGGGTCGGGAGCTCGAAAGCACGGACCGATCATGGCGACAGACGTGGCCCCGCCTGGGAGGTGAGAGCGACTGCTCCAGCCGCGTTGGAGTCCTGTTCCACTCTTCGGACCTGCCGGAAGCCCCCGAGACCGGGCCCGACACGCACCTGGGTCAGCGCGGCACGATCATTCGTCGGTCGGATGCGTCACTCACCGCGAGGGCCCCCGCGGTTGCGGATGGCTCGGGTCGATTGCGCTCGCCGACCTACTTCATGGTCGGCTACGGTGCATCCCGTGAGGTGGCGCGCCCACGCTCGGCGGACTCCGATCCCGATCCGCAGGGAGGCCAATATCCGGCGACTCTGGGTCGCGTGACGAACCTCCTCTTCGGCGGCCCACCGCTCACGCCACTCGAGTCCTGGCTGGACGAGCGCCATCCAAGGTTCGAGGAGGTTGCGCGCTTGGTCGACGACCTGCTCCCCGTCGAGACCAGGTTCCAAGGACATTCGGAGGCCGGCAGGTTCTTGTTCGTCAATCGCGGTGTCGCGGTCCCTAGGGGGGCGCTCTCGGATGGTCTCCAGAGCTACCTGGCCTGGGTGTCGGATCTCGCGCTGCGGTTGCTCGAAGTGACTCCGCCCGGCTCGTCGCTTCGCAGCACGAAGGGCGTGGTTCTCGTGGACGAGATCGACCAGCGCATGCATCCCCGCTGGCAACAGAGTGTCCTGGCCCGTCTAGCGGGCACGCTCCCCAACCTCCAGTTCCTGTTGACGTCCCACAGCCCGCTCATCGCCGGCGGGCTCCGTGCCGAGAATCTGATCCTTCTCGAAGTCGATCCGGACGCTCCCGGGTCGGGTGCCACCCGCGCCCGCCGATTGAGCGAGGATGTCTACGGCGCGACCGCCGATCAGGTGCTGACCAGTTCGTACTTCGACCTGGAGATGTCGCGGTCAGGCAGCTTTCGCAGCGTGCTCAGGACGCTGTCGCTCGCTGCCCGCGACGGTGACGTTGAGAGCGCCCTCGAGCACATGCGCAGGACCGCCGCCACGGGCCGCCCCGGCCACCCGGACAGCGTCGAGGATGAAGCTCCGAGCGAGCGCCGCCCCCTGAAGCCCGAGGCCGACACCGACGACGCTTGGTACGAAGAGACAGAGGGTGGCCAGTCCGAGGATGCTGCGCCCGATGCGAAGGGCGACGCCTGATGGTTCGGTACTACCTGTCGCCATCGGACTGGCGTGGGCTCATCGACGAGGTGGCGCCCACGTTCTTGGCGCGGGCGGCCGAGCGCACCGAGCGCTTCCGCGCCGCTGGACGCTACGACGAGGACCGCGGTATCTGGAGTGAGGTGAAACGGGCTTACATGCGGCTGCAGGGGTTCAAGTGCGGCTTCTGCGAACGGCGGTTGGAGAAGTCGATATTCGGGAACGTGGAGCACGACGTCGAGCACTTCCGGCCGAAGAGCTCGGTTACCGCCTGGCCGACGGATTCGATCAGAGAGTCGCGGGGACTCGTGTTCGACTTTCCACTGGGGGCTGCGGCCGATCCGGGGTACTTCCTGCTGGCCTACCACATCGAGAACTATCTGATTTCCTGCAAGACCTGTAATACCGCGCTCAAGTCGAACTACTTTCCCATTGCGGACACCGTCCGTCTCACGGCCGGCGCGGCACCCCGCGACCTGAGAGCGGAACGGCCCTATCTGCTCTACCCCATCGGCGCGGTGGACGTGGATCCCGAGACGGTCATCACCTTCCGTGGCACTCTGCCCATGCCCGTGCAGGGAATCTCTGCGGCCCGGAGGCGGCGCGCCGAGGTGACGATCGACTTCTTTGCCCTCGACGCCCGCGAGGTCCTCCTCGAGGAGCGGGCCGAGGTCATCGTCACCCTCCACGTAGCCCTGCATGCGGGTGGGCACCCCGAGCCGAGCGTACGTGCGGCCGCCGATCTCCTGGTGACTCGCATGACGGACATCCGCAGCCCCCACGCCAACTGCGCGCGGGCGCACCACGACCTGTTCCTGGCTGAACCAGCGATAGCCACCGAATTCGCCGAAGCGGCTCTCGGCTACCTCGACTCGCTGTGACCGCTGTCACGGCTGTGACCGCTATGACCGCCGTGGCCGTTGTGGCCGTTGTGGCCCGCGCAGGGTCGGCCAGAACGTGACGCACGGTTCGTCAAGGCCGACAGTCAAGAACGCCCGGCGGCTGCCGGCGAGCACGACCCATCTGTGCCACGATAGGAGGCGAACAACGGCTTGAGTACGCTACCGGGTGTGGTGCTCGGCACGATGACGTTCGGGGGACAGATGGATCCCGCAACGTCGGCTGAAGCGGTGAAGCTGTTCACCGAACGCGGCGGGACGGAGCTCGACACGGCCTACGTCTACACGGGCGGTGAATCCGAGAGGATCCTGGGCCGCATCCTGGCGCATGATGCTCCACCGGCCGCCGCCGTAGCGACCAAGGTGAACCCCAACGTCGAGGGCGCCCGGGTCTCCCTTTCTCCCGCGGTGGTCGAGCTACAGTTCGGGGAGTCGCTCGAACGGCTGTCGCTCGAGGCGGTCGATCTGCTCTATCTGCACATGCCGGACAACGAGACTCCGGTGGAGCACACGCTCGAGGCCGTGAATCGCTTGCACTTGGAGGGGCGCATCGGGCGGTTGGGGCTCAGCAACTACGCCGCTTGGCAGGTGGTCGATTGCTGGCGGATCTGCGAACGCGAGGGTTGGATCCGTCCCTCCGTCTATCAGGGCATGTACAGCGCCATCACGCGCGCGGTCGAAGACGAGCTCTTTCCTTGCCTCCGCCGGCTGGGCATGAGCTTCTATGCCTACAACCCGCTGGCAGGTGGGCTGCTGACCGGCAAGCACCGCCGGGTCGACGACGATCCGGCACCGGGACGGTTTCGGGACAACCCCCTCTATCCGCCTCGCTTCTGGACGCCCGCGCACTTCGCCGCCGTTGACCACATGCGAGCCGCGTGCACGGCCGAGGGCGTGTCAATGGTTGAGGCGGCACTGCGTTGGATGCGTCACCACAGCCTGTTGGACGGGACTCGAGGGGACGCGTTGATCGTGGGCGCCAGCACGTTGGGTCAAGTGCGAGCCAACCTGGATGCGCTCGACGCCGGTCCACTGAGCGAGGAACTGACAGGCGCGTTCGACGAGGCGTGCGCGCTCGCGAGGCCGGAAGCGCCCACCTACTGGCGTCGCTGACCAGAAGCTGCCCACCGGGGGGCCGCAGCCCGATCCGGGGAATGAGCCCCGCACCGTGTCCGCTGCGCCTTCGGTAACTGAGGGGCGGCAGACCCCGAGCAGCCACCGAGAACAGCGGGCCCGACACACTCGGGCCGCGCAGTGACATCATGCGCGAACCAGACCACCGATACGACGTCCTCATCGCGGGCGCCCGTGTGGCCGGCGCCTCCACGGCCCTGCTGCTCGCTCGGGCGGGCCTCCGGGTTCTGGTGGTGGATCCGCTTCCGCGGGGCCGGGACACCCTGTCCACCCACGCACTCATGCGGGGCGGAGTCCTTCAGCTTCACCGCTGGGGTCTCCTCGATCGCGTGCGGGCTGCCGGTACGCCAGCCATCACTGAGACCGCCTTCGACTACGGCGACGAGCGCATCACCATCCCCATCAAGCCCCGGGACGGCGTCGAGTCGCTCTTCGCCCCGCGCCGTACGGTCATCGATCCCATCCTGGTCGATGCGGCCATCGAGGCCGGGGCCCATGTGGTGCACGGCGTGTCGGTGGTGGACCTGGTGCGGGACCGCAGTGGTCGTGTGCGGGGTGCCTGCATCGCCGGTGGAGATCTCCCGGCCCAGAACGTCGGGGCCGACATCGTGATCGGGGCCGACGGCGTTCGTTCCAAGGTCGCGAGGCTCACCGGCGCAAGCGTGGAACACGAGGGCGCCCACGCGACGGCCTCGATCTACGGCTATTGGAGGGAGCTCGACGACCAGCGCTACCGTTGGTACTTCCGACCGGGCGTGGGCATCGGCGTCATCCCCACCAATGGGGGCGACGCATGTGTTTTCGTGTCCGTCCGGCCGGAGCGCTTCCAGGCCGCGCGGCGTGAGGGGTTGGAGCGGGCCTATCTGGCGACGGTGCGGGAGATCGACCCCGCGCTGGTCGATGCCATGGCGCGAGGCGGGCAGGCCGGCCCGCTCCGAGGCTTCGCGGGCATCACCGGATTCACGAGGCGGTCGTACGGTCCCGGCTGGGCGCTCGTCGGAGACGCGGGCTATTTCAAGGACCCGCTCACCGCGCACGGAATGACCGACGCCATGCGGGACGCCGAGCTACTGGCGAGGGCCGTCCTGGAGGATGAGGCGGACGCTCTGGCGGGCTATCAGCAGGTCCGCGACGGAGCGTCCCGAGGGCTCATGGAGGTCACCGACCGCATCGCCTCCCTGGACTGGTCGATGGACGAGGTCAAGGAGCTCCACGTCACGCTGGCGCGTGAGATGAGTCGTGGGATCGAGGCGCTGGAAGAGGTGCGGGGTCGCGCCGCGGTCGCTTAGGCGGCGTCAGAGATCCCGCGCGTCCACGAGCGGCGGACCACCGTCGCGAATCGTTCCGGGCGGGACCAGATCGACTGCCGCGCGCACCTTGATCTCCAGCGAGACCGCGTCCGCGAGCGCGTCGGCATCGAGATCCGCGCCCGGGGCGGCTTCGACGGACACGGTGAGCACGTCGCGGTGCCCGTCGGCAGTGACCACGCCTTGATAGCGCGCGACACCCCGGTTTGCTGACAGCGCGGCCGCCAGTTGGCGGGGGTGAACGAACATCCCCCGTACCTTGATCCCTTCGCCCACCCGGCCGAGGAACCCTACCAGACGCGGTGAGGCCCGCCCGCAGTCGCAGGGCTCCGACAGGAAGGCCGACAGATCGCCCGTACCGAAGCGAACGAGCGGGTACGCGTCGTTCGGACTGGTGACGACCACCTCACCCGTCTCACCGGGCGCGACTGCCGCCCCCGAGGCGGGCTCGACGATCTCCACGACCACTCGTGGCTCGACGTGCCATCCGTGCTTTCGCGGGCACTCGTAGCCCAACAGGCCCGCGTCCGCCGTGCCGTAGGCCTGAAAGAGATCGACCCCGTATCCGTCCTGGAGCTCGGAGCGAAGCGCGTCCGGCAGGGGTGCCCCGGTTACGAGGGCGCGCTCGAACGAGAAGGGGGGAGAGAGCTCGGCGCCATGCTCGAGCAGCGTGAGGAGAAACTGCGGTGTCCCCACGTACGCGCCGGCCCCGGCCTGGGCCGCGAGCGCCATCTGAGCGGCGCTGTTTCCGACCCCTCCCGGAATGACCACGCAGCCGACCTCGCGCAGGCCGGCATCCAGCATGTGGGCGCCTGGCGTCAGATGGTACGAAAACGTGTTCAGGGCCACCTGTCCCGGGCGGAATCCGGCCGCCCACAATGCCGGCGCCATCCGCCAGAAGTCCGGTCGATCCCCCTCCGGGTCGAGAATGGGTCCGGGGGACTGGAAGATCCGGCGGAGCTCCGCGACCGGCACGCCCAGCATGCCACCGAACGGAGGGTCGGCGGCCTGGAGGTCCGGGATCCGGTCCTTGGCCAGCACGGGGATCCCCGCCAGATCGGCGACCGACCGCACCGCCGCGGGGTCGACACCTGCCCCATGCAGCCGTCCCCGGACCTCACGACTCCGCTCCGCACCGATCACCACTGCCCGGTGGGTCAGGTCGTCCTGGTGGCGCTCCCACTCCGGGTCGGCCTCGAGCGGCGTGTACAGGGCACGATCGCTCACGACAGCCACCGCTTGCGACGACGATAGTGCTTGACGTCCCGGTAGGAGCGCCGCCCGACATCGCCGAGCCCCAGGTAGAACTCGCGGACGTCCTCGTTCGCGCTCAACTCGTCCGCCGGTCCGTCGAGCACGACCCGTCCGTTCTCCATGACATAGGCGTGGTCGGCGATGCCGAGGGCGATGCGCGCGTTCTGCTCGACCAGCAGGATGGTGGTTCCCTCCTCCCGGTTGACGCGCTGGATGATGTCGAAGATCCCTCGAACCAGCATGGGAGCGAGTCCGAGCGACGGCTCGTCGAGGAGCATCAGCCGCGGTCGCGCCATTAGGGCTCGTCCCAGCGCGAGCATCTGTTGCTCGCCACCCGAGAGATATCCGGCATCCTGTCGGTGTCGCTCTCCCAGGCGCGGGAAGTAGCCGTAGACGCGGTCCAGGTCCGCCGACAGCGCACCACGATCCGAGCGGGTGTGCGCACCCGCGAGCAGGTTCTCCCGCACCGTGAGGTGTTCGAAGACGCGTCGGCCCTCGACGACCTGGAAGATCCCCATGCGCACGATGCGGTCGGTGGGGAGCCCCTGGATCTCTTGCCCGTCGAAGTGGATGGAGCCGTCGCTGACCTCCCCGTCTTCCACGTACAGGAGTCCGGAGATGGCCTTGAGCGTCGTACTCTTGCCGGCCCCGTTCGCTCCGAGCAAGGCTACGATGCAGCCTTCGGCGACCGCGAGGGAAAGGCCCCTCAGCACCAGGATCACGTCGTCGTAACGGACTTCGACGTTGTTCAGCTCCAGGAGCGGCGGGTCCCCGGGCGCGGCCGATCTCACGGGGCGGTCAGGAACTCCGTGAGCGGCTGCCAGGCTCCCCCGACCACGTGGAACAGTCGGAGTCCCTTGGAGCCGCGGTGATCCGTCGCGGTGAAGGTGATCGGGAGGGTAACGCCCCCTGTGTCGAAGGCATCGAGGCTCTCCAGTGCAACCCGGACGTTCTCACCCGTGAGCTGCTGGCCCGACTCCAACACGCGACGCATGCCCTCCGCGAACAGCGCGAAGGTGAACCATCCCTGCGTGTACGCGTTGGTCTTTTCCGCGAACGACTCTCCCTGGGACGCCAGATACTCCCGTATCACCTGCACGCCGGGCACGTCGGCGGTCAGGGGTGGAAAGGGCATCGCTCCGACCACCCCTTCCGCGGCACGTTCTGCGAGACGGGTTAGAAGCCCGTTCGAGCACCAGTTGAGGCAGACGAACGTGGCGTTCAGGCCGAGGCTGCGCGCGTTGCGGAGGGCCACCGCGACCGGCGCCGACGTATTCTGGAAGACCACGTACTGCGCGCCGGACCCGGCGATCCTGGTGAGCTCGGCCGTAAAATCCGTGGCGCCCCGGGGCATCTCGTGGAGCGTGACCGGCACGTTCAGACTCCTCGCGTAGTCGCGGCCGCCCTGCTGCCACGGCGACGTTCCGAAAGGGCTGGCGTTGTGCATGAGCGCCACCCGCGGCGTCCCGCCCCCCCCGGCGGCCCGATGATGCTCGACGATCCAGCGCAACACGATCTTGAATTGATCGGTGTAGGTCGTGGCCACCAGGAAGTTGTAGGGGGCCTCGGCGGGGTCGCCCAATACGTGCGAAAGCGAGGCCGAGCCGAACGGGATGCGGTCGTCGATGATCCGCAACCTCAGCGCCTCGGTATCGCCCGTGCCCCAGCCCATGAACACGACCGCGCCTTCCTGCACGAACTGACTGTACAGCTGCTCGGCTCGATCGACCTGATAAGCGTAGTCCTGGTAGATGAGGTCGATCGGCCGGCCGCCGATCCCGCCCCTGGCGTTGGTCCAATCGGCGAACCCCTGGATGGCCTCAGCGTACTCCGTTCCCACGTCCGCCGTCGGTCCGGTGAGATCGAAGATCGCACCGACCTTGATGGGCTCGGGTCCGTCCGCGGGGCCCGAGTCGCCACCGCAGCCGCCGATGAGGGCCAGCGCGACCATCGAGACGAGGGACGTACTGGGCGTGAGTCTGTGCATGGGATCTCCCGGCCGGGTCGGGCGCGCCGTCACCCGGCGCGTTCGCCGCGGCGATACGCGAAGGGCCAAACGTGAAAGTAGTCTTTCACGTTACGCCACATTTTGGATAGTCCCTCCGGCTCGAACACCAGGAAGAGGATGATGACGATCCCGAATGCGGCCTGCTGAACGTGTGGCAGAACTGCTGCCAGCGCCGGCGCCGAGTCCTGAAGCGCACGCCCCAGGTTGTTGATGCCCACGGGCAGTAGAGTGATCATGGCCGCACCCAGAACGGACCCCCGGATGGTCCCCAGTCCGCCGACGATGATCATCGCCAGGTAGATGATGCTCGTCTCCAGCGTGAAGCGCTCCCAGGAGACGATGTTTCGGTAGAACGCGATCAGCGCCCCCGCCATCCCCACGAAGAACGAGGAGACCGCGAACGCCAGCAGCTTGTGGCGGAAGACGTTCACCCCGATCACGCTGGCCGCGACATCCTGGTCTCGGACCGCCACGAACGCCCGCCCCACCCGCGACCGGATCAGGTTGGCCGTGAACAGCGCGGTGCCCCCCGCCAGGACGACCGCGACCCAGTAGAAGTTGAAATCGGTGTTGAGGCGCACGCCGAACAGGCGCGGCGCCGGCAGCACCAACGCCTCCGTGCCGCCAGTCAGGGCGGTCCAGTGGGTCACCACCCATTCCACGATCTCCTGGGCCGCGAGGGTGGCGATGGCCAGGTAGAGTCCCTTGAGCCGAAGGGACGGAAGGCCGAAGAAGGTCCCGACCGCGGCGGTGACGAGGCAAGCCAAGCCGATGCTCACCCCCCACGGCAGTCCCAACCGAAGCGTCAGGAGGCCGGCCGTGTACGCGCCGACCGCCATGAAGGCGCCCTGCCCGAGTGAGATCTGCCCCGTGTAGCCCACGAGGATGTTCAGTCCGATCGCACCGATGGTGGCGATGGCGACCTGATTCCCGATGCTCAGCCAGTACGGGGAAGCGAAAAACGGAAACGCGATCAGCGCGGCGATGAGAAGGCCCAGTCGGAGCCGCTCGACCGGCTTGCGCCGGAGTCCCATGTCGGACTCGTAGGTCGTGTGGAAGACGCCGCACTCCACCGTCACACCCTCTCGATGATCTCTTTGCCGAAGAGCCCGTAAGGCCGGACCATCAGCATGAGGATGAGCACCACGTAGGGGACGACCAGGTTGAGCCCGTGGCCCAGGTACCCGCCCGCGTAGACCTCCAGCAAGCCGATCACCGCGCCTCCGATCACGGCGCCCGCGATGGAGTCCAGGCCACCCAGGATCACCACGGGAAACACGCGCAGGCCGATGGCCGACACGTTCTGGCTCACCCCGACGATGTTGCCGAGCATGATGCCGCCGATGGCCGCGGATGCCGCCGCCAGGCCCCAGGCGACCGCGAACACGCGGGGGATACTGATTCCCATGCTGAGTGCTGCCTGCTGGTCGTCGGCGATGGCCCGCATGGCGATCCCGTCACGTGTGTACCGGAAGAACCACCCCAACGCCGACACCACGACGAGCGCCAGCGGGATCGCGAACACGCGGTCCGCGGCGACGACGGCCGAGCCCAGCATGATCTCGCCCTCGGGCAAGAAGGACGGGAATGTACGGGGCAGCGTGCCCCAGATCCCGTTCACGACAGCGCGGAGGACGCTCGCGAGGCCAATGGTCACCATGATCATGGAGATGATCGGCTCGCCGATCAGGGGCCGGAGCACCACACGCTCGATGAGGAGACCGATCCCGACGGCGACCACGAGCGCCACGATCACGCCCGCGCTCCAGTGGAGACCCAACTGCACCACGCTGAAGAAGATCAGGTAGGTGCCGAAGAGCAGCAGCTCGCCCTGGGCGAAGTTGATCACCGAGCTCGCCTTGTAGATCACCACGAATCCGACCGCGGCGAGCGCGTAGATCATTCCGGTGGACAGTCCCGACACGGTGAGCTGAACGAACGTGTCCACCCTCAGTCCCCCACCCGTGCCACTCGCAGCGCGTGGGCGACCGTGGCCGTGCGACCATCCTGGTAGGTGATCTCAGTGTCCACCGCGACCGTCTCGTCGTCGCCGTACAGGGCCTCGATCAGGTCGCGGAAGCGCTCGGCGATGAAGCGGCGGCGCACCTTGCGCGTACGGGTGAGCTCCGCGTCGTCGGCATGGAGCTCTTTGTGGAGCAGCAGGTAACGCCGAATCCTCGCCGCGGGCGGAAGGTCCCGGTTCACGCCCTCCACGTGGCCACCGACGAGGTCGTAGAGCTCGGCCTTCTGGGCCAGGTCGGTGAACGTGGTGTAGGCGAGCTGGTTCCGCTCCGCCCACTGTCCGGCGTTTTCGAAGTCGAGCGCCACGACGGCCGTCACGAAGGGATAGTCGCCCCCGAACACGACTGCCTCACGCACGTAGGGGCTGAACTTGAGCTTGTTCTCCACGAATTGCGGCGAGAACGTGGTGCCATCGGACAGAATCCTCACGTCCGCGAGACGGTCGACCACCACCAGGTGCCCCCGCTCGTCCACGTAGCCGGCGTCTCCCGAATGGAGCCACCCGTCCTCGAGGGCGTCCATGGTGGCGGCCGAGTCACGGAAGTAGCCACCGAATACCGCAGGGCTCTTCACCAGGATCTCGCCGTCCGCGGCCACCCGGACCTCCGTCCCGGGGAGGGGGCGCCCCACGGTCTGGAATCGGACGTCCCCATCGCGGTGGACGACCGAGATGCCGCTCACCTCGGTCTGCCCGTACAGTTGCTTGAGGTTGACGCCGAGGGCGTGAAAGAAGCGAAAGACGTCCGGTCCGAGCGCCGCACCGCCGGTGTAGGCGCTCCGCACGCGACGGAGTCCGAGCTGGTCCTTGATGGGGAGGAGTGCGACCAATTCAGCCACCCGGCGCTTCCACCTGAGCGTGCGGTTGATCGGCTGCCCCTCCAGGCGGGCGTCCGCCGCCGCGGTGCCCACCCGGAAGGCCCACTGGAAGACCGCGCGCTTCAGGGGCGTGGTGTCCTCGGTCATGACCTGAACCTCGGACACGAGGTTCTCCCAGATCCGCGGGGGCGAGAACATCACCTGGGGACCGATCTCGCGGAGATCCAGCCGGACGGTGTTGGTCTCCTCGGGGAAGTTGATCGTGAACCCAACCGTCAGCCCGCAGGAAACGGAGACCATCTGCTCGCCGATCCAGGCGAGAGGCAGGAAGGAGACGTACTCGTCCCCAGACGTCATCGGATCGACCTCTTGGAACTGCGCCGCCATGCTGAGCAGGTTCCGGTGGGACAGCATGGCCAGCTTGGGCCGGCTGGTCGTTCCGGAAGTCGTGCAGAGTAGCGCCGTGTCCTCGGTGTCGAGCGCCCGGACGGCGTCCATGAACGCCCCCGGGTGGTCACGGTGCTCGGCCCATCCGAGGCTCTCGACCTCAGTGAAGTCGACGAGGCCGTCCTCTCGATACGATCCGAGGCCCTTCGCGTCGTGATAGACGATGTGCTCGACCTGGGGCACCCGGTCCCGGATCTCGAGGATCTTGTCGACCTGCTCCTGGTCTTCGGCGACCACCGCGCGCGCGCCCGACGCCTCGAGCAGGTAGGCAACCTCGTCCGCCACCGCGTCCTGGTAGACGCCCAACGGGATGGCTCCGATCGATTGGGCCGCGAGCTCCGCGATCACCCATTCCGGGCGGTTGTCGCCCAGGATGGCGATCCGGTCTCCCCGGTCGACTCCCAGGGTGCGTAAGCCGAGTGCGAACGACCGCATGCGACCCAGGTACTCTGCCCAGGTGGCGGACTGCCAGATCCCGAATTCCTTCTCACGGAATGCGACGGCGTCGGGTCGCTCGGCGGCGCGACGGATCAGTTGCCCCGGTAGCGTGCCCGTCACGAAGCACCCTCGTCGTGGGCTTCACCCAGGTACGCCTCGATGACCCGCTCGTCCCGGCGGATCCGCTGGGGCGGGCCCTCCGCGAGTACCCGACCGAAGTCGACCACGACGACGCGCTCGGCGATGTCCATGATCACGTCCATGTCGTGGTCGATCACGACGGGCGTGACGTCCCACTCCTCGTGCACGTCGAGGATGAAGCGCGCCATCGACTCCTTCTCCTCCGAGTTCATGCCGGCCATGGGCTCGTCGAGGAGGAGTAGTCGCGGCTCCAGCGCGAGCGCGCGCGCCAGCTCGACCAGCTTCTGCTGGCCGTAGGGGAGGCTGCCGACCACCGCTCGGCGGACGGGCTGGAGACTCAGGAAGTCGAGGACGGTCTCGACGTGGCGCCGGTGCTCCGTCTCCGCCGCCTGTTGACGGCCCCAATAGAGTCCACAGGAGAGTACGCCGCCGGGCATGTGAACGTGCCTGCCGAGCATGACGTTCTCGAGCACGGTCATGTGCTTGAACAGCTCGATGTTCTGGAACGTGCGCCCCACCCCCAGCCGCGCGATGCGGTGGGGCGGCAGGTCGTGGAGCGGGTGGGAGGGTCCATGGTCGTCGAAGAGCACGATCGACCCCCGCTCGGGCCGATAGAGGCCCGAGACGCAGTTGAGCACACTCGTCTTTCCCGCGCCGTTGGGACCGATCAGGGCGAGCAGCTCTCCCGAACGTACCTCGAAGCTCAGGTCGGATAGGGCCGTGACCCCACCGAAGCGCAGCGTGAGCGCGTCGACCTCGAGCAGCGTTTCGGACCCGCTGCCGCTTGCGACCGCCACGCCCGGCTCAAGCGACGCGGAAGATCTCCCGACTCCCCGAGATCCAATGCTCGGTGTAGCCCTTCATGGCCTCGCGAAACGCTTCGTCCGTGGCGTAGCGCTCCATGCTCGCCTCGAACGCGGCCAGGCTCTCCACCTGATACTCGAGCACCACCGTGTTGAAGCCGCCGGTGATGTCCGTGAGAACGCGGGCCCCTGGTAGACTCGCGACTTGGGCGGCCGCCTTGAGTTGAGCGGCCAGGGTGCTGGCCTTACCCGGCTGTGCGACGAAGGCGTTGCGTACGACGAGCATCGATGCCTCCCTGTTGGGGTCGTGAAGGTGGGCAGGCAAGATCCGCGTCCGAGCGCCCGGTGCCAAGGACCGGAGTCGGGTTCGAGTTGAAACCGTGCCCTGGATCGGGCGTGCCTCCCCGAAAACCGCGTGTCCCGTGCTCCGGTGTGGCGCCTTCCCGGTCCGACTTCGAGATTGGACCCGGGCGTGGTTCCCCTATCGAGGCTTCGAGGAAGGAGGTGCCATGAAGGCTCCACCTGGAGGCGCGGTACTCATTGTCGCGCTGGCGATCGCATCAGTGGCGTTGACCCTGGGGGCAGCGACCCAGGACGTGCCGGTGCGGCCGGGCGACTGGGAGATGCCGCGTACGCCTGCCGGGCACCCCGATCTCCAGGGCAACTGGACGAACGCCACGCTCACGCCGGTGCAGCGGCCGCCGGGGCTCGGCCCCGTGTTCACCCCCGAACAGGTGGCGGCCCTCGAGGAAGATCGTCAGGCGTTCATCGAACAATCGTACGCGGCGAGCGATCCGGACCGGGGGGCGCCGACCGTAGGCGGCGAGTTCACGGGAAACGCGTTGTTCGACGCCGCGTCGGGCGGCACGGGTGGCTACAACTACGTGTGGATCGACGGCGGGGACGAGGTGGCGATCTTCAACGGGGAACCGCGCACGTCGCTCGTGACGCGCCCCGCGGACGGTCGCATCCCCTCCTTGACGGACGAAGGCAGGCGCAGGTTCGCCGAGGCAGCGCGGCAGGCCGGCCGGTTCGGAGAGTACGACAACCCGGAAAACCGGCCCCTGGGCGAGCGGTGCATCATGTCGTTCGGATCGAACGCCGGACCGCCGATGCTGCCCAACTACTTCTACAACAACAACTACACGATCGTCCAAACCGAGGACCACGTGGTCATCCACACGGAGATGGTCCACGACACGCGGATCATTCGCCTGGGCGAGCCCGATCCGCTCCCTCCGGACATTCGCCCATGGATGGGCGACTCCTGGGGCACATGGGTCGGCGACACGCTGGTCGTGGAGACGACCAACCTGCCACCGCGACAGCTCAGCGCCCAGCAGTACGTCTTTCCGGGCGGATCGGAGTCGACGAAGCTCGTCGAGCGCTTCACCCGAGCGGACGAGAACACGATCAACTATGAGTTCACGGTGATCGACCCGGACACCTACTCGAGCGAGTGGGGAGGCGAGGTTCCCTTTCGGAGGTTGGACGGCCTGCTGTACGAATATGCCTGCCACGAAGGGAATTACGCGCTGTTCAACGTGTTGAGCGGCGCCCGCGCCGAAGAGCGCGGCGGACGTTAGCGGTACGGCAGGGGTGCGCCCGCCAGGGCGCACCCCACCGATCGGGTGATCAGGCGGCGGTTCCGTCCGCTCCTCTTCCCAGCAGCCCGCCGATAACGGCCCCCGCACCTCCCGACTGGACCGTCACCAGAAGCGGGTCGACCAAGGTCGCCGTGAGGTCCATCATCTCGGCCGTCGCGAAGAGGGTGAAGTCGATCCCGAGCGCCATGAGCAATCCGACCAGCGCCGCGGTCTTCATGCCGGGCACGACGCCGGTTGTTCCGGCCCACTTGCCGATGATCACGGTCAGCAACGCAGCGAAGGACAACTGACCGAGGATCAAGGCCCAGAACGTCGGCACCTCCTTCATGACGTCCGCCGTCGCGTGCGCCTGGAAGAAGCTCATGAAGAGGAGACCCCACAAGATAAAGCCCAGCACGAACAAAGCGATTCCGCCCGCGACCGTCGCGACGAGGAACTTCTGACCGTTCATGGTGCGCTCCTGGTGGTGTGGCGCCCCGTCGGTCGTAGAGGACCGGCGGATACAGCAGGAAAGAGTACGGTCAGCGATCACGTGCAGAAAGGCGCGGGACCGCACCTAAGCATCCGCATCCCGAGCTCCGCCGACCGGGCCGCGCACGCCGCGGTGGAAGGCGTCGGCGCCGGCATGTACTGTGGAGGTGGACCACCGATTCCGATGCCTGGAGGCAGAATGCGGACTGTGGCCCCCCGATCCCTCCGAAGGACTGCATGCCTCTTGCTGGCCTCTGGGGCGCCGGCCTGCGCATCCGGCCCGGAGCCGACGCCGGCCGTTTCTCCCGCGGACCCCGACGAGGGCGTTGAGCTCCGCGTGGTGAACTCGCGTACCCAGGACATCGACATCTACGTGCTGTCCGTCGGGGCCACGCGGTACCGCCTGGGCCGGGTCAGGGCAGCCGGCCGGGTCAGCATGACGATTCCGCGGGAGATCGTCGAATCGAGCGCGATCGCGTTCCTCGCCCAGCCCATGGGCTATGGAGATCCGCTCATATCGCGGGAGGTCATCATCGCACCGGGGGTCGTGGTGCAGTGGCAGCTCGCGAACAACCTGGCTCTCTCGACCCTGACCGTGATTCGCTGAATCGAGGGGCTGAGCCCGGCGGTGCCCGAGCAGGCGCGCGGGTCGAGGACCCCGGCCAACTGCCCGCATCTGGCGAGCCGCCGATCGCGCCCGCACGTTGTGTCGATTCCTCACTACCTGGATGCGCGCATGCCCGTACGCGGCGCTCTCGCTCTCATCGCCGCCCCTGGATCGGTCCTACGTCCGGTCGCTTCGGCCCTCCTCGCGTCGATCGTCCTGTTGGCGCTCTCCCCCGAGCCGGCGGCGCCTCAGGGCGGCGCCGCCGACGGAGCCTGGCATACGTACGGTGGAGATCCCGGGCATACCCGCTACGCGCCCCTCGACCAGATCCATGCGGGCAACGTGGCGGACCTTGAGGTCGCATGGCGGTGGAACGCACGGAACTTCGGGACCAGCCCGAACATCCGGAGCTCCACGACCCCGCTGATGGTGGATGGCGTCCTCTACGCGACGGCCGGCATTCGCCGCAGTGTCGTGGCCATCGACGCCGGGACGGGCGAGACGCTCTGGATGTGGCGAATGGAGGAGGGCGAGCGACTGGAAGCGGCCCCTCGCGCCAACCCGGGGCGGGGGGTGGCGTACTGGGAGGACGGGACCGGTGGCGCGCGCATCGTCGTCGTGACGCCAGGCTACCACATGGCCGCGCTGGACGCCGCGACCGGCAAGCCCGTCCCCGGCTTCGGGAACCAGGGCGTCGTGGACCTCATGGAGAACCATCGGAAGCGGGACGGCGTCGATCTGGTGGGGACCATCGGGGCCAGCTCCCCTCCCACCATCGTCGGAGACGTGATCGTGGTGGGCTCGGCACACCACGTGGGCTTTCGGCCGCCATCCATGGTGAACACGCCCGGTGACATCCGGGGCTTCGATGCACGGACGGGCCGCCTTCTCTGGACGTTCAAGACGATTCCCGAGCCGGGTGAGGCCGGCCACGACACGTGGGGGGACGACTCCTGGTCCTACACGGGGAACGCCGCGTCCTGGGCTCCGATCACGTTCGACCCGGAGACCGGATACGTGTACGTGCCCACGGAGGCGGCCACAGGCGACTTCTACGGGGGCCACCGTCCGGGCAACAACCTCTTCTCGACGAGCCTGCTGGTGCTCGACAGCCGCACGGGCGAGCGGGTATGGCACTTCCAGACGGTCCACCACGACATCTGGGACATGGACAACCCGGCGGCTCCCATCCTGGCCGACATCGAGATCGAGGGTCGGCCTCGCAAGGTCGTCGTACAGCTCACCAAGCAGAACTTCGCGTTCGTGTTCGACCGCGTCACCGGGGAGCCGATCTGGCCGATCGAGGAACGGCCGGTACCGCAGACCGACGTGCCCGGCGAATGGACGTCGCCCACGCAACCGTTTCCGACCAAGCCCGCGCCCTATGACCGTCAGGGTTTCAGCGAGGACGACCTGATCGACTTCACGCCCGAGATCCGGGCCCGCGCGGCCGAGGTCGCCAGCGCCTACCGAATGGGCCCTCTGTACAGTCCGCCCTCCCTGGCCCGAGCGGAGGATGGCACGCGGGGCACCCTGATGCTTCCATACTCCACCGGCGGCGCGAACTGGGAGGGGGGAGCGATCGATCCCGAGACGGGCTACCTGTATGTGGGGACGCAGACGAACCCGTTCGTCCTCGCCCTGTCCGAGGGCGGCGACAACTCGGACATGCGGTACATCCAGGGCTTCGGCCGGGCTCAGGTGGCGCCGGGGATCCCGATCGTGAAGCCGCCCTGGGGGCGTATCACCGCGATCGACCTCTCGACCGGGGAGCACGCCTGGATGATCGCCAATGGCGACACCCCCGATTTCGTGGCCGAGCGGCTCGATCTCGAGCCGGCGTCGATTCCGCGCACGGGGAAGATCTCGCGAGCGGGCGTGTTGGTGACCCGCTCCCTCCTCTTCGCGGGCGAAGGCATGGCTGGAGACGCCGTCTTTCGGGCGCACGACAAGAAGACCGGGGAGATCCTGGCCGAGATCGAGCTGCCCAACGCCCAGTCCGGACTGCCCATGACCTACATGCACGAGGGGCGGCAGTACGTGGTTCTCTCCGTGGGGGGTGGTGGCGAGCCGTCGGAGCTGGTCGCGCTGGCACTTCCCCCAAGCTGACCGGAGGAAGACATGACCCGCGGACGCGAGTGGTTCGCCGGTGGGGCGTTGGCCGTTTCGATCGTCGCGCTCGCGTGCGGAGAAGCCGCGCTCGAGCGGGCTGCCACGGCGGACGGGCCGCAGGCGCCGATCTTCGAGGTGGATCCGCTATGGCCCCGACCCCTGCCCAACCACTGGATCATGGGCTCCACCATAGGCGTGGGCGTGGATTCACGGGACCACGTATTCGTCATCCACCGGCAGACCACGTTCAACGACAACGAGATCGGCGCGGCCGCCGATCCCCCCACGGCCGAGTGCTGCATCCCGGCGCCCAACGTCCTTGAGTTCGACCCTGACGGAAACCTCGTGGGATCCTGGGGCGGCCCGGGGGAAGGTTACGACTGGCCCACGTCGAACCATGGGATCACGATCGACCCGATGGACAACGTGTGGATCGGAGGAAACGGCGCCGCCGACTCGCACATCCTGAAGTTCACGCGCTCGGGTGAGTTCCTGGCCCAGTTCGGGGTCCCCGGACTCGGCCTCGAGCTGGACAGCAACACCGCGGAGCATTTCGGGCGGGTGGCCAAAATCTCGTTCGATGCGCAGGGCGTCGAGGCCTACGTGGCCGACGGCTATGGGCACAAGCGGGTGGCGGTGCTCGACGCGACCACCGGTGAGCTCGAGCGCTACTGGGGCGCGTACGGAAACGAGCCGGACGACGCGGATCTCGGACTCTACGACCCCGACGCCCCTCCCGCGCAACAGTTCCGCAATCCGGTGCACTGCGCGGAGCCGTCGCACGACGGCCTGGTGTACGTCTGCGATCGCGCCAACGACCGGATTCAGGTGTTTCGGACCGACGGTTCCTTCGTGAGCGAGTTGATGGTGGCGCCGAGAACGCTCGGCAGCGGGTCCACCTGGGATATCGCCTTTTCCAGGGATCCCGAGCAGCGCTTCATCTACCTGGCCGACGGGAAGAACATGAAGGTCCACATCATCGAGCGGGGCTCCATGCAGATCCTGACGTCGTTCGGGGATGGAGGTCGGCAGCCGGGTCAGTTCTACGGTGTGCACAGCATCGCCACCGATTCGCGGGGCAACATCTACACGACCGAGACCTACGAGGGGAAGCGGGTCCAGAAGTTCGTGTACATGGGCATGGGTCCGGTCACTCGGCGGGATCAGGGCGTGGTCTGGCCCGGATCGCGGCCCTAGGTCCGGGTTCGTCCCGGCGTCAGCCCTGCTCCACCCGCCGGTGGAGCGACTCGACCGTGCGCCAGGCCGCCTGGATGGCGCCCTCGAGCCACGCGGGGCGGTCGCCCGTCCCGGCCGAGCCCAGATAGATCCGACCATCGGGACGGTGCAACTGCTCCCGCAGCTCCTCGGGCGGCGTGCGGCCGTATGCCCCCATGCTGTAAGGGACCTTCTGCCACCACACCGAATAGGCGCTCTCGAATTCCTCGCGAATCTGCGGATGCACCTTGCCGGCCTGGCTGAGCACGTGCTGCACGCGCGCCGCGATCGGCTGCTCCGACAGCCCGGCCTGGTCTCCGCCGCCGTAGTAGCCCAGCAGGACGCCCTTCCGGGTGAAGTAGTCGTTCGAGGGATAGGAGAACTCGCCGAGCTGGAGACTCCGGCTCCACAGGTGTCCGCCGAAGATCCCGTCGTCCTCCTCCCAGAACCGCCGACCCATCTGGAGCCCCATCTTGGCGGACGAACTGTGTCCGGTGTTGGACACCGCCTCGGCCATCTGGGCGGAGAAGTCCACGTCGAGGCTCTGGAGCACCGACATGGGCAGGCAACAAATGCAGTAGTCGGCCGAGATGCGGGTCTGCTCGCCCGTGCGCGTGTCGCGGTACGTCACCCGGACTTGGTCCTCCGATTGCCGGATGGAGGTGACCTCCGCCCCGAGTGTGATCCGGTGCCCGATGGCTCTCTGGAATGCGTAGGGAATCTGCTGCATCCCTCCGACGGGCTGGAAAAGGGGATCGGGCCCCGCGACACCCGAGTGGAGCGACCGCACCCGAAGCCCGAATCGAGACTGGAGCAGCGCGCTCAGATCGAGTCGCTCATCCGGGCCTCGCTGAGTGGGCGGACGATAGACGTGGTCCTCGGAGTCGAGGAAGCCAGCGCGGACCAGGAACTCCACGAGCCGCTCGCGGTCCTCGGTCGTGAGCGGGACGTCGATTTCCCCCTGGTCCATTGCCTTGACGAGCAGCTCGGTCGTGGATCCCCACAGGTCGGCTTTCAGCTCCCGCAGGCGTATCGGCTTGCCCGAGAGCGGTCCTAGCTCCTCGTTCTCCTCGTACAGGTAGTTGGCATCGCTCCAGTCGACGAACTTCTCGAGCGCGACGCCGAGCTCACGGCAGTAATCCAAGACCGCACGATCCCGGTTGGGGATCCGCCAGGCGCCCGCATTGAAGTACAGGCCCCCGTCGAAATCGCATACCTGGGTCTCCCCATCGACTTCCGTGTGTGTGTCTCCCCGGCGCACGGTCCAACAGAGCCCGCCCACCCAGTCGCGCGCTTCCAGGACGTGGTAGTCGTACTGCAGCTTGCCGAGCTCGTAGCCAGCCACCAGGCCAGAAAGCCCGCCTCCCAGGACGACCACCCGGACGTCGGGGCGGGATCCACTGAGCCCGGGACGCGGCCGGGAGGGCTGTCCCATCAGGTCCCATGCGTCCATCGCGCTCAGCATCAGCGAGGAGCCCCCGAGGACCCCGAAGCGCTGAAGCACCTGCCGCCGCGTCAGGATGGGATGATCCACACGCATCTCCTTACCGTGGTTCGGCTGGGCGGCGGCGCCGGCAATGTAGCGGCTCCGCCTAGCGGGCAATACAGTACGTTCCGTGCCTACCCGCCGAGATTTTCTCCGTGCTTCGCTGGCTGCTCCGCTGACAGGCCCCCTCCGGCCAGCCGGCGGGATCGGGAGCGGAACGCACGTCTCGATGCAGCTCGCCATCCACCAGAACACGTCCGCCGGATCCGGATTCCGGGGCTCGCTGGAGGGCTGGGCACGCGCTGGCATTCGCTACGTCGAGTTGAGCGATCGGCTCCTCGACGGGTTCCTGCGGGACGATTCGCTCGCGGCCGCCGGCAGCGTCCTGGCCGACAACGGCCTGACTGCGGTGTCGGCGGCGGCGGTCCTGCCCGACCTCTGGATTCCAGGTCCTGCACGCGCGGCGTCGCTCGAAACATGGCGGAGGAGATGCGATCAGTATTCCACCCTCGGACTGGGGAAGATCTACTGTCCGTCGATCACGACCCGGCGTGTGACTCCGGAGGACTTCCGCGCCACGCCCGGCGCGGTCCACGAGGCGGGCGAAATCGCACGAGAGTACGGGCTGACCGCGATGATCGAGTTCCTGCGAACGTCGAGCCACCTCGCGACGCTCACGTCGGTCCTGTCCGTCACACGTGAGGCGGACCATCCGAGCGTCCGACCCATGCTCGACTTCTTCCACTTCTGGTCGGGACTGAGCAAGCTCGAGGACCTCGAGCTCCTCCTCCCCGGTGAGCTGGCGCACGCGCATTTTCAGGACCTGCTCGACACGCCACGCGAGCTGATCGACAACGACTCGAGGCTGATCCCCGGGGACGGAGTCGCGCCGGTCGGACGCATGATCCAGAAGCTCGTCGACAAAGGCTATGCCGGACCGCTGTCGGTCGAGCTGTTCCGTGCGGAGTGGACGCAAGCGGATCCGTACGCCGTGGCGACCGAGATCAGACGGAAGTGCGAGTCGGTGATGCGAGAGGCGGGGGTCCTGTGAGGGCCGATCGCCCATCCCCCACAGGGAGCATTGGCATGTCGAAGCTTTGGACCGGGACCCGCCGCCGCGGCGGGGCGCTCACATGGCTGATCGCCGTGGGGCTGGCCATTCCGCCCTTGAGCGCAGCCCAGTTGGCCCCGCCCAACGAGGCCGGCGTCACGTTCGCCCACGTGCACCTGAACGTGACCGACGTAGAGGAGCACGTACGGATCTGGGTCGAGCACTTCGACGGCGTGCGTGTGCAGAAGGGCTCGCTCGTGACGGTGAAGATCCCCGGCATGCTGATGGTGTTCAGCGGGCGCGAACCCACGGGCGATTCCGAGGGCAGCGTCATGGACCACGTAGGCGTCCTTGTCCGCGACTTCGACGATGTCGTCGAGGCGTGGGAGGAGGCCGGGTACGAGGCTCGCCCCGAATTCATCGGCGTGGAAGGCGGGCGCAACGCGTACCTGATGGCGCCGGACGGCGTGAAGATCGAGATCCAGGAAGACACGAGCCTCTCCGTGCGGGCGTCTTCGTACCACGTGCACTTCTTCACCGCCGGCTTCGGGGAGCTGATGGACTGGTACGTGGACCTCTTCGCGCTCACGCCACGGGCGCGGGGCTCGATCGAGACCACGGCCGACGCGCCCGGGATGAACCTGAGCTTCAACGGGTCGCGCGGGGAGCGGGCCGCCACCCGCGGCCGGGCCATCGACCACATCGGATTCGAGGTCGATGGGCTCGAGGCTTTCTGCGCCGCCCTCGAGGCCCGCGGCATCACGTTCGAAGTGCCGTACCGATACATCGAGAGTATCGAGCTGGCGATCGCATTCTTCACCGATCCTTCCGGTGTGAGGATCGAGCTCACCGAGGGATTCGACGCGTACTAGATCACGATCGGCTCGCCGCTGGGGCGAGGGGGGACGAACCATGCACATCTCACGACGCGAGTTGCTCAGGATCGGGGCGGGAACGGGGGCGGCGTTGCTGATCGGCTCGGTGCCCGCTCGAGCGCAGGAGGGTCAACTCACACGCGCGATTCCCTCGTCTGGCGAGGCGATTCCCGCGATGGGGTTGGGCAGCGCCCGCACGTTCAGCGTTGGGCCTTCCCCGGAGGAGCGCGCGCCGCTGAGGGAGGTGCTGCGTCTCTTTCACGAGCTCGGCGGGCGTTTCTTCGATACCGCGCCCTCTTACGGGACTTCCGAGCAGGTTTCCGGTGAGCTCGTGCTGGAGCTCGGCATCCAAAACGACCTCTTCTTCGCGACCAAGATCTCGACCGGTGGGGGGCGCGATGCTGGAATCGCCCAGGAGCGAGGGTCCCTCCGGACCTGGGGACGGTCCACGATCGACCTGAACCAGGTGCACAACCTCAGGGACGTGGAGATCCACCTGGCCACGATTCGCCAGGCGAAGGCCGAGGGACGCACCCGCTACGTCGGGGTGACGACCTCCTTCCTGCGGCAGTACGAGCAGATGGAGCAGGTGCTCCGACGCGAGGAGCTCGACTTCGTCCAGCTCAACTACTCCCTGGGTGAGCGGGAGGCCGCCCAGCGACTCATCCCGCTCGC
>JAHEKN010000056.1 GCA_024638305.1 Gemmatimonadota bacterium | reverse complement strand
GATCGGTCTGCGCTCATCAGCGGGTGCTGCACATGACGCGCTTCACGCCCGGCGAACCGACGCGGGCCCCGCTCTGCTCCTGGCCGCGGCGATGATCATCCTGGGCGCGGCTTGGCCGGCTCCGGCCTCCGCACAGGCAGCTTCGGAGCACGATGCGCTCGTTCGGGCCCTCATGTCGGAGCCGGCGGTCCGCCGCGCACTCGACGTGGTGCGCGACCGGGACGGAGCGACCATGGCGGATCTTCGCACGCTGACCGAGATCCCCGCGCCCCCGTTCATGGAGGAGGAGAGGGGCCGGGCGTTCCTCGCGATGCTCGGGGAGATCGGCGTGGACAGCGCCTGGGTGGACGAGGTCGGGAACGTGATCGGGCTTCGGCGCGGATCGGGTGACGGGCGGGTACTCGCGCTCGCCGGACACCTGGACACGGTGTTCCCCGAGGGGACGGACGTGACGGTGCGGCAGTCCGGGGACAGCCTCCTGGCGCCGGGCATCGCCGACGATACCCGGGGACTCGCTGCCGTCCTCGCGATCCTGCGGGCGCTCAACGAGGCCGGTGTGCGCACGGCTTCCGATGTGCTCTTCATCGGAAACGTGGGGGAAGAGGGACTTGGCGACCTCCGCGGGATGAAGCATCTGTTTCGCACGGGGGGCCCCCGGATCGACGCGTTCATTTCCATCGACGGCACGGGCTCGGAGGGCATCACCCACATGGGCCTCGGAAGCCATCGCTACCGCGTCACGTTCGAAGGTCCCGGCGGCCACTCGTGGGGTGCCTTCGGGCTGGTCAACCCCGCCCACGCGCTCGGGCGGTCCATCCGCTACTTCCAGGACGGGGCGGACCCCTACACGCGGGACGCCCCGTTCCGGACCAGCTACAACGTCGGCCGCATCGGAGGGGGCACGTCCGTAAACGCTGTTCCATTCGAGGCCTGGATGGAGATCGACATGAGATCCGAGGGAACCGAGACCCTGGAGGGCGTCGATGCCATCCTGCAGGCAGCCATCGGGCGCGCGCTGGATGAAGAGAACGCGCTCCGGCGGCGTGGGGAGGCCTTGACCGTGCAGGTGGACATGATCGGTGACCGCCCGTCGGGCGAGATTTCGGTGGAGCACGAGCTCGTCCAGCGAGCCGCCGCCGCCACCCGGGCCCTCGGCTCCGAGCCCAGCTTCAGCCGGTCGTCAACGGACTCCAACATCCCCATCTCCCTGGGCATTCCCGCCATCACCATCGGCGGCGGCGGAATCGGTTTCGGCGCCCACTCGCTCCACGAGGGCTTCCGCAACGTGGAGGGCTACCTGGGGGTCCAACGCGCGTTGCTGATCGTGCTGGCCCAGGCCGGGCTGGCGAGGACGAGCTGATGCCTTCCGACGGAGGCCGCGTGGCCCTCATCACCGGGGCCTCGTCCGGAATCGGCCGCGCCGCCGCCAAGGGTCTCGCAGCCACCGGTTGGCGAGTGGGCCTCCTCGCGCGCCGCAAGGACCGTCTGGACGACCTCGCGGAGGACATCCGCGGAGCTGGCGGCGAATGCGTGGTCCTCCCCTGCGACGTCACGGATCGGGACGGGGTCCGGAGGGCGGCGGAGACCCTGATCGACACATATGGTCACATCCACGCCCTCGTGAACAACGCCGGCATCATGCCGCTGTCGCCGCTCGCCGCCGGACGGGTGGACGACTGGGAGCGCATGGTCGACGTGAACATCAAGGGCGTGCTCTTCGGCATCGCGGCCGTCCTGCCCCACATGTTGGAGCGCCGGAGCGGGCATGTGGTGAACGTGGGGTCGGTGGCGGGCCGCCGACCGTTCCCGGGCGCTACCGTCTATTCGGCCACCAAGTTCGCGGTGCGGTCCATATCCGCCGGAATGCACCTGGAGCTCTCGGCCTCGGACGGGATTCGCGTCACGGACATCGAGCCGGGCGTGGTGAGGACGGAGCTCATGGACCACATCCCCGACCAGGACGCGCGGCGATCGTTCGAGGAGCGCTGGGCGGACCGGCGGCCGCTCGAGGCGGAAGACGTGGCGGAGGCGATCCGGTTCGTGCTGGAAGCGCCGCCCCACGTCAACGTGAACGAGTTGCTCGTTCGCCCGACCGATCAGCCGACGTGACGCGCGCCGCCGCCGTAGAGCATGACATCGAGCCCCCGGGCAAGGAGGACCGAGTGAAGAGAACGTGGAGAGGCTGGCCGGCGCTGGCGATCGGGGCGTTGTCCCTGGCGTGCTACGGCGGCGACGCTGGCGACCCCGCGGAGGCGGGGGACACCGAAGCGGCCGCATCGATGGAAGCGCGCCTGGACGTCCCCGCGGCCATCCTGGGCGAGGCGCCGCCGCCCCGCGGGGAGGCGGCGCGGTATTTCCCCGCGGACGAACGGGCCGTGGGGTACTTGTCCGTTCCCGAGGGGGAAGGCCCCTTCCCCGCCCTGATCCTGGTGCACGAGTGGAACGGCCTGGTGGACCGGGTACGCCAGGTGGCGGACGCGTTTGCCGATGAGGGCTACGTGGCGCTCGCCGCCGATCTGTACCAGGGGAGGACGGGCAGCAACAGCGACGAGAACATCGCCTTGATGCAGGAGGCACGGGGCGACATGGACCGTGTGATCCGCAATCTCGACGCGGCGGCGGCGTTCCTGCGCGCGCGGCCGGACGTGACCGGCCGGGTGGGCGCCATGGGGTGGTGCTTCGGCGGCGGAATCGCGCTCTCGTATGGAATCGGCGGGGAGGACCACGAGGCTACCGCCATCTTCTACGGGCAGTTGGTCGAGGATCCGGAGGTGCTGGCCGGCCTGTCGCACGAGGTTTACGGGACGTTCGCGGCGCTCGACCAGGGCCCCGCGCCCGAATCCGTGGAGCGTTTCCGCACCGCCCTGGACGCGGCTGGGATCCAGCACGATCTCCACATCTACGATGCCGTGAATCACGGATTCTGGCTCCGCGTGGAGCAGGACCCCGACGCGCGTGGTCCAGCCGCCGAGGACGCGTGGCGGCGCCTCAAGGATTACCTGGCGCGCACGCTCAACTGAAGCGGGCGCTTCGCCAACGGGCAGACGATCGGGCGGCCCGGTGCCAGGACCGGGCCGCCCTTCCCCAACGGGGCACGCGCATGCGGACCGAGCGCCCGCTACTGCCCGCTACAACGCGCTACAACGCGCTACATCACGGGCCGCCGCTCGACGGCGCCGTAATGGATGCCGTTGAAGAGCAACGGGAACGCGCCGTGCATCTGCGAGCGGAACGTCACCCTCGGCCCCAGCAGGAAGAGCTTTCCGCTGCCGATGTCCGCCTCGACGATGGCCGCCCCGCCCATGAGCTTCTCCTGACCCCAGGCCCAGCCGCTCCGCAGCGGCGTCGGGCTGTCGAACCATCCGAGCGTGCGGATGCCGGGCGCGTCCGGCGCGACCGAGAATACGGGGCTCCGCTGGAACATCACGTCCAGCCGGTCCCCGAGCCCGTGGGTGAGCGGTGAGGAGCCGTCGATCCTGATCTCCAGGACCGAGCCCGGTATGTAGTACTCCTCCGTGGGATAGGGCTCTCCGGTCTCGGGAGAGACCAGGTGGTCCGAGATTGGCAGCCCCAGCATCTCGCCCATGCGGGTTGCGGAACCGATCGAGATTACGGCTCCCCCACGCTCGATGAAGTCCTGGATCTGCGGCATGGTCGACTCGTCCACGTTGCCCAGCCTGCCCCGGTATTGCTCCGGGAGATCCGCATCGGTGAGCTGTGCGCCCCCAAAGCCGCCGAATCCGCCGCCCCCGATGGCGCCGTCCGGAAAGATCAGCACGTCGTAGCGCTCGTGGAGATTCCCGGCCGCGAGCTCCGGCGGGAAAACCACCCGGTACGGGAACTCGAACTGCTCGAGCATCAGCCGGATCCAGCCGGACGGCATGGAGCCGCCGTAGCGGTCGGCCAGCCCGATGCGGGCCTCCCCGAGCTCCATCGAGCCCCCGGTCGGCGCACGCGCCACGCCCTGGAACCCCACCCCGAGCTCAGCCGCCGCCGCCTGCACCAACTCGGTCACGCCCGACCCGTTCGGGATGAAGAAGGTGCCGGGCGGGTACGTGCTGCCTCCCACCGTGGTCGCCTCCGTGAGCCAGCGCACCTCCCCTCCGCTCGCGACCACCCGGTTGACCACGATGAAAGCGTCGTTGGCGTCGTGCCGAAGGAGATATCCGGCCCCTGCCTGCCCAGCCACCACGCCCGGCCGCGGGCGGGCCAGGTCCTCGATGAGACGGAACGGCCCGTCGAAGCCCTCGAGCACCCGGTCGAACTCCACGCCCATCTGAAACGCCAGGGTCCAGCCGGCCACGTCGTACGGAGGCGTGGGCGGTGCGCCCGGAAACGCGAAGTCGTTGGGGTGGTCCTGCGGCTCGAACATGTCGATCACGTGGGCCCGGAAGGCCTGCGCGCTCTTCACCACGTACGAACCCGCCGGATAACGCTTCCCTGCCACCTGGAAATCGCTGGTGGCTTCGTGGACGGCCACACCGAACTTGATGAGAGCGTTCGCGAATTTGGTCGCCGTCGGGAAGTCCGCCTGCGTCGAGGGGATGATGTATCCCCGGGCGTCCCGGTTGACGGGGTCCCGAAGAAGTCGGTCGAAGTCGTCGGCGTTTCCGGTGGGCGTGGGTCCGCCCCGTCCCGACCGTGCTGGAAGCTGGTCCGCGGCTGCGGCGATCAGGGACGGCCGAATTGTCCAGTTGTCACTGTTGCCACGCTCGATCGCGTTCTGCCCCATCCGCCAGATGTTGAACAGGAGATGGTCCCGGTTCCGGGAGGCGTAGTCCAATACCGCCCGATTGGCGGTCTGCGAGTAGTCGACCGACCACTTGAAGTGCCAAACGCCCGGCCGGACCGGCAGGGGAAGGTCACCGTGCGGGAGCTGGCGCCGCGGGATGAACGGGATCTCGATCGGCGTCGGGTTGCCGATGGTCTCCGTAAGCAGGCCGATCATGTTGTGGAAGTAGGGCGTGGTGCGCAGCCCGCCGTTCCACCAGGTGGAGTAGTTGGCGCCCGAGCGCATCGTGGTGCCGCCCTTCCCCTCCTTGATCATGCGCTGGTGCATGGCCGACCCGACCTGGTCCAGCGAAGTGAGGATCAGCGCGTCCAGGTTGTGGTTGGGAGGATCGCGGAACGGCGGCGCGAACATCACGGTCCCCTGGGGTCCCGTCTGATGATGGTTGTAGATGATCTGGGGGAACCACTCCCGGTAGTGCGCCCGCACGATGTTCTGGGTCTCTTTGAGCGCCGCCATGTAGAAGTCGCGGTTGTTGTCGTGCCCGGCGTATTTCTCGTAGAGGACCGGAATCCCGGACGTGGTTCGGTCCAGCGGATTCTCGTGGCGCATGTACCAGGTCGACACCAGCTCGTGACCGTCGGGATTGGCGTGGGCGGCCAGGAGGATCACGTCGTCCAGGAAGCGCATGGTCTCACCGTCCGTCCGGCTCACCATGTCGTACACCAGTTGCATGAGCTGCTGAGCCCCCAGGACCTCGGTGGCGTGCAGGCCGCCGTCGATCCAGATGATGGCCTTCCCTTCCTGGGCCAGTTCCCGGGCCTCGCGCTCGCTCACCCCATCCGCCTGCGCCAGCCGGCGGGCGATTCCTCGGTAGCGATCGAGATTCCGGTGGTTCTCCGGAGACGTGATGATCGCGACCAGCTGGGGCCGTCCCTCCTCGGTGGGGCCCAGGGTGTCGAGCACCATCCGGTCGGACTCCCGGCCGAGCTTGGCCCAGTAGGCCTGAAGCTGCGTGTAGGTCGTGAGGAAATAGTCGCTCCCGAGCTCTTGGCCGAACTCCTCCACGGGTGAGGTGATGGTCTGCAGACGGGGCGCGGCCTCGTCGCTCAGGAGGGGGAGCTGCGCCGCGGAGGGCGCCGGTGCCGCCGCCAGCACAGTCAACAAGGCCAGCGTGAGCCAGCCGATCTTCGAACTCGAACGTCCCTTCCCGGGACAGATGAACCAAGCCATGTCCATGTCTCCTGCGCGAGTCGAACGCGCGTGTGTACCGCTCATGGTGTTTCCATCTTCCAGAAGACGATCCCGCCGGCCTGCTGACCGACCGCAACGTCGGTAATGCGAATGCGCTCGCGCAGGTCGTAGATGTCGACCTTTCCGGGCTCCGCTCCTACGCCCTCCACGCTTACGAACGCGTAGCGCGAGTCGGGGGAGATCGCCACCCCGTGCGTCACGGTCGTGGTCGACCTCAACCTGCCCATGCTCGCGCCGCTCGCCAAGTCGATGATCTCGACCCCCCCGGCGCCCTTGAGGGTCGCCACGAGCAGACTTCCGTCCGGGGTCACCCCGAGGTTGTAGGGCCCGGCCCCGGTCGTGAAGCGCCGCGTGATCTCGAGGGACGCCCGATCGAGCTCCAGCACGTAGTCGGCGCGGTTGCAGGCCACGTAGACACGGGTGCCGTCCACCGAGGGCTGCGCCCAGGTGGGGGAGCACGTAGGCGCACCGTGGCTGCCATCCCCGTGCCCGCCCGACCCCGTCGCCGTCTCCCCGGTGACCAGACCTTCGGCGCCCGTCGCGACCGAGAAGCGTCGCGATACCTCGAACGTGCGCGTGTCGATCTCCACCAGGAGGTCGTCCATCATGCAGTTCGTGTAGAGAAAGATCCCCGAGGGCTCCATGCGGGCGCCGTGCGGCATGACACAGGTCTCGATCTGCTCCACCTCCACCATGTCGGGCGTGTACACGACCGAGACCGTGGACGGCACCGACTCGCCGTGGAGGTTGAAGTTGGCCACGAAGGCGTAGAGGCCGTCGGGCGTCAGGTCCATCGTGGCCGGGAACCAACCGAGGAGAATGGGCGGCGCGACCAGCGTGTCCGGACCGGCGTGGTATTTCCAGAGCTTGCCGTCCGGCACGCCGTGGCCCGTGGTCATGTATACGTAGCGCCCGTCGGGCGAGACGTTGAGGCCGTGGGGGCCCTCGGTCTCCACGGCCATCTCACCCACCTCGATCGTTTGATCGAGGGCGGCGCCCTCGGGGCCGAAGCGCACACGATGGAGCAGATCCGCAGACTCGGCGCCCACGTACACGTAGTAGGTCGCGGCGGGCATTGCGGGGGCGGCAGCCACGATGCCAGACGGACCGACCTGCTCGGATCCGGCGGCCGGGCCTCCCGGCGACTGGCAGCCGGCCAGGGCCGCGGTCAGCGGACCGAGTCCCAGGACCAGGGCAAGCAGGGGGCCGTTCTCGGAGATCGCCATCGACGGGGTCAAAAGGGACGTGACGGGCACGGCCCGCGTGACCCCACAGTACCCGCCACCGCCCACCGGAGAAAGTGGGGGAACGCCCGTATCGCCACGTCTCCTCTCAGCTTACGAAACGGGTTCCAGACGGGCGCTGTCCCGGTATCGCCGACCAACCTTGGCGACCTCCTTCCCCTTCACGCGCACCACGTCGGCCGTGAAGTCGTAGCTTCCCTGGAGGAGGGCTGACCCGATGCCGTACGCGTCCACCGGCACGTTCTCCGCCTCGAACCGGAGGATCCGCTCCGCGTTGAACCCACCGGAGCAGATGATGCGGACGTGCTCGAACCCCTCCCGGTCCAGGGCGTCGCGCACCTTGTGGACCAGCGTGGGGTTCACGCCCCTAGGATCGAAATCCCACATCTCCTCGAACAGAGAGCGATCGACCATGGTGTCCGACGTGTCCAACCGCACTCCGTAGAGGCGGGGTCCGAGGGCCCGCGCCACGTCGAGCGCCGTGCGCACGCTGTCGTTCTCGAAGTCGACCAAAGCGATGACGTCCACGTCGTCCCCGACCTGACGTGCCAGGACGGCGGCGGCCTCGGTGGTATCGCCCCCGTATGCCGCGATCAGCGCGTGCGGCACCGTTCCGACGCCCTCCGAGCCCCACCAGGACGCCTGGGCGTCCGTAGAGACGCCGATGGCGCCCGCCACGTGGGCCGCCCAGCCGTCGCCCGTCTGCACCATCCAGTGGTCGTGTCGCGCTGGGAAGAACATCACGGATTTGGGCCAGGCGGCTTCCACCACGGCCCGGGTGTTCGTGGCGATCCGCGTCCTCCGCGCGAGCACGCCCACATACAGCGTCTCGAGATGGGCGAACGCCTGATAGGGCCCGGTGATCTCCAGGACCGGCTCCCAGGGCTCGATTCGATCGCCGTCCCGGAGCGCCCGTGCGGTGACGTCGCGCCCGAACTCGTATCCCTCGGTGAGGCAGAGCTTGAGAATCGCGATCGCCTCATCCGTGCCCGCGACCCACGCGGGGTGTTTCTGGAAAGCCTGCATGGTCACGAGCGGGTCGTACCCTTCCGCGGCCAGCACCTCCCGAGCTCGCGTGAAGTACTTATCGGAGTAGTACCCGCGGCGCATCTTCTCCACGGGGAGTTGGAAGATGCTCGGATCCAGCCGCTTCTCCTTGCGGAGCGGCATCGGAGGGCCGGACGGCGAGTAGGGATTGTACGACTCGGGCATGATCAATCGGGGTTCTGGTTGAATCGCGGCAAAGTGCCGGCTGGAATCCTCATCGGAAAGGGGCGCGGCGGCTGGACCCCGACTGGGGATGTACGCAGATTGCTTGGAGTCTTCGTGCACGCGGAACCCCCTCGCGCGTGCGCACGTCCGCAAGCGGGAACGGGCCCCAGATGCCCCATCACAAGTACCTCATCATCGGCGGTGGCATGACCGCCGATTCCGCGGTGCGCGGCATACGATCCAAGGACGCGGACGGGTCCATCGGGCTGATCTCGGAGGAGGGGGATCCTCCGTACGATCGTCCCCCGTTGTCCAAGGGACTCTGGAACGGAATGGAGGAGGAGCGGATCTGGCGTGGCACAAGCGACCTGGGCGTCGAGCTCCACTTGGGGCGTCGCGCGCTGCGGGTCGACCGGGACACGCACACGGTCACCGACGACCGGGGCGTCATCTACTCCTACGAGAAACTGCTGCTCGCCACCGGCCTGCTTCCCAACCGCCTGGCGTCCGACGTGCCCGGAGTGATCTACTTTCGCACGCTGGCCGACTTCCGTCGGCTGAAAGCCGCGACCGAGGTGGGGCGCCGATTCGCGGTGATCGGCGGCGGTTTCATCGGGACGGAGATCGCCTCCTCTCTCGCGCAGGCGGGCAAGGAGGTCGTGGTGCTTTTCGAGGAAGAGCATCTTTGCTCGGCCGTGGCGACCCCGGAGATGGGCGTCGTCCTGAATCAGTTGTTCCGCGACAACGGGGTGGAACTGAGGCCGGGCGTGAAGGTCACCACGGTCCGGAAGAGCGGCCCCAAGCTCCTGGTGTCGGTGGCGGGCGACGCGCCGGAAACCCTGCGGGTCGACGGCGTGGTCGCTGGAATCGGGAGCCAGCCCAATACGATTCTGGCGGAGGGAGCGGGACTGGAGGTGAACGACGGCGTCGTGGTGGACGCATCGTTTCGGACCTTGGACCCGGACGTGTTTGCCGCCGGAGATGTGGCTGCGTTCTGGAGCGTGCCTCTCGGCCGAACCCTGCGGGTGGAGCACGAGGACCACGCCAACGCCTCCGGACAGATCGCTGGCCAGGCGATGGCGGGCGCGGATGTCTCGTACGACCGGGTGCCCACGTTCTATTCCAAGATCTTCGACGTGCGCTACGAGGTCGTGGGCGACATCGATCCGGAGATGGACATCCTCGAGGACTGGAAGGAGCGCCACCGGAAGGGCGTCGTCTACTACCTGCGGTCCGGCAGGGTCCGCGGGGTCACGCTGTGGAACCTGACGCGCAAGGTAAAAGCCGCACGCACGCTCATACAGGACCCCAGCTCCTTCTTTCCGTTCGACGAGTCCGCCAAGATTTCGCTCGACTAGGACGGGCTGGCCGACGGGCTGGGGTTGGGCACCGACGGCGCCAGCGGCGCCGATCCCCCGCTGCCCCCGTTCGCTTTCAAATGGACGGTCTGGGTCGGGAACGCGAATTCGATTCCCTCCCCCGCGAAGCGGTCCAACAGGGCCAGGTTGATGCGCTCCTGCGTGTCCAGCATGGCGGCATACTCCGGGATCTTCATCATGTAGACCGCCTCGAAAACGAGCGCCGAGTCCCCGAACGACTTGAAGTGGGCCCGCGCGAACTCCGTGTCGGTCTCGCGCTCGACAGCCTCTCGGATCATGTCCGGGATTCTCTCGAGCACGTCACGAGGTGTGTCGTACTCCACTCCGATCTGGAAAACGGCACGCCGCTCGTCCATGCGCTTGTAGTTGCGGATCCGGCTGGACAGCAGATCCGAGTTCGAGAAGACGAGCTGCTCCCCTGAGATCGATCGCACCCTGGTGGTTTTGAGCCCGACGTGCTCGACCGTGCCCTGCAGGTCGTCCACGACGATGAAGTCGCCGATGACGAACGGCTTGTCGAGGACGATCGAGAGGGAAGCAAAAAGGTCGCTGAGCACGCTCTGCACAGCGAGGGCGATCGCGATCCCGCCAATGCCGAGCCCCGTGAGGAGCGGCGCCACCTGGATGTCGAGCGCTGCCAGGATCATCAGCACGGCTACGACCCAGACCACGATCTGCGCGACGAACCCCACAGCACCCATGGCGGTAGCGGCAGCGGGATCCGCCTCGAGCGCCTTCCGGTGGTAGCGCTCGACCGCGTAGTCGACGAGGCCGCTGCCCCAGAGTCCGGCCTGGATCAGGAGGCCCACGACCAGCACTCGCCTCAGGTCCGCGTCGAGGTCTGAGTCGAGCTCGAGGAACAGAGAACCCAGCCAAAGCCCGAACAGGACGATGAAGACGAACTTCGTCTTGTCGAGCAGGTGAGCGATCAGATCGTCCAGATCCGTGCGCGTGTGCCCGGCAAGTCGTCGCACCCTGCGAAGCACCAGGCGTGACAGGAGTGTGAGGATCGCGACCGCGAGGACGAACGCGACGAGTGCCTGCAGACTGCCGGGACCGGTGAGGACATCCAGCCAGGCGCCCACGTTCAGGCCTCGGCAACGATGTCAGATCCTCCGTCCAACGCCGCGGGCTCGGCCGCGTCCGCTCCGGCCGCCGCCGCCGCAGCGGCCTGAGCGGCCGCTTCCTCCCGCTCCTCGATCCAGAACGAGATGGCCAGCAGCACCGCCCCGCATGAGATCGACATGTCGGCCACGTTGAAAATCGGAAAATCGGCGAACCCGAGGTTCATGGGGCCTACGAAGTCCACGACGCCGAGGTCCCAGCGCACCCGGTCGTACAGGTTTCCGAGTGCTCCGGCCATCACCATCGCGAGCGACACGTGACGCAGGGAATCGTCGCTACGCGCCCGCACATAGAGGGTCCCGAGGAGGCCGAGCGCGATGATCGTGATCGGCACGAAGATCAAGCGCGGATTGTCGCCGATCCGCAGCCCGAAGGCTGCTCCCTGGTTGAACGCGAGCGTGAACGGCAGGAAGCCGGGAATCACCTCGATCTGGCGGCCGCCGGCCAGCGCGTCGAGCGCCCACCGCTTGGTCACGAAATCGAGAACGAGGATCACGGGCAGCAACGTGCCCAGCGTCAGCAGTTTTTGTCTCACCCGCCGTCCTGTTGCGCCAATCGACCCGGGAACGAGAGCGCCCCCGGGCGGCCGCCGTGAGCGACCGCGTGCGATGGATCACCGCACCCCCCGGTCTACCGATGCGGTGGGCATGGGTTCCGGCGGACTTAACGTGGTAGGCCCTTCCGGCGTCCAACGTTCAAGAACGGAGGAACGAACGATGGGTCCGATGCGACTCCTTATTGGCTTTGGGATTCTGAGCGCCGCGGCCGTGACGGTCGGTGCGACGTCCTCGCTCGAATGGGTACCGCAGGAAGCGAGTCGGGCACGGGCAGCGCACCTGCTCGAGCGAGCCACCTTCGGTTCGCGGCCGGGCCAGATAGAGAGCGTGGTCCAGATGGGGCCCGGGCACTGGCTCGATTGGCAGCTCGACCCGGCTTCGATCCCGGACCCGCACGTGGCGCGAGCGCTCGCGGGGATTCCCGAGATTGGGCTCGCCCCGACGGAGCTGGCGGCGCGCTTCTCATTGGACCCCGAAGCACGCGCGCGGCTGCAGGCAGACGGCCTGTCACCGGAGGAGCGGCGGCGCGTTCGCGGTGAGCTGGCCGACCGAGCACCCGGCAGGATTCTTGGAAGCCTCGTGATGGAGCGGATGCTGCGCTCAACCCGGTCCGAGCGCCAACTCGAAGAGGTGATGACCCAGTTCTGGTTCGATCACTTCAACGTTTTCTGGGGCAAGGGGGCCGATCGCTACTTGGTAGGCGACTACGAGCGTACCGCCATCCGGCCCAACGTATTCGGGACGTTCGAGGAGCTCCTGTTGGCCACCGCCCGGCACCCGGCCATGCTCGTCTACCTGGACGCGGCGCGGAGCGTCGAGCCTCAGGTTTCGGAACGGATGCGGCGTCGCGCTGAACAGGCGGACCGGCCCATCCCGGGACTCAACGAGAACTACGCGCGCGAACTCCTCGAGCTGCACACGCTCGGCGTCGACGGGGGCTACACGCAGGACGACGTCGTCGCGGTGGCCCGCGTGTTCACCGGCTGGACCGTGGTGCTCCCTGCCAGAAACCGTGAGAGAGGTCAAGGCAGGATGTCGAGGGGCGAGGTCGGCGACCCGTTCACGTTCATCTTCCGGCCCGAGCTGCACGCAACCGGCGACAAGACGGTGCTCGGCACGAGGATCCCCGCCGGTGGTCGAGACGAGGGAGAACGGGTGCTCCGCCTGCTCGCCGGGCATCCGAGCACCGCAACGCACGTCGCACGACAGCTCGCCACTGCCTTCGTGGCCGACGAGGCGCCCGAAGCGCTGGTCGATGATCTCGCCCGTGCGTTTCTGGAGAGCGGCGGAGATCTGCGGGTCGTCACCAAGGCGCTGTTCACACACGAGCGCTTCTACGATCCGGCGTACCGGGGAGCGCGCGTCAAGTCACCGTTCCGGATGGTGGCGAGCGCCTTGAGGGCCACGGAGGCCCAAGTGGTCTCGCCCCGGGGGCTCCTCGACGCCCTCCGCACCCTGGGACACGTGCCCTATCTGGCCACAGCGCCGACCGGGTACCCCGAGGAGTCCGAGTACTGGGGCGGCGCGGGCGCTCTCATTGATCGTAGCGATTTCGTGCTGAGCCTGGCCGCCGGTCGCGTGCGCGGGATCCAGGTCGACGCTGGCTCTCTCTCCGAGCGCGCGCAACGAACGTTCCCGAACGCCGATCCGCACACGGCGTTGATCCAATGGATCGCACCCTCAGTCGACCCCGTGGCGCTGTCCGAGAAAGTACGCTTGGGCCTCGAGTCCATGGGGCAGCGGGAGTCGGACACCCGAACCATTGGACGTGAAGCCGGCGAGGACGGAGGGGTCTTGGGGCTGATTCTAGCGTCGCCCGAGTTCCAGAGTCACTGAGATGTGGGCAATGGGCGCGAACGCCCGGGGAGGAGGACGATGAGGAAGCCTCGCGTGGTCGGACGGCGCGCGTTCGTGAGGGATGGGGCGATCGCGATGCTGGCGCTCGGGATGCCGCCCGAGTTCCTGGCTCGACCCCTTCTGGCCGCCCGGTCCGAGAGTAGCCGACCGGGCCGGCGGAAGTCGCTGGTGTGCATCTTTCAGCGGGGAGCGTCCGACGGGCTCAGCGCCGTCGTCCCCTTCGGGGAGCAGGCCCTATCCAGGGCTCGGCGGAGCATCGCCATTCCCGCGCCCGGCCGGGACGGATCGGGAGCGATCGACCTGGACGGCTTCTTCGGGCTCCACCCTTCCCTCGATCCTCTCGTCGAGCTCTACCGTCGAGGCGAGATGGGGATCGTGCACGCCGTAGGGTCTCCGCATCCGACCCGCTCGCACTTCGAAGCCCAGGACTTGATGGAGTCGGGGACCGCGGGAGAGATGCGGACCACCGACGGCTGGCTGAACCGCGCCTTGGCCGAGACGGCATGTCCGGACTGCAGCGGACGGACACTCGTCGACCCGGAGCGACACGCTCTCGACCATGGCCTCGGGCAGGGCGCGATGGGGGGGCACGCCACTTTCCGGGCAGTCGCGGTGGGCGGTCCGCTCCCGCTATCGCTCAAGGGGGCGACGCCCACGCTGGCCATCGCCGACCTCGAGCGCTCCTCGGCGGTGGGCGGGGGCGGGACAGCCGACGCCATCGCAGCCCTCCATCGAACCGACGCGGGAGACGAGCTCTCCGCGACCGCCGCGGACGCCGCCGAGGCCGTGCGGATCATGGAGACCCTTCGAGCCGAGCGCTACCGGCCTTCCCTCAGGGCACAATACCCCGCGGGACCGTTCGGACGGTCGCTTGCGCAGATCGCCCAGATGATCAAGGCCGACGTGGGCGTCGAAGTAGCCTTCGCGGATATCGGCGGGTGGGACACGCACGTGGGCCAAGGGGCGGTCCAAGGCGCGCTCGCCCGGCAACTGGGACAGCTCGGTCAAGGCTTGCGCGCGCTCTACGAGGACCTGGGAGACCGCATGGAGGACGTGGTTATCCTCACCATGTCGGAGTTCGGGCGCACGGTCGCCGAGAACGGCTCCGGCGGCACCGACCACGGACACGCCAACTGCCTCTTCGTGCTGGGCGGCCAGGTCGATGGCGGTGTCGTCCGGGGGGACTGGCCCGGCCTCGAAAGCGAGCAGCTCTACCAGGGGCGCGACCTGGCCGTCACGACCGACTTCCGTGACGTGTTCGCGGAGGTGGCGTCCGGTCATCTCGGCGTCGACCGGCTGGACCGCGTCTTTCCCGGCTACGACGTGCGGCCCGAGCGCTTCCGGGGAATCCTGCGTTGACTTGCTCACGGTCCTGAGCCCCACCAGGGCTCGGCCGGATCACCCGTCCGCCGCGACCAACTCCACCATGGTGCCCCAGGGGTCCCGGGCGAACTGCCGACCGCCCTCTTCCGTGAACGCATGGTGACCAGCGGCCGCGAGGCTCGCCGCCGTCCGTTCAACCTCCGCCTCGTCCGGAAGCAGGAGCGTCCACGACAGGAGCCGCGCATCGTCCGGACCGGCCGGCGGAGCGCCTGCGGCCCAGGTGTTGATCCCCACGTGATGGTGGTATCCGCCGGCCGAAAGAAACAGGGCTCCGGGATAGTCCCAAACCACCTTGTCGAGCCCGAGCCCTTGGTGGTAGAAACGGGTCGCCAGTTGGAGGTCGCCGACGTGCAGGTGTATGTGGCCCATGTCCGTGCCGGTCGGCATCCCCGACCAGGACTCGCTTCCCGCCTGGGCGAGCAGGTCCCCGAGATCGAGCGGCTCCGTGGTCATGACGAGCTGATTCCGACTCTTCCGCCACTGTCCCCTTGGCCGATCAGCGTACACCTCGATGCCGAGCCCGTCCGGATCAGAGAGGTAGAATGCCTCGCTGACCGCGTGATCGGACATGCCGACCGGGATTCCGAGCCCCCCCAGGTGGCGGGCAAACCCGGCCAGGGCCGCACGGTCGGGCACGCGCACCGCGAAGTGAAAGAGCCCGAGTCGGTCCCGAGGGGCAACCGGCTGCACTCCGGGCCGCTCCACGAGCTCGAGCAGAGTTTCCGCGCTCCCGAGGACGCCCAGCCGGGCGTGTCCCTCACTCGATGTCAGGCTGTCCAGGCCGAGCATTCGCGCATAAAACGCCCGCGAGCGCTCCAAGTCGGCTACCTGAAGCACGACGGGCCCGAGCCGCGTCGACGCCGGCAGCCGGTGGCCGGAGGGAGGCACGCCGTATGCGGGCGCGGCCTCATTGCGCACACCGTTCGGCGTGGCGTCTCGGCTCACCAGTCCATGGGCCTCAGCCCCGGGCTCCCCACGCTCCCCGGGCTCGCGCGGCCTCGAGCAGCCCTACCAGGGCTCGAAGCTCTGTGGCGTCCAAATGACCGAGCTGCTCCTCGTGTAACGTGCGGACGGGTGCGTCCAGCTCGGCCAGGACCTCGAGGCCCTCCCGAGTGATCTGCGCTCTGACGAACCGTCGATCCGCTGAGTCACGGGTTCGCGCCGCCAGCCCGCCGTCGACGAGTCGGTCCAAGAGCCGGGTCACGTCGGGCACTGGATTGAGCATCCGGTCTCCGATCTCGCTCCGGCATAGCCCCCTCGAGCCGGCACCTCGGAGGATTCTCAGCACGTTGTACTGCGTCGGAGTGAGTCCGTATTCCTTGAGCCCCTCCGCCAAGCTGTGCTCCAGGGTCGCGGCCGTGCGGACGACGTTGAGGAAAACCTCCTGCTCGAGGCTCGCGAAGGGAGCCTTCTGCCGAATTTCGTCTCTGAGCCCGGTACCCATGATGAACCTTACGTGTTGTAACACGTACCGTCAAGAACGGTTCTGCATCAGCCTGCGACGAAGGGACCCACGCGCCTTCGCTACGGTTGCGCGTGTCGCTACTTTTCTTCCCGTCAATGGGCGCCGAGCCTCGTGGTCCGGCGACCCGAAAAGCCGCTCCCCGTGCCGCGCAAGCCGCGCTGCTGCTCATGACCGAGGGCCCGCCTTCCACTCCGCCCACCTCCCCTTCCCGTCCCGGACGCGGAGACGAGCGCGGACGCTCGCCCAAGACCCTCGGCCCGGTCTCGGACCTGGAGCGCCACCTTCCCGACGAATGGTGGCGGACGCTCTTCACGTCGCTCTATCTGAAGACCGACGGCGACGTGGTCGAGAACGAGGCCAACACCGATCGCGACGTCGATCTCCTGATCGAGGTCGCCGGACTGAGCTCCGAAGACCGTATCCTCGACCTCTGCTGTGGTCAGGGACGTCACTGCCTCGAGCTCGCGCGCCGAGGGTTCGAAAACGTGGTCGGCCTCGACCGTTCCCGCTACCTGGTTCGGCTGGCTCGCCGGCGGGCCAAGCAGGCCGGACTGAGCGTTTCCTTCCACGAGGGCGACGCCCGCCGGTTTCGCATCCGTGGCGAGCCCTTCCAATGCGTTGCGGTTCTAGGGAATAGCTTCGGCTATTTCGACCGGGAGGAGGACGATATCGCGGTGCTCCGGTCGGTGCTCGCCGCGCTGGCTCCGGGCGGCAAGGTGGTCCTCGACCTGACCGACGGCGATTGGATGCGGGAGAACTTCGAGCGACGCACTTGGGAGTGGATCGACCCGAGCCATTTCGTGTGTCGTGAGCGATCCCTTTCGGCCGATCGCTCGAGGCTCGTGACGCGTGAAGTGATCACCCACGCCGACCGGGGCGTCTTGGCGGATCAGTTCTACGCGGAGCGGCTGTACTCGCCGGAACAGGTCCTCGACCTGCTCGGGCGGGTGGGCTTTGCGAGCGTCCGCCGACACGGTTCGGTGGAGAGCTTCTCCGACCGGGACCAAGACCTCGGGATGATGGCCCACCGGCTGTTCTTCACGGCCGTCGCGCCGCCCCGCCCCGAGTCGCGGAGGTCGGACGGTGCTCCTCGGGACGTCACAGTCCTTCTGGGAGATCCGAGGCTGCCCGATTCCGTCAAACGTGAAGGCGCCTTCGCGGCCGAGGACCTCGATACGGTCAGTCGCCTGCGCGACGCGCTCGGGGAGTTGAAGGGATACCGCTTCCGCTATCTCGACCATCACGAGTCGCTCATCGCCGATCTGGCAGCGGACCCCCCTCCCCTCGTCTTCAACCTGTGCGACGAGGGATTCCGGAACGACGCCTTCCTCGAGGCTCACGTGCCCTCGCTGCTCGACCTGCTCGGGGTCCCCTACACGGGGGCCGGACCGGCCTGCCTGACCCTGTGCTACAACAAGGCGCTGGTGTCCGCGATCGCGTCCTCGCTCGACATCCCGGTCCCGGCGGAGACCTATTTCGACCCCACCGACCACGCCGCCACGATTCCGTCAGCTTTTCCCGCGTTGGTGAAGCCCTGCTACGGCGACAGCAGCATCGGCATCACAGTGGGCGCCGTGGTCGACTCCCCCACGGAGCTCGTGGCCTATCTCGAGACGCTGCGCCGTGAGCTTCCCGGCCGGCCCCTACTTGTTCAGGAGTACCTGACCGGCTCCGAATACAGCGTCGGTGTGGTCGGGAACCCCGGCATCGATGTCCGCGTCCTCCCCATCCTGGAGGTGGACTATTCCGGTCTCGACCCGTCGCTGCCTCCCATTCTGGGTTGGGAGTCAAAGTGGCTTCCCGATTCGCCGTACTGGACGGACATCGAGTACCGCCAGGCGAAGATCGATGGCGACACACGCCGACGGCTGGCCGACCGCTCACTGACGCTTTTCGAGCGCCTGGGATGCCGAGACTACGCCCGCTTCGACTACCGCGCGGACGCCAGTGGCGAGATCAAGCTCCTGGAGGTGAACCCCAATCCGGGATGGTGCTGGGACGGGAAGCTCAACCTGATGGCCGAAATGGAAGGTCTGACCTACGCAGACCTGCTCCGGCTGATCATCGAGGCGGCGGAGGACCGGGTCGCCTCGGCCCGGTTGGCCCAGCGGAGCACTGCCGCTCTGGTCGCAGGCGCGAGCACGGGTGCCCGCGTGGTCCACCCGAGTCCGCGCCCCTGAGCGTCACCGTTCCACCCGGCTCGGACGAGTCGACGCGACGCCCACGGGGCCCCATGTCCCTCAGTTCGGTGTGATGATGGCCTTCGTGACCGCGAGGCTCGCGACGTCCTTCAGGGCTTCGTTGGCCTGGTCGAGGCGATAGCGGCCTCCGATGACCTTGGCAAACGGCAGGCGATTCTTGTGCTTTGCCAGCAGGCTCAGGGCCCGCACCACGTGGCGGAAGTCGGTGCCCCACTGTCCGCGTACGTCCGCGTGCTTGCGGTTGATGTCGACGTGCGGGTTGATCTCCACGCCGCCGGTGTCCGTGTAGTGGCCGGCCACCACGTACGTGCCGCCAGCGCGCAGGAGGTCGAGTCCCTCTGGGATTGCCGCGGGATTGCCGCTCGCCTCGATCACCACGTCGGCTCCCCGCCCCGTCGTCACCTCGTGTACGCGCTCCCGTCGCTGCTCCATCGAGTCGTCGTGCAACGCGAGGACCATGTCCGCGCCCAAGTCCGTGGCCAGCTCCAGCCTGGCGCGAGGCGCCCCGATCACGATGACCAGACCCGCGCCGCGGAGGGCCGCGAACGCGGCGGCCGAGAGTCCCACCGGCCCTGACCCCTGTACCACGACCGTGTCACCCATCTCGAGGCCGGAGCGCTCCACGGCCCCGAACCCCGTGAACAAGCCGCAGCCACCCCCGATTACGTCGTCCGGAGTGAGTTGCTCGGGGAGCTTCATGATGCGAACGCCGGGCTTCAGATAGATTCGCTCGGCCCATCCACCGAGCGGGCCCTCGTGGGCCGAGTAGGTGATCCCGTAGACCCGCCTCTCGGCGCAGCGGTTGGGCTGCCGAGCCACGAGGCAGTGGTAGCAGGCGTAACACGCCTCGTGGACGTCGTAGAACGTGGCCAAATCACCGGGTGCGATGGGCTGGCCCACCGCGTCCTCAGTGACGCCGCTGCTCTCGAGGATCCTCCCGATGCTCACGTGCCCGGGGACGATGGGAAACGGCACACCGCTCAACCGGCCTTCGTGCAGATGGACGTCGGTGCCGCACACTTCGCTGGCCACGGTCTCGAGCAGTACGCTTCCCGGCTCCAGGACCGGGTCGTCGAGGTCCCAGATCTCGAGCGGGGCGTGTGGCTCCGTCATTATTGCCGCGCGGATGGACATGGTGGCGTACGGGCTGAGGTCGAGAGCGGCGCGTCCGCGGAGGCGAGGCGCGTGTTGAGCAGCAGTGGTCGTCACCACGGTAGGCGGGGCCTACCCGAATCGCCAGGCGGCCCATGAGCTCGTGCTCATGCCGGCGTAAGCACCCAAATCAGCGTGCTGGCGATCAGCCAGACCGCGACGAT
>JAHEKN010000234.1:3290-4930 GCA_024638305.1 Gemmatimonadota bacterium | reverse complement strand
CCTGGTGTCTGGGCCTTCGCGGCGACGCGATTCAGTGGACGAACCTCGGTCTGGCGGCGATCTTCCTCGGCTGGATCCACTACCGGTTTCGCCGCCAACCCCGTGACCTCCACGGAAGCGTCATACGTACCCGGTGGCAGCGAAGCCGGCGACGCGTCCAGTCTCAATCGGGTCGGAGTGCTCGGGCCGGCCAGCGTAGCCTGCAACCATCCGGTGGGCTGGCCCACCCCGTAGCTCACGGCCGCGGCCAGCGAAGTGACCACGCCGATCCCCTGATTCTCGACGCTGACCGAGTCGGTGGCGGCGCCGGCCCCCGTGGTGGCTACGAGTTGCAGGTCCTCCGGTGCGAGCGCCAGCCGCGGCGCCGGGGCCGCCACCGTTAAAACCACCGGGATCGTCACCGGCGCCACGCCCTCGACCGTGGACGAGACCTCGATGCCGGCCCGGTACGTCCCCGCACCCAGGCCGTCGGGCACGATGTTCGCCCGGATCGTGACGGGTGCCGCGGTGCCGGTCTGCGATACCGAGAGCCATCCCTGGGGGCCACCGGGCTCGTAGGCGACCGAGCTGGAGAGACCCGAGAGCGTACCGACGCCGGCTCTGGTCACGCGCAGGTCCGTCGAGAGCACCCCAACCGTCGAGAAGACCAGACTGTCCGGCTCCACGACGATCGATGGTCGGGGCTTGATCACGTCGAGCGTCACCAGAACCGAGTCGGGCGAGTTCCCGGCCTTGGGGTCCCGGACCTCCGCGACCGCTCGGTACCGGCCGAGCCCGAGTCCCCCGGCGCTCACCTGCAGGCTGAGCACGGTCGGCGCGGAATTGCCCGCAAGGGCGGCGGCCAGCCACCCGGACCCTCCCGCCGGATCGTACGTGACCGTTACGCTCAACGCCCGAAGGCCCGTGCTCGCCCCATCGGCAACGTCGATCTCGAGGGGCGGCGGATCGCCATGTCCAAGGGCAGCGGTGAAGGTCGCCTGTCGGCGGGACAGCGCGATCCGGCCCGCCTGAGACACGAGAATGGCCGCGGTCGCGGAAGCGGGGCCACTCCTGACCGTGATGGCGCCGGTACCCGGCCCGACGGCCCGGACCATCCCCCCCGGATCGACGGTTGCGATCCCGGGATCGGATGACTCCCACGCCACCGTCCGCCCAGTCAAGGGAGCCCCGGAAGCATCCCGCACGACGGCCTGTAACCGTTGGGACTGTCCAGGAATCAGCTCCGCGGCACGCGGCTCCACGTCGATCTTCGCGGCCGGGACCGGACTGACCGTCACGGTCTCGCACGCGGTGGCGAGGGCACATGCCGTCATCACCACTCCGAAGGCGATGCGGGCGGATCGCGGCGCTCCCAACATTTCGTACGACCTTACATCTGGAGCGTCCCAGAAGGGGGGTAGGGACGCTCATTGACTGCCCGGGACATTCGTCCCGTCTGGGAAACGACTGGAGGAGGGGGAGTCTGACGGGTGGGGGGTCTCCTAATTGTTAGGGGCTGACCTGGAAGATCACAACCAGGTCCGGCCCTCCGCTGTTCTTGGCGACGGGCGAGAAGAAACGGATGCGCGCGCAGTAGACGCCCGGTCCGGTGGCCGCGAGCGGAGCCAAACTGGGGGCGATGGTCAGGTTGGCGGGGGACG
>JAHEKN010000234.1:0-3280 GCA_024638305.1 Gemmatimonadota bacterium | reverse complement strand
GTGTTGTCGTTGGCCTGGACGGAGCAGATACCCGGCGTTCCCGCGGCGCCCGGCACGAGGTTGGTCGCGGTTACCGAGATTCCCGTGATGGCCGACGCTCCCCCACCACCCGTGTTGGTGATGCTCACGGGCTGACTCGTCGGATTCACGGTACCGCTGCCCAAGCTTCCCGTGAAGTTGTTGAGGCTGCTGGGGGTGAGCGCGATCGAGGGCGCGTTTCCGACCGTGAAGGACACGGCGATGCTCTGTGGGCTGTTCCCCGCGACCGGCGACGTGACGTCCACCGTGGCGCTGTAGCTTCCGGGCGCCAGCGTATTCCGGTGGGCGTCAGTCGCAAGACTCAGCGTGGCCGGCGACGTCGTGGTGTTCCAGGTGGCGGCCAACCAGGCGGTTCCAGACGCATAGTTGATCGCTGCAGCAAGCCCGCTGAGATCGGACGCGCCTCCGCCTGCCGTGCCGTTCGTGACCGACACCTGCATGGTCTCACCGAGTGGCAGCCCCGGCGATTCCAGGCCGTTCATCGAGAGCGATGTCTGGCTGAGCGCGATAGTCGGTGGCGGACCGACGATGAAGGTCACGTCCACGTTGTCGGGCCCGACTCCGGGGGTCGTGGAGGAAATGGTCAGCGTCGCATTGTAGGTCCCCTGTGCGAGCCCACTCGGGTTGGCGGTGATCGTGAGCGTGGCCGGCGACGTCGAGCCCACCGTGGCCGACACCCAGGCGTCGGAGCTCGAGACCGAGAGCCCGGTGAGCGCGTTCGCCCCTCCCCCACCCGCGTTCACCACCGTCACGCTCGCGTCCACGACCGCCGGGCCGCCCGTGAACCCGTTCATCGTCACGTCGTCGTCCGGCGTGAAGTCGATGAGGGGCGGTGGACCCACGGTGAACTGCACGGAGATCGTTTGCGGGCTGTTGGTCACGCCCGGATTGGCCGAGGCCACGGAAACCGTGGCCGTGTGGGTCCCCTGCGGCAGCCCCGCCGTCGTTGTGGTCAGGTTGACCGTGGTCGGCGCGGTCGTGCCCGCCAGCGGCGCCGCCAGCCAACCGCTCGACGCCCCCTGGTAGACGATCGAGGTCGACAGTTGGTCCAGCGTACCGCCACCGGTGTTCGTAACCGACACGGACTGGCCCGACGGGTTCGGGCCGCCCTGGTAGGACGAGAACTGCACCGAGGTCGGGCTCAGCCCGATAGTGGCCGTCTGAGGTCCGACGGTGAACTGGACGTTCACCACCTGCGGGCTGTTGTTCGCGGACGGCGACGCGATCGAAACGGTGGCTGAATGGCTCCCGACCGGGAGTCCCGTGGCATTGACGGTGAGCGTTAGAGTGGTCGGCGCGGCCGTGGACCCAAGGGAGGCCGAGAGCCATCCGCTTTGGGTCCCCTGGTAGGCGACGGTGGCGGTCAACTGGTCGAGCGTGCCCCCGCCTCCGTTGGTGACCCCCACAGACTGTGATGGGGGATTGGGCCCGCCCGTGGTGGTCGAGAAGCTCGCCGAGTTGGTGCTCAACGAGATGGCCGGGAGCGACGCCCCCACCACGAACGTGACGGGCACGATCTGCGGCGAGTTGGCGGCGTCAGGCGACGACACGCTCACGGAAGCCGTGTACGTGCCCTGTGGGAGGGAGCCGACGGCTGCGGACAGCGTCAGATCGCTCGGTGCCTGAGTATCCGACAAGACGGCCGTGAGCCAGCCGATTGGCTGGCCGGCTCCGTACGATACGATGCCTTGCAGCCCCGTGACGTCCCCGCTGCCACGGTTGCTCACCACGATGAGCTGGCTCGGCGGATTCGCTCCGCCGGCAGGGGCGCTGAAAGACGCGCTGGTCGGAGACAGCCCGATGGTGGGAGGCTGACTGACCGTTAGCGTCACGGCGATGCCCTGGGAGGGCACCCGGTCCGCGGACACCAACACGTTGGCGTGGTATACCCCCGGCGCCAGCCCCTGCGTGGAGCCGCTGATCGCCAGGGAGGCCGGAGTCCGGGTTCCGGAGAGACCCACCTGCAGCCAGCCTCCCGGCTCGCCGTCGGTGTACTGGATCGAGGCCACCAAGCCGGTGGTGGGGCTGGCGCCCGTCCCGGAGATGAGCACGGTTTCGGGTCCGGCGATGGCGCCGGTGGCCGCCGCCAGGTTGACGACCGTGCGATCGAGGGCAAAGCCCGGGGGAGACTCCACGATGACCTGGGCGACACCCACCGCGCTGCCCGAGCGGGCCGTGATGGTCACGACTCCGACCTCGATGCCCAGGACCTCGCCGTTTACGTCCACCGCCGCCACGGACGGTCGGCTGGACGACCAGAGCACGGTACGCCCCGTGAGCACGGTACCGGTCGCGTCCCTTACGACGACCTGCAATTTCGTGCGCTCGTCGATTTCGATGGTGATCGAGCTGGGCGACACGTCCACCGACGCCGCGTCCACGACCACGACCTCGACCTGATCGCACGCCGAAGTGGACAGGATGCCACCGGCAAGGGCCACCAGCCCACCCGATAGGAGTCGCTTGAGCATCACGTGATGGTCACGGTGATCGTGGCCGTGCCGGTGAGGCCACCACTGTCCGTGGCGGTGAGGGTGATCGTGTGCGTTCCCACGGAGAGCCCGCTGAATTGGAAGCTCGTTCCGGTGCCGATTTGGCCGTCCAGGTCGGAGTCCCACACCAGAGACGCTCCTGTGAGACTCCCCTCCTCGAGATCCGTTCCCGTTCCCGTGAACGTGATCAGGGTTCCCTGCGCGAAGGACGAGGCGTCGGTCGGCGCCGTGATGGCGGCGGAGGGTGCGGCGTTGGCGTCGACTGTGATCTGGACGTCATCGGTCGCTTGCGCGCCACCGTCGTCGGTGACCGTCAGGGTCACCGTGTGCACCCCTGTGGGGAAGCTCGCCGTGGGGCTCACCCCACTCGGAATCGTCACGCCCGGGGCGGACCAATCGTAACCGACGATCGTCCCGTCCGGATCCGACGATCCCGAGCCGTCGAGCGTCACGTCCTCGGTGCCGTCGCCGTTCGCGTCGCTGACGGTTTGATCAGTGCCGGCGGCGGCCGTGGGTCCCTGGTTGGCCGTGATCGTGACCACCGCATCGTCCACCTGCTGGGCGCCGCCGTCGTCGGTGACCGTCAGCGTGATGGTGTGCACCCCGACCGAGAGCGTCACGCTCGGGCTCACACCGGTCGCGATCGTGCCGCCACCCTCCGACCAGTCGTAGCTCACGATGCTGCCGTCCGGGTCGCTCGAGCCCGAGCCGTCGAGCGTCACCAGCTCGTCACCGCTGTCGTCGGAGTC
>JAHEKN010000055.1 GCA_024638305.1 Gemmatimonadota bacterium | reverse complement strand
CTACCGGCACATCGGACCGGTCGGGAACCGCGTTTCGGCGGTGGTCGGCGTGCCTGGTGACCCGCTGGTCTACTACTTCGGCGCTGCCTCCGGCGGCGTGTGGAAGTCCGAGGACGGTGGCCTGCACTGGGACCCCGTCTTCGACGATCAGCCGGTGCAGTCGATTGGCGCGCTGGCCGTGTCGCGATCCGACCCCAACGTGGTATACGCGGGCACCGGTGAAGCACACATCCGCTCCAACGTTTCCCTCGGGAACGGCGTCTACCGCAGCACGGATGGAGGGCGGAACTGGACGCACCTCGGGCTCGAGCAGACGGGACGGATCGGACGGATCCGCATCCACCCGGACAACCCGGACGTGGCCTACGTGACGGCACTCGGACATCTCTATGGTCCGCAGGAAGAGCGGGGCGTGTACCGCACGGTCGACGGAGGCAGGACCTGGGAGCGCGTGCTGTTCATCGACGAGGACACCGGGGTGTACGACCTCGAGATGGATCCCAGGAACCCGCGGGTCCTCTTCGCGAGCGGGTGGACCATGCTGATTCGAACCTGGGGGCGCTGGAGCGGCGGTCCGGGCAGCGGCATCTACCGGAGCGCCGATGGCGGGGACACCTGGACCCGCCTCCAGGGCGCCGGGCTTCCCAGTGGGACCCTGGGCAAGATCGGGCTCGCCATGACCGCGGCCGACCCGGATCGCGTCTATGCGCTCATCGAGACGAACGCCAACCGCGACTTCGGGCCGGTGGACCCGAACAGCGCCGTCCTCTGGCGCTCCGATGACGGGGGCGCTTCCTGGCAAGCGGTCAACTGGGACCACGCGCTCACGCAACGGCCGCTCTACTACACCCGCGCCGTGGCCGCTCCCGATGACCGGAACGAGGTCCACTTCCTGGCGACGTCGTTTCACACGTCGACGGACGGCGGACGCACGGTCGAGCGGGGGAACCCCGGCGGAGACCACCACGACATGTGGATCGACCCGCTCATGCCGGACCGCATGATCGTCGGCCACGACCAGGGCGTGAGCATCTCCATGGACCGCGGCGACACCTGGATGCGGCCACGGCTGCCGATCGCCCAGATGTACCATGCCCACACCGACCGGCAGATCCCCTACCGGGTGTACGGCAACCGGCAGGACGGCCCCTCCATCTCGGTGCCCAGCAACTCACTGACCGGAGGGTCCATCCCCATTGGCCTCTTCCAGACCGTGGGGGGATGCGAGTCCGGGTTCGCCGTCCCGGATCCCGTCGACACGGGCGTGGTGTGGTCGGGCTGCTACGAGGGCATCCTGGACCGGCACGACATGAAGTCTGGCCACAGCCGCACCGTGAGCGTGTGGCCCGACAATCCTGAGGGATGGCCCGCGGGCGAGCTGCGCTACCGCTTCCAATGGACGTTCCCCGTGCACATCTCACCGCACGACCACAACCGCGTGTACGCCGGCAGCCAACACGTCCACCGCACGACCAATGGAGGGCAGAGCTGGGACGTGATCAGCCCGGATCTGACCACCAACGACAAGTCCAAGCAGGAAAAGACGGGGGGGCTCACGCCGGACGACTCCAGCCCGACCTACGCGGCCGTGCTGTTCGCGATCGCGGAGTCCCCGCTCGAGGACGGCGTGATCTGGGCGGGCTCCAACGACGGGCTGGTCCACGTGACCCGGAATGGCGGGACGGATTGGACCAACGTGACCGCCAACATCCCCAACCTGCCGGAGTGGGGAACGGTCTCGAATATCGAGCCGTCCCCGCACGTGGCTGGAGCCGCCTACCTCTCCGTGGACTTCCACCAGGTCGGGATCACCGATCCGTACATCTACAAGACCACCGATTACGGGCGCACGTGGACCCGCATCAACGCCGGCATCCCGCTCAGCACGCACAGCTATGTGCACGTGGTCCGTGAGGACCCCAAGCGGCGGGGCCTCCTCTACGCCGGGACCGAGAACGCGCTCTACGTCTCGTTCGACGACGGTGCGAGCTGGGCGCCGCTCCAGGCCAACCTGCCCCACGCGCCGGTCCACTGGCTCGAGATCCAGCCCGATTTCAACGACCTGGTCGTGGCCACGTACGGCCGCGGCTTCTGGATTCTGGACGACATGACGCCTGTGCAGCAGTTGACGCCACAGGTGCTCGCGTCGCAGGCGCACCTGTTCGAGCCCAGGCCGGCATACCGATTCATCCAGCGGGCTTCCGCCCAGAGTCAACCGGAAGACCCGGGCGCCGGGACCAACCCCGAGTACGGCGCGACCCTGCACGTGTATGCCGGGGAGGGGGCACCGCGATCCGCTACGGTCGAGATAGTCGACCGCGCGGGGACCACGCTGCGCACGCTCACGAGCCGACTGTCTCCGGGAATCAACCGGATCCAGTGGGACCTCCGCGAAGAGGCCTCGCGCACGCCCCGACTCCGCACGCAGCCTCTGGAGCACGAGCACACGGAGTTCAACGGGGACGGTTGGCGGACGCTCGGCGAGGGAGGAAGGGTGCGTCCGCTCGCGCCGCCAGGCACGTATACGGTCAGCGTCAGCGCGGGGGACTGGGCCGCCACCACGGAGCTGGTGGTCCTACGCGACCCGATCTCGGAAGGCAGCGAGGCCGAGATAACCGAACAGGTCGCGATGATGCGGGAGCTCCGGGACGAGACGGACGCGGTCGTCGATCTGATCGACGAGATCGAATGGATCCGCAAGAGCGTCGACGACATCGAGGCCCGCGTGGCCGCGGGTGCGCGGACACTTTCGAGCGAGGACGCCGACCGGCTGCTCGAGCGGGCCCGCATGTTGGACCGGGAGCTGATCGACCTGGAGATGCTGCTCTTCGACCTGCGGCTGACGGGTGGGAACGCGCGCCAGGACACGCTCCGCTGGCCCCGTCGGCTCTACGCCAAGCTCACCAGCCTGGGAGGCTACGTATCGGGCACGGATCACCGGCCCACGGATCAATCGCGTGACGTGCACACGATATACAAGGACCAGCTCCGCGAGTATCAGCAGAGAATGGAGGGAATCCGCGCCGGGTCGCTCGCGGAGTTCAACCGACTGTTGGCCGCCGCGGGCGTTGCGGTGATCAGCTAGCGCGGTCGCGGGGAGCGACGCCCTCCGGACCGGCTACCGTCATTCGGAGACGGCGCCCGGCCTCAGGGTACCGGGTGCCGGCGAAGCATCTCCTGGAACGCGGCGGTCTCCCGGATGGGCTCCCAGGTCACCCGATCCCGGATGGTGTGCGCCGTGATCGGCGACGGAATGGCCAAGAGGGCCTCCAGGTCCGCGACCGCGGCCTCCACCTCGCCGAGCTCCGCGTAGGTCTGAGCGCGCCGCCTGAGAATCGACACCGACTCGAACGCTGTGAGCTGGACGCCCATGGCCCGAGCCAACTCCTCGCGCGCGGCCTCGCTCCGCCCCGCCCGCGCCAGATTGCGAGCCTTCTGCGCCCGCCAGTCCGCCTCGTCGAAGGGCGAGCTGAACGTAGGCTCGCGCTCCCACTGGACGTTCAGCGAATCCCAGTAGACGCGGGACTGGTCCATCCTCCCGGCCACGCGGTGCATCCACGCCTTCGGCGCATAGCAGGCGCAGCGCCGGTCGGCATCGTCGGTGTCGGAGGATAGGCCCGCGATCAGCGCGTCGAACCGACCCCCCACCAGGAGCTCGGGGAAGGCGTTGATCCAGCCGGCCACGACCACGGACGACATACCCACCTCTCCGCGACCCCGTGCGAACGCAGCCTGCAGCTCGGTCTCCGGGACGCCGACCGCCAGCAGGTAGTTGAGGCGTTCCCGGAGGGCGGCGTTCCGCTGAGCAGGCCCGTCCGCCAACACCTCGGCCCGCTCGACGTAGAACGCGGCGTCCCGGAAGCGCCGCATGAAGCGGGAGGCTTCCGCGGCCAAGACCTGATCGATGGCGGTCGCCGAGTCGTGGTCGGCCCGCCAGATGCGCATCTGATACTCTTCCTCGATCGTCCCGACAGACTGGGCTTGGACGGCCGCGGCGCCGGCGAGCGCGATGACGAGGGCCGGACCGGCTGTTGAGAACGTGCGCCTCATGGGACCACTCCGTGCGGGGTGCGCCTATCCGTGTGATACCCCAACGGGCACCGAGGGGCAAGGCGAACGGGAGTACTCGGGGGACCGCGCGCACTCTCCCGACTCGCTCCCTCCTGCACGGGCCGCCCACTGGGGACCGGCTCGGGACCGACGCGCAACCGGCTCGAGACCGACGCGGGGAGCGGCATACTCGGGGCCGGTCAATGCGCGACCGCCGTCAGCCGGGTCCGGGCTCCCCCCCCGGGAGGTCCTGCAGGCCCTCCAGCGTGGTGCGCAGGAGGCCCACGATCCCGAGCAGGCTCACCTCTAGTGCGTCCGCCATGGCCTGGCCGGTCAGCGCGTCGCCTCGCTCGATCGCTTCGCGGATGCCGGGAAGCGTCTTGACCCCGTAGCCCGTATAGAAGCCGGGCGCGTAGAGTTGATGGCGGTACCAGGGACGGCCCGGAAGCCCCTCCGGGCGGAGGAACCCCCGCTCGAGGGCGAGGAGCAGATCGTTCAAGCCGTCCACGGTCTCGGCCAGCGGAGCCCGCACCCCTTCAGGCAACGCCAGGATCGTGTCGATCGCCGCATTGAGAGCCGCGGCATTGAGGGCAAAGCTGCGGTTGGCCTCGCGAACCCCCTGAAGCAGCACCGGCACGCGCCGCGCTTGCACCTCCGCTTCGAGCTCGTCCAGGTATCGCTCGATGGTCTCCGCCGTGGCCAGGTAGTCGAAGGGCAGCACGTCAGCGTTGGCCACGCGGGTGAGCAACAGCGCCACGATCTCGGCCAACCGCTCACCCGTCGCGAATCCCGGATCCCCGAACGTCGTGAAGAAGCCGTGGGTGTCGTAGCGGGAGTGGTAGACACCGTTCGGGGAATCGAATCGGAGGTCGAGGGAGGGGATGCCCAGGTGGTCGATGAACACGGTATAGTCGCTTCCCGACCCCAGCGCGCCGAGCCGCACGTCCGTCCAGCCACCGTAGTCGACGAGCGGTGGCGTATATGAACCCGTCACCAGCGCGCCGCCCTCCGCGTCCGCGTCCCGACGAGCCTCCGCGTCCTGGACCGCGTCCACCCACGCGTCGTACACGGTTCCCTCGCCCGTCGGTGAAGCCACCCGCCGGGCCACGTCGTTCACCAGGGGTTGTAGGGCGTGAGAGCCGGACACCGAGAACGGCCCCGCCGTGTAGCTCTCCCGGTTGACGTAGACCACGACCCTGCCCGGCAGCTCGCCCGCGAACTCCTCCCCCCATTCGGTCGAACCGATCAAGCCCCACTCCTCCGCGTCCCAGCTCGCGATCGCGATCGTGCGGCGCGGCCGCCGTCCCCTGCGTGCTTGCTCGCCGATCGCCCGCGCCGTCTCCAGGAGCGATACGGCGCCGGACATCGGGTCGCGGCCACCGAACGACCAGGCATCGCGATGGCCGCCCGCCATGACCCAGCGATCCGGCCGCTCCGACCCGAGCAGCAGGCCGATCACGTTCACGATGGGTCGTGCCTCCCATTCGAACCGGAGGCGCAGGTGCACGGTCGCCGGGCCGGGACCCAGCCGGTAGTCGATCGGGAGGCCACCCACCCACGCTTCCGGAGCCGTCTCACCACCGAGTGCGCTCAGGATCGGCTGTGCGTCGCCGTACGAAATGGGCTGAACGGGAATGCGCTGGACCGTGGGCAGGGAATCGAGAGGGAGACGGCGCGCCCCGGCGACGGAGGCGCGGAACGGGGTCTGCGGGTCTCCGGGATGGGTGGGCATGTCCATGACGGAGCCTCGCTGGACTCCGTGCTCGGGTCTCCACTTCCCCTCTGGCATGACCGGCCCCCGCACGAACCCGTCGTCCTCCGGATCCGAGTACAGCAGCGCGCCCACCGCTCCGCGCTCGGCGGCCAGGCGGGGCTTGATCCCCCGCCAGCTCCGGCCGTAGCGGGCAATCACGATGCGCCCTTCCACCGAGATCCCGAGCGAATCCAGGACGGCGTAGTCGTCGGGAAGCCCGTAGTTCACATAGACGACTTCGGCGGTGACGTCCCCGTCCGCGGAAAAGGCGTTGAACGGCGGCAACACGCCGTCCATCTCCGTGTCCGGATCCCCGGGCAGGGGCGGCTCGGTGAGCAGCAGCTCGTGGCGGGTGGGTGCGACCAGCGTGACCGTCCGCTCGATCGGCAGTGGCAGCAGAACGTCATACCGGGGAGTCAGGACGGAATCGAACCCGAACTCCCGAAGGCGGTCCGCGATGTACTCGGCGGCTCGCTCGTTCGCCGCGGTGGCGGCGTGGTGTGGCTCGGCAGTGAGCGCCCGATGGCTCCGATTCATGCGCCGCGCCGAGGGCTCACCAAGGATCCGGCGCTCCAAGCGGTGCTGGTCCGCGGCGGCGGCATCACCGAACCCGCTCAGCCGTACGGGCTCGGTGTCGCAGGCCGTGATCAACGCACCCCACAGGAGCGCGATCGGTGGGAGCCGTCCAGCCGATCCAACGTTCATCGATCGGGTCCGTTCAAGTGGGGGAGCCAGCCTTGGCGCAGAGCATAGCCGCGGTTGATCGAGACACAAGTATCGAGGCACACGTATCATACGACGCATCCGTTGACACCGCGGCGACCTCGGTGGAACTTCGCCAGCCGCCCGGGCCGAGCGTTCTCACAGACCGGCTGCTCGGTCACGCGTCAACGGTACCGCGTCCGGGAGGATCGACCCGTAGCCTCTCCAGTCACCACGAGATTCGCCTGGTCAGTGGCCGGAACCCTGGCCATGATCGGCCTCCTGCCCGCGTCGGCCGCGGCCCAGGCCGCAGGAGGAGCGCCCCGGGATATCGTGGAGCCGGTCGACCCACTGTCCCTGCCCCGCCCCTCCATCCGCGCGCTCCGGATCGACGAACCGATCCGCCTGGACGGCATCCTGGACGAGCCGGCGTGGATGGCGGCCGACTCCACGCCATCCCGGTGGATGGCGTCGCAGCCGCGAGACGGCCTCCCGCTGTCCGAGCCCACGGTGGCCCGTGTCCTCTACGACGATCAGAACCTCTACGTGGGTGCGCTGGTCTACGACAGCGAGATGGGTCGGCTCAGCATCCCCGGACTGGAGCAGGACTTCGCCACCCAGGACTCGGATTTCTTCGGGTTCACGCTCGACACCTTCCACGATCGCCAGAACGCCTTTCTGTTCGCAGTGAATCCCCAGGGGGCGGTATTCGATGCGCAGGCGTTCAACGACCAGCAGTCCCTCGATACATCCTGGGAAGGCGTCGTTTACGCGGAAACCGCCTTGCACGAGTGGGGCTGGTCCGTCGAGATCGCGATCCCGTTCACGACTCTCCGATTCCTGCCGACGGACGGTGAGCAGACATGGGGGATCAACTTCTCCCGGCGTATCCGGCGCCACAACGAGGATGGCCAGTGGGCGGCTCTTCCGCGGCAGTTCCGGGTCTATCGCATGTCGCTCGCCGGAACCCTCACCGGGCTGCGCGACCTACCCCAGGGCCGGAATCTCGGGGTGAAGCCGTTCGTGGTGACGGGCGCGCTCGGAACCCGTCCGGTGGATGCGGCCGAACTGGCGTACGAGCGGGAGTTCGATGTCGGCGTGGACGCCAAATGGGGCGTAACGCCGCAGATGGCCCTCGACCTGACCGTGAACACCGATTTCTCTCAGGTCGAGGTCGATCAGGAGCAGGTGAATCTCACCCGCTTCTCGCTCTTCTTTCCCGAGAAGCGCGACTTCTTCCTCGAAAACGCCGGCATCTTCGCGTTCGGCGACACCCAGGTGCGAAACTTCCGGATGGGGTCGTCTCCACGGAGCTTCTCCCTCTTCCAGTCGAGACGGATCGGCCTCTCTCGGGATCGAGAGCCCATCTCCATCGTGGGTGGAGCGCGACTCACGGGGCGCACCGGCGAGTTCGAGATCGGCGTCCTCAACATGCAGACGCGCTCGTCCGAGGATGCGCCCGCGGACAACTTCTCGGTGCTCCGGCTCCGCCGTAACGTCCTGAACAGCTCGGATGTGGGCGCCATGTTCGTCGCGCGTCAGCCCACCACCGACGGGTTCCGCTCCCAGGGCAGCTATACGGCCGGGACCGACGCCAACCTGAGAATCCTCGGCAACATGCTGGTGAACGCGTACGTGGCCGGCACGTGGAACCCCGATGCCGGGGGCGACCGGTCCGCGGCGATGCTCCAGGTGGCCTGGCGCGACCCGACCTGGGACGCCTCCGCTATGGTCAAGCATGTCGGTGACGACTTCGAGCCATCGGTCGGGTTCGTCGACAGGTCCGGCGTGCGCCGCCTGTGGGCGACCGTGGGAGCCCATCCCCAGCCGGACCTGCCACCCATTCTGGAGATCAACCCCTACCTGGACGTCGATCTCTACTCCAACCTCGACTGGGTCCTCGAGACCCGGCTCCTCCGGGGCGGGCTGCTGGTCACGTTCGAGGACGGGGGGATGTTCCGCTTCGAGAATACGGACACGTTCGAGAGATTGAGCGACGTGACACCGATCGCGGGCGCGCCGGTTCCAGAGGGTGAGTACGCCTTCACGCGCCGGTCGCTGAGGTACACGTCGAGTGGCGAGCGAACGGTATCGGGCGACGTCTCCTACGGGTGGGGGGACTTCTACGACGGCGACCGTCGATCCATGTCGGCAAGCCTGCAGATCCGTCCCAGCTACCGGCTGGCTATGGACGTGTCGGCCCAGCGGAACGACCTGGAGCTAGGCGGGACCGGGTTCGAGGCCAATCTGTACAGCGCGCGGGTGCGCTACTCGCAGAGCACGCGGTTGTTCTTCAGTGGGTTCGTACAGTACAACCAAGCCACCGACGTCCTGGTTACCAACGCCCGCCTCAACTGGCTGCACGCTCCGCTGTCCGACGTGTTCCTGGTGCTGGCCGAGCGTCGCGACATCGACCGTGGCGTTGTCCTGGACCGCAGGCTATCGCTCAAGGTGACACGGCTCGTCTCGTTCTGAGTGAGGAGCGGCCCCGTTCGCACCTGGGTCGACCAGGCGTGAAACCGGGCACGCCACCACCCCGTCAGGCAGACATGGACCAACCACCCAGATGGACCCGGGCCATGGCGCCCGGAGCGCTCCTCACCGCCTCGATCCGGGCCACGTTCGCGGCCGGAGTGGGGATGGGCGCCGGCGGAGCCCTCGTGGCGAGCCCGTCGTCCCTCGGCGCACAGCAAGCCGTGTCCGTCCATGCGGTCACCGACGTGGGCGTCGTCGACGTCCGGAGCGGCACCGTGATAGCCGGCCAGACCGTGGTGATCGCGGATGGGCGCATCCGGTCTGTAGCCTCGGACGCCGTGGTCCCTACGGGAGCGACCGTAGTCGACGGATCGGGCAGATTCTTGATTCCCGGGCTCTGGGACATGCACGTCCACCTACGCAGTCCGCTGGCACCCAGCGTCCTGATGCCACAGTTCGTCGCCTACGGCGTGACGGGCGTGAGGGAGATGGCGTCGGACTGCGAGGAACCGGACGGCCGCACCTGCATCGGGCAGTTGCGGGAATGGCAGGATGAGATCGAAGCCGGCGCGCGGATCGGCCCGCGGCTGCTCGCGCTCAGCAGCTTTCCGATCAACCCGCCATGGGACTACCAGGTGACGGAGCCGGAAGCCCGTCAGGTAGTGGCTCGGGTCGATGAGCGCGGCGTGGACTGGATAAAAGTCTACTACCGACTCTCCCCCGATGCGCTCGAGTGGATCGTCGATGAGGCGGACCGGCGCGGCATTCGCGTGGGCGGGCACCTGCCGCTCCGGATGTCGGCGGCCGCGGCGTCGGAGCTGGGGCTCCACAGCCTGGAGCATGCGCGCGACTTCCTGTTCGATTGCTTCCCGGGCTCCGCGTCATTCCGCTCGACGGCCCGGTCGCAGAATCCGCCGATGGAGGTGTTGCGCTCCATGGTGGACGATCATGACGAGGCTGCGTGCGAGGAGACGTTCAGGACGTTCGTGGACAACAACACGTGGTACGTGCCGACACACGTCACGAGACGCATGGACGCCTATGCCGACGACCCCGGGTTTCGGAACGATCCGCGGGCCAAGTACATCCCGGCCGCAGGGTGGGAGGCCTGGCAAGCCGACGCGGACCGGATGGTCGCGCTCGATCCGTCACCCGAGGGCCGGCGGGTGATGCGCGGCTTCTACGAGGAGGGGCTCAGAATCACGGGTCGGGCGCACGCCGCCGGTGTGAAGATCGTGCTCGGCACGGATGCGGGTGACACCTACGTATTCCCCGGGTCGGGAGCCCACGACGAGCTCGGAGAGCTCGTGAAGGCGGGTTTGACCCCGGCAGACGCTCTGGCTGCGGCGACGATTCGGGCGGCCGAGTTCCTGGGTCTGGTGGCGGATCATGGCACGATCGAGCCGGGGAAGCGTGCCGACCTGGTGTTGCTCGGCGGCAATCCGCTGGAGGACATCGCGCGCACCCGGGACATCCGCGCCGTGTTCCTGGGAGGCCGCCATCTCGACCGCGCCGACCTCGACCGCCTTCTCTCCGAGGTGGAGGAGCGGGTCGCGACCGTCAGGAACTGATTTGCCGCCCGCCGGCAGGCGGCCGAAGTTTGCCGCGATCCGCGTCCGCCTGCTGGTCCGCTGGCGCGGCCCTCTCCGCCCATAGGACACCACGCATGCGCAACGCTCGCCCCGTGGCCGCCCCCGCCGCGATCCTCGTCGCCATCCTCGTCGCCCTGACGGCGCTGACAGCCCTGCCGGCCCAGTCGCAGCAGGACTTCTCCAGCGTCGAGATCGGCACGACCCAGGTGGCTCCCGGGATCTACATGCTCACCGGGAGCGGCGGGAACATCGGCGTCACGGTGGGCGCCGATGGCGTGATGGTGATCGACGACCAGTATGCCCCGCTGACCGACAAGATCCTCGCGGCCATCCGGGCGATCACCCCCCAATCCGTCCGGTTCGTGCTCAACACCCACTGGCACGGAGACCATACCGGCGGCAACGAGAACCTGGGCCGCGCGGGCGCCTTGATCGTGGCACACGAAAACGTGCGGGAGCGGCTGAGCGTGGACCAGGTGCTGGACCGGTTTGGGCAGGCTTTCGAGACCCCGGCGGCACCGGCAGGCGCCTGGCCCGTGGTCACGTTCGACCAAACTGCCACGTTCCACATGAACGGTGAGGAGGTGCACGCCTTCCACGTCCCGAACGCGCACACCGACGGGGACGCGATCATCCACTTCCGGAGCTCGAACGTGCTCCACATGGGGGACACGTACTTCAGCGGGCGGTTCCCCTTCATCGACACGGGGAGCGGCGGCTCCATCGGCGGAGCCATCGCCGCGCACGACCGCGCCCTGGACATCGCGGACGCCGACACCCGGATCATTCCCGGACACGGCCCGCTCTCCAACTCCGAGGAGCTGCGGGAGGCGCGACGCATGCTCCAGACCGTTCGTGACCGGGTAGCCGCCGCGGTCGCCCAGGGTCGCTCGCTCGAAGAGATCACGTCGATGAATCCGGGGGCGGAGTGGGAGGAGGGGAACGTGGCCTCGCAGGGACAGGTGCGGTTGATCCAGTCCATCATGGCGACCCTCCCGTGAGGGACGCCTCTCGTCGCGGCAGCGCTCCGGTGCGCACGCTGGTGGAGGGTTGAGGTGGAGATCCTCGGAGTCGCGATCTCCACGCTGATCTGGGTGGCCATGCTGGGCGCCCTGCTGCTGGTCCCCTTCGGATTCCCCGGGGTGTGGATCATGACGGCGGCCGCGGCCGTGCTCGCCCTGCTCGGCCACGTCGGCTGGGGCACCTGGCTGGTACTCGTGCTCGTGACGGCCGCGGCGGAAGGAATCGAGTTCCTGGCTCTCAAGAAGGTGGGAGAACGCTACGGCGCATCTCGGAAGGCCTTCTGGGGCGCGATCCTGGGAGGATTCGCAGGAATCTTCGTCGGGGTTCCGATCCCCTTCCTCGGACCGGTCATCACGGCCCTGGCCGGGTCCTTCGCGGGGGCCGCGATCATGACGTACCTGGAGACGACGTCCGTCGAGCAGGCGGGCCGTGTCGGCTGGGGTACGTTGATCGCGCGCGTGTTGTCCATCGGCGTGAAGGTCGCGGCCGGCGTGTTCGTCCTGCTCGTGACGGGACTCTCGCTCCTGATGCCCTGACCCGGAACCCTCGGCTCCTCAGGTGGTGACGGGCTCGGCTTCTGCGGCCTCGATCTCACCGCGCACCCACCCCGCCTCCCGGAGCCGGTCCTCCAATCCTGGAGGCCGATCCCCCGACAGGAGGACAGCCACTCGGTCCCCGGGCCGAAACACGACCGCATCCGAAACCGGCTCCACGCGGCGGTTCCTCTCGTAGGCCAACGGGATCAGATGGTGTCCGGCCTTGAGATCCGGGCCCAGGCTGCCTCCACCGAGCGGCTCGGAGGGTGGCCCCCGGAGCGACCACCAGACCACCGTGGCCGCACCCTGTTCGAGCCGGTGGTTCCACTGTCCCATCTCGATCGCTCCTCCGAAGAGGATCTCGTGGCCATGGTGGTGGACCCGCCGCGCCCTCGCGCCGGCACCGCCGCGGGCCAGTGCCACATAGGTTTGCGGCCGGCGGGAGATCTCCCTGACCTGGTTTCCGATCAGCAGATTCGTGTCGGCATTGGGCGTGAGCGAAATGAAGCCGTGTCGGCCCTCAACGTCGCTCCTGACCAGCACTCGCTCTTCGTCGGCGCTCCCGAAGATCACGGTGAAGCCTTCCGACTCGGCACGGCGAGCTTCGCTTGCGTTGGAATCGATGAGCACCACCTCTTGCCCCCCGTCCCGCAGGACGGTCGCAAGCGCCCGGGCTACGGCGCGTGCGCCCACGACCACGAAGCCGTTGTCCGTAGGTCGGCTCACGCCCAGTGCCTTGGCCACGTAGCCCCCGGTAAGGCCCTGTATCACCACGGTGGCCGCGATCACGAGGAACACCATGGCTCGGAGCTCGGGCCCGCCCTCGAAACCGCCCTCCACGAGGAGCTGTGCGAAGAGGGACGCCACCGCGGCGGCCACGATCCCACGGGGCGACAACCAGCTCATGAACAGCCGCTCGTTGGTGCTCATGCCCGAGCCGGCCGAGGACACCCAGACGTTGATCGGGCGCACGATGAACATGAGCCCGAGGATCGTGAGCATCGCGGGCGCCCCCAATGCGACCACCTCGGCCAGTCGAACGTCTGCGGCCAGTAGGACGAACAGCATCGCCACCAGCATCACAGTGAGTTGCTCCTTGAACTCGAGAAGGTCGCGCTGAACGCGGGTCCTCATGTTGCCGACCACCAGCCCCGCGACCGCCACGGTCATGATGCCGCTCTCGGGCAACACCGCGTTGCTGACCTCGAAGAGCACCAGCACCAGTGCCAGGGTGAAGATGTTGCTGAGCCCATCGGGCACCAGCGGCTCGTAGCGGAGCACGGTTCCGATGAACAGGCCGCCCACAACGCCGATCAGGGCGCCCACGATCAGCCGCCAGGGAATGCCGAGCAGGCCGACGGCCGCCTCGGTCCCACCGCCCTCGAGCACGAACTCCAGCGCCACCACCGCCACGATGGCTCCCACCGGGTCGATGAGGACGCCTTCCGCTTCGAGGACCGTCTGGAGGGACTTCTTCACCCGGATGCGGCGGAGGAGGGGCGTGATCACGGTGGGGCCCGTAACGATGACCAGGGTTCCAAACAGGATGCTCACCGTCCAGTTCCATCCCATGATCAGATGCGCCAGCACCGCCCCCCCCGAGGCCGTCACCATTGCCCCGACCGTGATCAGCCTCCGGATCGTCTTCGCCTCCCTGCGTAGGCGCCCGATGTTGAGGTTGAGCCCTCCCTCGAAGAGGATGACCGCCACGGCCAGGCCCACCAGCATCTCGAGTCCGTGGCCCATGTTCTCCGGCTGCACGATCCCGAAGCCGTCCGGGCCGAGCAGCACGCCCGCCAGCAGAAACACCACGATTCCGGGCACCCGGATGTGATGCGCCAATGCCTGCGCGATCACCCCGGCCGCGAGAGCCACGGCGACCGTGAAGGCGGGATCTTCCAGATAGCTGGGTGGCAAGGGAGTCCTCGGGGGTCGAGCGACGCGGGAGCGGACGCGCGGCGGAGCGCGCTTCTCGTGTATTAGAACCCCAAGAGTGGCGTGCCGGCTAGTGCCGCGAGCCAGCGGGCGAACGGGGAATCGGACGCGGGCGGACCCGGAGAGCGCAGCGTCGGCTGGCGCCGAGCCAGTGACCGGGACAGACTCCGGTCGCGGGATTCCCCCTGCTTCCCGCGCGAAGCGCCCACCCAGCAGAATGAGGAGCCACGTGCGACCCGTCCTTCCTCCGCCATCCGACCTCCGATCCCTGGCCCGCAGGGACCCAGCGTTGGGCACGTGGATGAAGCGCGTGCCTCCCTTCCCGGGCTTCCCTCACCCCAGCCAACGGTTCAGCCGCTTCCACGCGCTCGCGCGCGCCGTCGTATACCAGCAGCTCTCCGGCAACGCCGCCGGGACCATTTATGGTCGTGTCTGCGACCTCACGGAGCACGGGAGCTTCCCGCGGCCTGCCGAGGCGTTGGCGCTCGGTGAGGACCGGCTCCGCTCCGCCGGTCTGTCGCGTGCCAAGACCCGGTGCATCCTCGACCTCGCCGAGCGGGTGACGTCGGGTCGCCTGAAGCTCCGGTCCATCGCGCGCCTCCCCGACGAGGAGGTCGTCGAGCTGCTCACCGAGGTCTGGGGCATCGGCCGTTGGAGCGCCGAGATGTTCCTGATGTTTCGGCTCGGCCGCCTGGACGTGATGCCGGCCACCGACCTCGGCGTACAGGAGGGGGTCCGCCGCCTCGATGGACTGGAGGAGCGACCGACCCCCGCGGGGGTGCTCGAACGCGCGGAGATCTGGCGGCCTCTCCGCAGCGTAGCAACGTGGGTTCTCTATCGCATCTGCGATGCTTGATCACGAGCCCGAGCCTCCGGGGCCCACAGTTCGGCCCGCGGCCGACGATCCCGATCGGGGAGTGCCGAACGGACTCCGGAGAGCCCGGGCCTTGGCCCACCTCATGGACTCGTCCATCCCCGTGCCGCTCACGCGCCGGACCTTCGGCCTGGACGCCCTGCTGGGGCTGGTGCCCGGACTCGGGGACGCGGCCGGCGCGGCAATCGCCGCCTACATCGTGGGCGTGGGGGTAAGACTCGGTGCCTCCCGTAGCCTGCTCCTGCGCATGCTGGGCAACGTGGCCCTGGAGGCGGCACTCGGGGTCGTTCCCGGTCTGGGCGATCTGTTCGACGCTGCCTGGAAGGCGAACGCGCGCAACGTCGAGCTCCTGGAGCGACACGTGGCTAGCCCGGACGGGGCGCGGCGCGCGAGTAGAGCCCTCCTGATCACCGGCGCCGCGGGATTCCTCCTGCTGATCGGGGTGACCGCTTGGATGTCCCTCCGGGCGGCGGGGTGGATCCTGGGACTCCTCCCCATTGCGGGTCTTCCGGCTTCCCCATAGATACCCTGTCCGATCGGAGCCCGCCGCACCCGAGTTGTCTCCCCCAACGGTACTCCGAGCATGGCTGTTTCCAGACTGTCCCTTCCCCTGTTGGTCATTGCCGCCTTCGCGTGCGCGGATCGTTCGGATATCGACGATGACGGCCGCTCCCGCCTGTCGGCGGAGAGGCTCTCCCGCGACATCCAGACCCTCTCCTCGGACGAGTTCGAGGGTCGGGGCCCCGCTTCGCCGGGTGAGGAGCGGACGATCACCTACCTGACCGAGCAGTTCCGCGCCGCGGGTCTCGAACCGGGGAACGGAAGCAGCTACACGCAGGACGTTCCGTTGGTCGCCATCACGACCGACGGCGGCCCCCTCTCGATCTCTGGCAGGGGCTCCTCAGCGACGCTCGCGTTCGGAGAGGACTGGGTGGGGTGGACCAAGCGTGTCGTCCCCGGGGCGAGCCTCGAGGGCTCCGAGCTGGTGTTCGTGGGCTACGGAATCGTGGCGCCCGAGTTCGGCTGGGACGACTACGCCGGGGTAGACGCGACCGGGAAGACCGTGGTCATTCTCGTGAACGACCCAGGCTATGCCACAAAGGACGAAGCGGTGTTCCGCGGTAACGCGATGACGTACTACGGCCGCTGGACCTACAAGTTCGAGGAGGCCGCGCGGCAGGGGGCCCGCGGCGCGCTGATCGTCCACGAGACCGGGGCCGCAGGGTATCCCTGGGACGTGGTGCGGTCGTCGTGGACGGGACCCCAGTTCGGGCTTGCCGCCGACGACGACAACATGGGGCGAGTCGAGGTCGAGGGCTGGATCACTTCCGAGCAGGCCGCGGACGTGTTCCGTCAGGCTGGCCAGGACTTCACCGAGGCCCGGGAATCGGCCACCCGAGCCGGCTTCCAGGCAATGTCGCTCGGGCTCACGGCCGCCACCTCGTTCGAGAACGGCATCCGACGCTCGAGCTCACGCAACGTGATCGCGCTCCTGCCGGGCTCCGAGCGGCCTGACGAGATCGTGATGTACACGGCCCACTGGGATCATTTCGGCAAAACGGACGAACCGCTCGATGACCCCATCTACAACGGGGCCTTCGACAACGCGACGGGGACCGCCGGCCTGCTGGAGCTCGCACGCGCCTTCGCATCGCTGCCCGAGCGCCCCGCGCGCTCTATCGCGTTCCTGGCGGTCACCGCCGAGGAGCAGGGATTGCTGGGCTCGGCCTATTATGCGTCCAACCCCGTCTTTCCAACCAACCGCACCGTCGCGGTCCTCAACATGGACGGCCTGAACGTGGACGGACCCATGCGGGACGTCACCGTGGTCGGGCACGGCGCGTCTGAGCTGGACGACTACCTGGCGGCGGCGGCGGAAGAGCAGGGTCGGACCCTGAGACCGGATCCGGAGCCCGAAAAGGGCTTCTACTATCGATCGGACCACTTCAGCTTCGCCAAGGTGGGCGTCCCGGCCTTGTACACCGACTCGGGAATCGACCATCTTGAGTTCGGCTCGGAGTGGACGCTGGAGCGTCGCGCCGACTATACCGCCAATCGTTATCACAAGCCCTCGGACGAGTTCGATCCGAACTGGGACTTCGAGGGCATGCTGGACGACGTGGAGTTGTTGTACATCGTCGGTCACCGGCTCGCCGGGTCGGACGCCTTCCCCAACTGGCGGGAGGGCAACGAATTCCGGAGCATCCGCGACCGGGACCGGGAAGACCCCGGGGGAGACGAGGGATGATCACCCGATCGGCCACCACGTTCCTCACGCTGTCGCTCTCGCTCGCGTCCGCCTCGCCGCTCCTGGCCCAGAGCGCGAATCCGGGCGCCCCCGGTGGGGATGGCCGCGGGGCGGGAGCGTTCCTGGCGGAGTATTACGCCGAGGTCATCCAGCGGGTCGGGGAGGCGATGACGGAGTGGCGTCTGGCCGTGCGCGAAGACCGGCTCGACCGCACCGTCGACTCCTATTGGGAGGAGGCGCAACTGCTGTTCCCCGACCGGCAGCCCATCATCGGAGAGCGAGCCCTCCGGGAGTTCTTCGAGGCGTTTCTGCCGACTATCGGAGAGTTCCAGACATCGATGATCGACTTCGACGCCTCCGGGCGAATGGGCTTCGTGACGGGACCGTTCTATTACGAAGTGCCGGTCGCGGGAGGCAGCTCCGAGCGGGTCGAAGGCACGCACGTGACCATTCTGTTGCGCAAAGGCAGGGACTGGAAGATTCGCACGCAGATCTTCCGCCTGGACGTGCGGCCCGGAGCCGGGTGACGACCGGGTCGCCTCCGCGATTCGATACCGAATAAAACCCGAAACAATCGAGCTGTCGTCGGGTAGGACCGGCTCATGTACGACCCCACCCGTACGCCAAATGCCGATCCGGTGCGTGGCCGCGGCGCGTCCTCGAATCCGGCCAACCGCTTCGAGACCATCCACCTGGAGCCGGAGCCGTCCGGGTGTGGCCCGCCGGAACAGGAGGACGGCGACGTCGGTTCGGTCCCGACCGTCCTCTATCGCGACGCGACCCGGAGCGTGATCGCTCGGAACGAGAGCCCGGATTTCGGATTCGAGGCCACGTTCAACCCCTACCGGGGCTGCGAGCACGGCTGTAGCTACTGTTACGCCAGACCGACGCACGAGTATCTGGGGTTCTCGGCCGGCCTCGACTTCGAGACGCGGATCATGGTCAAGGATCGGGCGCCGGAGCTCCTTCGGGAGGAGCTGTCGTCCCGGGGCTGGGTGCCTCAACCGGTGCTTCTCAGCGGAGTCACGGACGCCTATCAGCCGATCGAGCGCAGGCTCGGGCTGACGCGACGCTGCCTCGACGTATTCGCTGAGGCCCGCAACCCAGTCGCCGTCATCACCAAGAACCACTTGGTGACGAGGGACGTAGACATCCTCGCGGAGCTGGCCCGGGTCGGTGCAGCGGCCGCCATCCTGTCGATCACGACGCTGGACCCCGCGCTAGGGCGGAGCATGGAGCCACGGGCTTCGACTCCAGCCAGGAGGTTGGACGCGATTCGGTCCCTCTCCGAGGCCGGTGTGCCGGTCGGTGTAAACGTGGCACCGGTGGTCCCGGGCCTGACCGAGACCGAGATTCCGGACATTCTGGACGCATGCCGGGACGCGGGAGCCTCGTTTGCGAGCTACGTGCTTCTGAGGCTTCCGCACGGCGTGAAGGATCTGTTCGTACAGTGGGTGCATGAGAGGTTCCCCGACCGGGCCTCGCGGATCGTCTCGCGGATTCGGTCCACCCGGGGAGGCCGACTGTACGACAGCCGCTTTGGGGTCAGAGGCAGGGGGGAGGGCCCGTTCGCACAGCAGATCCGATCTCTCTTCGAGGTTTCCCGGAGGCGTGCCGGGCTGGACGGGCCCGTGCCCAGGCTCTCCACTCGGGACTTCAGGCGTCTGGCGTTGCCCCGGCCGCGGGACCGGACGCAGACGGATCTGTTCTCCTGAGCCGGCGAACACTCGACTCGCTCCCGGTGTAGTCCTCATACCGCGTGGGCAAGCCTCACGCGTCCTCCGTTCCCGAAGGAGGAGCCGGTGACGTCAACATGCCGAGGATTGAGTGTCCCCCTGGCGGGGCTGGCCGTGGCACTCTCGATCGCGTCGTTCCCGTGCGCATCGACGGCGCAGGAGATCGAGTCCCAGCGGCTGGTTCTTCGAGGCGTCGTCGTCGACGGTGCCACGGGGGAACCGCTCCACGGCGCTTTCGTCGCACCGGCGGGGTCGCAAACCGGGTACCTCACCCACGAGAACGGATCGTTCGCGCTGCCCGTATTCCCCGACCAGAACTACCACCTCTACGCCGAGCTCATCGGCTACGAGACCGTCCAATTCGTGGTCGCGGGCCGCGAGCCCGAGCCGTTCGTGGTCTCGCTGCGGCCGGATCCGATCAAGCTCGAGGGGATTCGCGTCCTGGCCAACCGATTCGAGACGCGGCGGCGCGGCATCGCGGTACAGGTGCGAGCCCTGGAGCGCGAGGACCTGATCGCGGCTCCCACGGTGGACGTGGTCGACTTCATGCAGGGCCGCTTTGGCCTCAGCGTCTCCTTCTGCGGGGGCGGTGCGGGTGGCTTCGGCTCGCAGACGTTCGGTGCCGGGGACTGTATTCTCCGGCGCGGTCGCTGGGTTCAGCCCAGGGTCTACATCGACGAGGTGCCGGCGTTCGGCGGCCTCGATGAATTGCGCACCTACCGGCCCCAGGATCTGTACACGCTGGAGGTCTACGATCGCGGCACGCTGGTCCTGGCCTATACGCACCACTTCATCGATCGCGTGCTCGACGGAAGGCGTCGGCTGATGCCCCTCGTCTTCCTGCGCTGAACCCCAGGTAGTCCGGCAGTGAGCGCTCGGTAGTCCGGCAGTGAGAATCGTCCCTGGCAATGCCTGTATCGCTTCGAGAATCGAATGCCGCCGGCCCAGCATCGAGAGAAGACGGAAGACCACGACGGTCAGCACGGCGACCG